>JACDQH010000002.1:284990-303435 GCA_018101195.1 Rickettsiaceae bacterium H1
ATCACTATTCCCTTCCCTTGCCACATACATTAAAGCAGTCCAATTAAACCCATCTTGTGCATCAACATCGACACCCGCATCAATTAATGCTTTGACAATTTCCGTATGCCCGTTACATAAAAATAAAGGGGTCCGATTTAATCTTTTGCATTAACATTGGCACCCAAATCAATTAATAGCTTGGCAATATCCACTATTCCCTTTCCTTCCGCATACATTAAAACAGTCCAATTAAACTCATCTTGTGCATCAACATCGACACCCGCATCAATCAATGCTTCGACAAATTCTTTATGTCCCTCATCTGCCGCTTTAAACAAAGCTTCAATTTTTTTTCCCTTATCCGTTTCATCCCGAATTAAATCCTTAAATTGTTTTAAGCTTATTTCATTTCTTTTTATTGCCACAACCAATACATTTTCCATAGCTTTTCTTTTATGATCTTTCCTAAATTATAAAAAAAATAGTTAATTTGTCAATCTTTAATTCGGATCGGATTTTTCATTGCCCAATTTATCGTTAAAATATCAAAATGAAAAAGCATTACTCGCAAATAAAAAGCGAAGTAAATTTTGCCAAATTAGAAAAAGAAATTTTAGAATCGGGAATAAAATTACCGAGAGTAAAAACCATATCTTCCGGGATAGAACGGAGGTATTACCAATAAAAAAGTATGCAATGTTTTAAATCAGCAAGAAGAGATAATTTAAAAAATTTATTCGGGATAATTCTTATCGTGCGATGCCCGGGCTTTCAGCTTTAACGGCATCGATTTGCGTTTTAGCTTCGATTTCGGAAAACTGTAACGCATGCATTAAAGCGGTAAAATCTTCTTTAGTTTGTGCATTAACATTGGCCTTTTCTTCAATTAATGGCTTGACAATATCACTATGCCCTTCCCTTGCCGCATAAATCATTAAAGCAGCAGTCCAATTAAACTCATCTCGTGCATCAACACCAACACCGCCGTCATCACAATCAATGCTTCGACAAATTCTTTATGTCTCTTATCTGCCGCTTTACACAAAGCTTTAATTTTTTCTCTCTTATCTGTTTCCAATCGAATAAGTCTCTTAAATTCTTTTAAGTCTATTCCGCCTTTTTCTGCCGCCAAAACTAAGTTATTTTGCATGACTTTCCTTTTATTATTTTTCCTAATTAATTATAAAAAAAATAGTTAATTTGTCAAGCTTTAATTCGGATCGGATCTTTCATTGCCCAGTTTATCGTTAAAATGTCAAAACGAAAAAGCATTACTCGCAAATAAAAAGCGAAGTAAATTTTGCCGAATTAGAAAAAGAAATTTTAGAATTTTGAAGAAGATAAAACTTTTACCAAATTAATCGAAGCGAGAAAAAATGAAGAATTTGTTTTCTACGATTAATCTCTTTTTGCCAACAATTTGATCTATTATCGGCTTTAACTGATTTTATTAAAGATATTTTTATTTGCTATTAAGCGATGACGAGAAAAAAATAGCACAAAGATTCGATTAGATTTATCACGATCTTTATTTATTAAAGCTTTTAGCAACATTTATTGAAAAAACATCAGAAGAAATTTTACATATTAAGATATATTTCATATACTTTCTTTTTTTATAGGGTGGTTAGCTCAGCTGGTAGAGCGTTTCGTTTACACCGAAAATGTCGGGGGTTCGAGTCCCTCATCGCCCACCGAAAATTATGACGAATAAAAAAAAAGCCGATAAATTAAAAGCTAACATACTAAGACGAAAAGCAAAAAAATGCCTGAACTTCCGGAAATTGAAACAATCTGCAAAGAACTCGAAAAAATCTTAATCGATAAGAAAATACTTTCCGTTAAAATTAATAAAAGAGATTTACGCACGCCAATCGATAATAAATTCGAACATGTTATTGTAGGCTTAATTCCCAAGAAGATATATCGGCGAGCAAAATATATTATAATTAAAACGAACGATAAAAATAATTTACATCTTATCTTTCATTTGGGCATGACCGGAGCTTTACTTTATAATTCCGAAAATAATTCTCACGATCATTTAATTTTTAATTTGGCGGGAGGAGACAAATTAACGTTTAATGACCCCAGGAGGTTTGGCAGCACTTTTTTTACTTACGATCCGGATAAATTTTTTACCGATTTAGGTCCCGAACCGTTAGACGATCATTATACTGGCGAAGACTTATTTAAAGCTTTAAGAAAAAGAAATACCAAAATTAAAAATATTTTGCTTAACGGAAAAATTATTGCCGGAATAGGAAATATTTACGCTTGCGAAATACTGTTCGAAGCAAAAATTTCTCCGTTTAAAATTGCTAATTCTTTAACTCCGGTAGAATGTAAAATTTTAATTGCTTCGATAAAAAAAGTATTACGAAAAGCAATCGATGCCGGTGGCACGACATTTGCCAATTATCGTACTCCGCTAAATAATAAAGGTTTTTTTCAAAACAAATTAAAAGTTTATCAACAGGAAAAGTGTAACGTTTGTAACAATCCTATTATTAAATTTTTTCAATTTGGTCGCAAAACTTTTTTTTGCGAATATTGTCAATCTTTAACAAAAAAATGTTAATTACTTGTTAACACCAAATTCGAAAATTTAAAAATCGTTAAAAAATATTTACCCGTAACAAAAAACGTTTATTCTTTCGTTATGGGTATAAAAGAAAAATGTGGTGTTTTTGCAATAAATAACATGGAAAGAGCACCTGCTTATTGTGCTTTAGGTTTACATGCACTACAACATCGAGGCCAAGAAGGTGCTGGAATTGCAGTAAAAACGCAAGAAGGAAATATTTCGGCAGATTACGTTTCAGGCCAAATAAACGATCATTTTGACAAATTCAACACTTTACAAAGTAATTTTGCCATAGGTCATGTTCGTTATTCTACTAGCGGAAATAAATTTAACGATACTCTACAACAACCTATATTCACAACTACTTCATTCAGTAATATAATAGCACTTGCTCACAATGGAAATTTAATTAATGCGGAAAAATTAAGGCAAAATTTAACAAAGCGAGGTTGTATTTTCAGATCAGATGTAGATACGGAAATTTTAATTCATTTAATTGCCGCAAGTAAAAAAAACAATTTAACGGATTGTATTATCGATGCCATTTTGCAAATAAAAGGAGCTTATTCACTTGTTATCATGACTGAAGATAATATAATGGCAATTCGCGACTCTATGGGAATAAGGCCGCTAGCTTTGGGAAAATTAAACAAATCTTACGTAATATCTTCAGAATCTTGCGGATTCGATATAATAAATGCCGATTTTATTCGAGATATAAAACCGGGAGAGATATTGATAATCGATAAAAATAATAACACTAAAAGCATTTTTCCTTTTTCACAAAACGAACAAAAATCATGCATTTTCGAATACATATATTTTGCAAGACCGGATAGTATCATAGACGGATTATCGGTTTACAGAGTGCGTAAAGAAATCGGCAAGGAAATGGCAAAAAACGACGAAACAAAAAATCATGCAGATTTAGTCGTTCCCGTTCCCGATTCGGGAGTTCCCGCTGCTATCGGCTATGCTCAAGAAGCTAAACTTCCTTTCGAATTCGGTATCATTCGCAATCATTATGTTGGCAGAACCTTCATTCAACCTACTTTCGATTTGCGCAACCTTAACGTAAAACTTAAGCACAACATTAATTGTGAAGTCATTAACGAAAAAAAAGTTATATTGGTTGACGATAGTATCGTTCGCGGTACAACCTCACGCAAAATCGTGCAGCTAGTTAGGGATGCCGGTGCGAAAGAAATACATATGAGAATTTCCAGCCCTCCAATAACTCATCCGTGTTTTTACGGGATAGACACTCCGGAAAAAGGTGAACTTATCGCCAATGGTAATACGGTAGAAGAAATCCGCAAATTAATCGGAGTAGATAGCTTAAAATTTACTATGTTGGAAGATTTATATAAAGTCATCAAAAACAATAAAAAATACTGTGATGCTTGTTTTACTGGAAATTATTTGTTGTGATTAATCGCTGCTTAAGATCAAAAAAATCGAGCAGAAAACATAATTAAATTTAATAATTTTCAAGCTTTTTATATTTAATAAAAAGCTTGAATAATTGCAGTATTTTTTTATAGGATTAAAAAAATTTAAATCTTTGGTTACCTTTTTGATGATTATTTCTTTCGCTACGATTATTACCGCTACGCTCATTCCTTCTTTTTTTATTTCCAGCAATTATTTTCGGTTGAGATTTCAATGCTTTAGAATAATCTTCGGAAAATATTTCTCCCGATTCTTGATCGACATACTTCATAGAAAGGCGAACTTTATTGTCACGATCAACAGATAAAACCACTACTTTTACTTTATCACCGATCTTCATTAAATTTTCTATAGATTCTACACGATCATCTTGTATTTCACTAATATGTATTAATCCTTCCATATTAGACAAAAATTTCGCAAAAACACCAAATTCAGCTATACCAGTAATATGAGCATCATAAACAGTTCTTATTTTCGGTACTGCTAAAATGTTTTCAAGCATATCCTTTGCTATTTTCATAGATTCACTATTACTTGCGGAAATAAGCACTTTTCCATTAGGCTCTATGTCAATTTTTGCAGCACTGGTTTCACATATATTTTTTATTATCCTGCCTCCCGTACCTATTACTTTGGTAATGTCTTCAGGATCGATTCGTAATGTTGCAATTTGCGGAGCATTATCTTTTAAGCTATCGTTCGGCTTACTTATAGCATTGTTCATTTTATCAAGTATATGCATTCTTCCTTCACAAGCTTGTTCTAAAGCTTTATGCATAATATCTTTATCGATCCCAGAAATTTTTATATCCATTTGTAAAGCGGTAATGCCTGTTGTCGTTCCAGCAACTTTAAAATCCATATCTCCCAAATGATCTTCATCACCTAAAATATCAGAAAGGATAACGTATTTTTCATCTCTCTTAACCAAGCCCATTGCTATTCCCGCCACATGAGATTTAATTGGCACTCCAGCAACCATTAAGCCCAAAGAAGAACCACAAACTGTAGCCATAGAAGAAGACCCGTCTGATTCGGTAATTTCAGAAACCACCCTAACGGTATAAGGAAATTTATTTTTATCTGATAATACTGCTTGAAGTGCACGCGAAGCCAACCTTCCATGACCTATTTCACGACGACCTGGAGCCCTTAAGCTTGTTGATTCACCAACCGAATAAGGAGGAAAATTATAATGTAAGATAAAATTTTCTCTGCTACTTCCTTCTAAACCGTCAACAATTTGCTCATCGTCATGACTGCCCAAAGTAATAGTTACTAATGCTTGCGTTCCTCCTCTGGTAAATAAAGCAGAACCGTGAATTTGTGGTAATATGTCGGTAACTATATCGATATTTCTTATATCGTCATTTTTTCTTCCGTCCATTCTTCTATTACTTTCAATAATGTTGTTTCGTACTATATCTTTTTCAAGCCGATGTAATTCATCTTCAATATAAAGATGGTCTTCTTCTTTACAAGAAGCTATTACATCATTTGCAATTGTTTCAAGCAAATTATGCCTTACCTCCTTAGAAGAGGCATCATCGTAAACTTTTTCAATTTTGCTTTTACATTTATTTTTTACTAATTCGGCTATTTTTTCATTTGTCACGGGTTTTATAGAGATTTTTCCTTTAACTCTAGCTTCATTGGAAAATTCATCGATAAAGTTAATTACCGGCTTAATATTATCATGACCGAACATTATTCCGTTAAGCATTATACCTTCGGTGAGTTCGTTAGCCTGAGCTTCAACCATTGAAATGGAATCTTTCGTTCCCGCCACTATAAGATCAAGCATACTATTTTCTTCTTTTATATTATTATTTAATTGATAATTTTCACTGTCATAACCTACATTAGCTGCTACAACAGTATTTAAGAATGGAATTTCGGAAATATTTAATGCAGCGGAAACAGCGATTAAAGAAGGTACTTCGGGGATTACCAAATCGTCATAAGTCAACAAAGTACAAACTACATGAACTTCATCCTTAAATTCGCCTGGAAATAACGGTCGGATAGCCCTATCGATTATTCGAGACGCTAAAATTTCACGTTCCGTAGGTTTTCCTTCTCTCTTGACAAAGCCACCGGGAATTTTGCATTTTGCATAAGCTTTATAAACAAAATTTACCGTCAATGCCGTTCTGATATTTATTTTACTTTCACCGATAATTTTATTATCTTTCCCCATAGTAACCGTTGCTAAAACCGTAGTATCGTTGTAACGGACTAAAACCGAAGCCGAAGCTTGCTTAGCTATTATACCTGTTTCCAGATATAAAGGGGCACCATCCCATTTCATATCTTTTGTTATTATTTTAGACATTATTTACTTCCTTATTCTTAATTTTTCAGTTAAATCATTATATGCGCTTTCACTGTCGTTCTTGATATAAAAAAGCAATTTTTTTCTTCGATTGACAAGCTTTAGCAAACCGCGTTTACAATGCAAATCTTTTCTAAATATTTTTAAGTGTTCCGTTATATTATTAATACGTTCGGTTAAAATCGCTACTTGTACTTTTGCAGAACCCGTATCAGTTTTATGTAACCGATGTTCAACGATAATTTCTTTTTTTTTATTTGAAGTAATCGACATTTTATATTTGCTTTAATTTTACATAAAGAACTATTAAATAATTTGATAACACGATAAGGAATTATATACAACAAACATTTTTTCCAATTAATTAGCTACATCTCTTATTTAATTTAGTTTATAAATGTTTTGTGCAATATCACTAGCATTAATTTTAGTATTTACTTTTATTAAAGATAATAAAACAAATGCTTTTGAGATAAAAAATCAAAGATAAATTTCAGATTAAACAAATAATAAAAAAGGTTATCGTTAAACTTCATTTTCCTATATTTTACAAGTAAACTGATCGCTACCGCTAATCCATACTACTATGTTTTCAGCACCGAATAACATCCCCATTCCCACAGCTATACCTAAAGCAAGACCCCATGAAATTTTACCCAGAAATAAACCTATTCCAATAAAGATAACTGCTACTGTAGAAACCGATTGGCCAATCGGACCAGTTAATTGAGTAACAACATTACAGACTACAACTGCTATCGAATTATCTGATCTTACTCCGGCTAATAATAAATTCGGATAATAAAGACTTAAAAATAATATAAAGATTAATCGGTATATTTGTTGATTATTATGGTAAATTTTTGTTCCTTTTTTTTGTCCTTGATCGATAAAATAACGATAAAAGAGCAACTGTCAAGATCTATCTTGTTTATTTTTTCCATATCAAAATAACTGTATTTTTCTTCATTTATTTTTTTCTACCCATTTACAAGCCAGAATCGACAATTCATATAACAACAACATAGGAATCGCCAAACCTATTTGGCTGAATATATCGGGAGGAGTAAGTATTGCCGCGATAATAAATATCATTACTACGGCCAATCTTCTTTTTTTGATTAAAGATTTTGCGGTTAAAAATCCAGCATGGGTAAGTAAAGTTAATATTACGGGTAATTGAAAAGAAAGACCGAACGCAAACATTAGTTGCACAACCAGATCCAAGTATTCTGCGACCGAAGGCATAAACTCGATTGAAAGTTTCCCTACCGTTTCACTACCGTCCGATTCGAAACTGACGAAAAATTCCCAAGCTAAAGGAAAAATGTAGTAATATACGACTATCACTCCCAGCATAAACAATAACGGGGATGCAATTAGGTAAGGTAAAATAATTGCTTTTTCTTTATCGTAAAGCCCGGGTGCAACGAATAAATATAACTGCCATATTAAAAAAGGCAAAGAAATCAATAATGCGGCTAAAGCCGATACTTTTAAATAGACAAAAAAAGCTTCAGTAAGACCGGTATATATTAAACTAAATTCGGTATTGTCTTTTTCTAACTGGGCTAAAGGAGCTAGCAAAAAATTATATATGTGTTCCGAAAAATAATAACATAAAATAAAGACACAAAGAAAAACCAATAACGAAGCAATGATCCTGGTACGTAATTCCCTTATGTGCTCGATGATCGAAATTTTACTTGTGTCCACCATTGTTAGTATACTTAAAAATTAGCAATAATCATATTTTTTAACAAATTATCTCACTTGTCTTCATACAGATAAATAATTTTAAGATAAATTAAAGCTAAAACGTAGATTGATTATGAAATAAAAATTCTATTTTCTTATGCTATACTTTTACTTATGGAGTTCAAATTAATAACCGAATTCAAACCTTCCGCCGATCAAAAAAATGCTATCGATCAATTGGTTAACGGGATAGATAAAAACACACAAGATCAAGTTTTGCTAGGCGTAACCGGATCGGGGAAAACTTTAACTATGGCCGGCGTTATTGAAAAAACGCAAAAAACTGCTTTAATTATTGCCCACAACAAAACGTTAGCTGCCCAATTATATGAGGAAATGCGCGATTTTTTTCCTAATAATGCGGTAGAATATTTTGTTTCTTATTACGATTATTACCAACCGGAAGCATATATTGCCAAAACTGATACTTACATCGAAAAAGATGCTTTGATAAACGAACGTATAGATAGGCTTAGGCATTCGGCAACACGATCTTTATTAGAACGAAAAGACGTAATAGTAGTCTCCAGTGTATCTTGTATTTACGGTTTGGGCGCGCCAGAATTATATTTACAAATGACGATCTCTCTCAAATTGGGAGAAAAAATTTCCGTACGGCAATTACAAACAAAATTAATAGAGCTCCAATACGAGCGCAATAATACTGTACTTGAAAGAGGTAAATTCAACGTTCTAGGCGATTTAATTAACATATTTCCTTCCCATTATGAAAACAGAGCATGGAAAATATCGTTTTTCGGCGACGAAATTGACGAAATCAGCGAATTCGATCCGCTAACGGGAGAAAAAACGGCAAAGTTAGAAAAAATTATCGTTTTTGCCAATAGCCATTACGTCACTCCTCGCCCTACTTTGAAACAAGCATTAAAAATGATTAAAAACGAATTGGGTCGGCAAATAAAATTTTGCAAAGAAAAAAACATGATTTTGGAAGGAACACGGATAGAACAGAGAACAAATTTCGATATTGAAATGATTAGTGAAACCGGAACGTGTAAAGGTATTGAAAATTATTCTAGGTATCTGTCCGGAAAAAATCCGGGAGAGCCACCACCAACGCTATTCGAATATTTGCCGCAAGATTCGCTGCTTTTTATTGACGAAAGTCACGTTACCGTTCCGCAAATTAATGCTATGTATAATGGAGATAAAGTGCGAAAAAGTAACTTGGTCGAACATGGTTTCCGTTTACCGTCAGCTTTGGATAACCGTCCGCTTAAATTCGAAGAATGGGAAAAAATGAAGCCGAATACGATTTATGTTTCCGCTACCCCGGGTAAATACGAATTAAATAAAATCGATGGACAAATAATAGAACAAGTAATAAGGCCTACCGGTTTGGTCGATCCGAAATGCATAGTAAGACCCGTAGAAAATCAAGTGGACGATCTGTTACACGAATGCAAACACACAATTGAAAAAGGTTACCGGATTTTGGTTACGACTTTAACTAAAAAAATGGCAGAAAATCTAACCGAATATATGCAAGAAATTAATATTAAGGTGAAATATCTTCATTCCGACGTCGACACTTTGGAAAGAGTGGAAATAATTCATAAATTACGTTCGGGCGAGATCGACGTGATAATCGGAGTGAATTTATTGCGTGAAGGTTTGGACATACCAGAATGCGCACTAATAGCAATTTTAGATGCGGATAAAGAAGGTTTTTTACGCTCCGAAACTTCATTAATTCAAACAATAGGAAGGGCTGCCAGAAATGTTGAAGGAAGAGTGATATTATACGCCGATAAAATGACCGGTTCGCTGCAAAGAGCGCTTGATGAAACCAAGCGTAGGCGTAAAATCCAACAAGAATATAATAAAAAGCATAATATCACTCCGGCGTCGATAAAAAAGAAATTAGCTGCAACTTTTATAAAAGACGAACCCAAAAAAGCAGAAAAGAAAGCGGAAAAGATAGATGTCGAAAAACTGGAAAAAGAAATGTTACAAGCTGCGGAAGAGCTAAACTTCGAGTTAGCGGCCAAATTACGAGATAAAATTAAAAATTATAAAACATTATAAGACAAAATACGTTGATCAAGAATCGGGAAAAATATTTTTTAAAAATTACTTTAAATGTATGAAATAGCACAGCAAAATTTGTTCAGGCCGAATTAGATGATGCTTGCTTTTTTTCATTTTGAACTTGTTGAGCTTTAACGGCATCAATTTGCGTTTTAGCTTTGATTGCCGCGATTGCCGGGCCGAGAGCGACAATAATTACCGCAGCGGCAGCAAGGCACGAAACCGTCATAATAGCGATTTTATTTTCCGTAAAAGGCTTGTTTCCGATTAAGTTCGTCGTTTCACTTAAAACGGAAATAACTATAGCACCGATTGCCGGAACCATAGCTACCGGAAGGGCAATTTTTGCCCCTCGTTTTATCTCTTTTTTATAAACACGTCCTTTGAGTTCGGGAAATTTATTTATTATTAATGCTTTAATTTCATTATTTGCCAAATCGTAAGCCGTTTTACCGTTACGATCTTTTACGTTAATATCGATATCTTGTTTACTAAGTAATAGCTTGGCAATAGCAGTATGCTCATTTTGTAACGCAAGTAAAGCGGTTTTACCTTCTTCAGTTGCATTAACATAGGCACCTTGTGCAATTTGTAACGCAAATAAAGCGGTTTCACCTTCTTCAGTTTGTGCATTAACATCGGCACCTTGTGCAATTAATATCTTGGCAATTTCCGTACGCCCATACTTTGATGCACATATTAAAGGGGTCCAATCTTTTCTGCTCTTAAAATTAACATCGGCACCTTGTGCAATTAATATCTTGGCAACATCAACATACCCGCTCTGTAACGCATATATTAAAGCGGTAATACCTCGTTCAGTTTGTGCATTAACATCGGCACCTTGTGCAATTAATATCTTGGCAACATCAGTATGTAACTTGGCAACACCAGTACAAGTACACTCACTTTGTAACGCATACATTAAAGCGGTCTGACCGAACATATCTTTTTCATTAATACAAGCACCCGCATCAATTAATATCTCGATAACTTTCGTATACCCTTCTCTTGCCGCATGTATTAAAGCAGTCCTATTGAACTGCCCATCTTCTCTTAAATTAACATCGGCACCTTTATTAATTAACAGCTCGGCAACATCCGTATGCCCTTCCCTTAATGCCAATATTAAAGCGGTTTCACCTTCTGTAGTTCGTGCATTAACATCGGCACCTTTATTAATTAATATCTCGGCAATATTCGTATACCCTTTCTTTAATGCCAATATTAAAGCGGTTTCACCTTCTGTAGTTCGTGCATTAACATCGGCACCTTTACTAATTAACAGCTCGGCAACATCCGTATGCCCTTCCCTTAATGCCAATATTAAAGCGGTTTCACCTTCTGTAGTTCGTGCATTAACATCGGCACCTTTATTAATTAATATCTCGGCAATATTCGTATACCCTTTCTTTAATGCCAATATTAAAGCGGTTTCACCTTCTGTAGTTCGTGCATTAACATCGGCACCTTTACTAATTAACAGCTCGGCAACATCCGTATGCCCTTCCCTTAATGCCAATATTAAAGCGGTTTCATCTTTCTCATCTCGTGCATCAACATCGGCACCTTTATTAATTAATACCTTGACAACATCCCTATGCCCTTGTTTTACCTCCAATATAAAATCATATTTGTCATTTTTATTTTTCGTGATAACATTTCCCATGGCTTTTTTTTATTTTTCTTAATATCTTGATAATCTCCATATGCCAGTTAATTATAAAAAAAAATAGTTAATTTTTCAACGCTAATTCGGACTGATCAAATTTTTTATTGCCCGTTTATCGTTAAAATTTACCGAATTAGAAAAAGAAATTTCGGAATCGGGAAACAAAATTACCGAGAGTAGAAACGATATTTTCCTGGGTAAAATATAAATATTACGAATGAAAAAAGTATGTAAAGTTTTAAATCGGCAAAAAGGTGGTTTAGAAAAAATTATTTTAAGATAAAGCCTTATTGAGCAATTGCTTGGCTTCGGCTTTAACGGTATCGATTTGCGTTTTAGCTTTGATCGCTCTGGTTGACGATCCGAGAGCGGCAACAATTACCCCAGCGGCAGCAAGGCATGAAACCGCAATAATAGCCGTTTTATTTTCCATAAAAAGCTTATTTCCGATTAAATTCGTCATTTCACCTAAAACGGAAACAACGATAGCACCGACTACTGCAACGGCAGCTATGATAACGGTAAATTTTGCCCCCTTTTTTATTTCTTTTTTATAAAAATGTCTTTCGATTTCGGGAAATTTATTTATTAATAAGGCCTTAATTTCATTATTTGCCAAATCGTAAGCAGTCTTACCGTTACGATTTTTTACATTAACATCGACACTCGAATTAATTAATACTCCAACAACTTCCATATGATTCTTCATGGCTGCCCAGATTAAAGCAGTCCGATTATCGGTATCTTTTACATTAACATCGGCGTCTCTTTGCAGTAACAGATCGACAACTTTCATATGCCCGTTTTTTGCCGCCAACATCAAAGCCGTTATACCTTCTTCAGTTGTGTTTGTGCATCAACATCGGCACTGTATTGAAGTAATAGCTTGACAACTTCCGTATACCCACTTTCTGCTGCCAACATTAAAGCGGTTTTACCTTCTTTATTATCTCGTATATTAATACACGCTCTCAAATCAATTAATAATAGCTTAGCAATATTCGTATGCCCATGTCGTGCCGCCCGGATTAAAGGATATTCGCCTTCTTCATCTTCCGTGTAACATTGATACCCGCATCAATTAATGCTTCGACAAATTCCATATTGTCTTTCTTAATTAGAATATACAAAGCTTTAATTTTTTTTCCTCATCCTCTTCATTCCGAATTAATTCCTTAAATTTTTCTACCCCTATTTTGTTTTCTGTTGCCGCTTGAACTAATTGATCTCCCATGATTTTCCTTTTTTTTATTAATTATAAAAAAAAATAATTAATTTTTTAAACATTAATTCGAATTGGACTCTTTTGTTATATTTGTAATTGTTTAACAAGTTTTTTTACTGCTTGTCACAAACCTTATTACCATAAATAATAAAATAATTTCATCAAAACAACATATATCGAATGTACATCACCACCCCTATTTATTACGTTAACGATAACCCTCACATAGGGCATGCTTATACCAATATCGTTTGCGACGTAATTGCTCGTTTTAACAGATTGAACGATAAAAAAGTAAAATTTATTACCGGTACCGACGAACACGGACAAAAGATTGAAAAATCAGCAAAAAAAAATAATTTAACTCCTAGAGAATTTGCCAATCAAGTGAGTAAAAGCTTTGTTAAGCTGACTAAATTACTTAATTTAACCAATGACGATTTCATCCGTACTTCGGAAAACAGGCATAAAAAATCCGCTCGACTTTTATGGCAAAAAATAAAGAATAACGATTACTTATATAAGGGAGAATACGAAGGTTGGTATTCGATACGCGACGAAGCTTTTTACCAAGAAGAAGAAATAACGAATGGCAAATCACCTACCGGTTCAACGGTCGAGTGGGTAAAAGAATCGAGCTACTTTTTTAAATTATCTCGATTACAAGATAAGTTAATCCGATGGTATAACGATAATCCCGATTTTATTTATCCTAATTCGAGATATAACGAAGTAGTTTCGTTCGTTAAATCTGGTTTGAAAGATATTTCGATTTCACGTACTACTTTCAGTTGGGGAATCGAAGTGCCGGATGACGAAGAACACATAATTTACGTATGGCTGGATGCATTGGCCAATTATTTAACCGGAGCGGATTTTCCCGACTTAACCTGCAAAAAATATCTGGATTATTGGCAGAGCGGTGATATTACTCATGTAATTGGAAAGGACATATTGCGTTTTCATGCAATATACTGGCCGGCATTTTTAATGGCTGCCGATCTGCCATTACCAAAAAAAATACTAACTCACGGCTGGTGGACGAATCGCGGAGAAAAAATCTCAAAATCTTTAGGCAACGCAATCGATCCGGTTGCATTGATAAAAGAGTTTAACGTCGATTACTTAAGATATTTTTTAATGAGAGAAATACCGTTCGGTCAAGACGGAAACTTTAGTAAAGAAATAATGATCGGTCGTATTAACTCGGAACTAGCAAACAATATAGGAAATCTTGTTCATAGAACGCTTTCCATGATTCATAAAAATTGCAATGGTGAAATTCCCCGAAATTCGACTGAGGTAGACGCAGTGTTACTGGAAACATATGCTCTTGTAGAAAAATATTCGATTAAAATGAATAACAACAAATTTAACGAAGCTATCGAATGTGCTTTAAACATTTCTTCGATAGGAAACGAATACATAGATAAAAAAGCACCGTGGAAATTACAAAAATTCGACCGGTCAGCAATGGAAAAGGTTTTATACAATTTATTGGAAATGATTCGCTGCATAGGCATTTTATTTCAGCCTTTTATTCCAGAATCGGCAAATAAAATCTTAGATCAACTCAACATTAAAAGAAATCACAGAAACATTTTTCATGCAAACGTTAATTATCGTTTAGAATCGGGAATAAAGTTACCGAGAGTAGAAATGATATTTTTCAGGGTAGAATAAAAGGTATTATCAATAAAAAAGTATGCAACGTTTTAAATCGATAAGAAGAGATAATTTAAAAAATTTATTCAGTATGAACAGCCGCCTTATCGGGCGATGCTTGGCTTTCGGCTTTAACGGCATCGATTTGCGTTTTAATTTTGATCGCCGCTATTGCCGGGCCGAGAGCGACAATAATTACCGCAGCGGCAGCAAGGCACGAAACCGTAATAATAGCGATTTTATTTTCCGTAAAAGGCTTGTTTCCGATTAAGTTCGTCGTTTCACTTAAAACGGAAATAACTATAGCACCGATTGCCGGAACCATAGCTACCGGAAGGGCAATTTTTGCCCCTCGTTCTATTTCTTTTTTATAAGCACGTCCTTTGAGTTCGGGAAATTTATTTATTATTAATGCTTTAATTTCATTATTTGCCAGATCGCAAGCCGTTTTACCGTTACGATCTTTTACGTTAACATCGATATCTTTTCCATTAAGTAATAGATTGACAACTCCCTTATGTCCCTCTTCTGCCGCCGCGATTAAAGGGGTTGAACCTTCTTCGGTTTGTGCGTTAACATCGGCATTTTTTTGAAGTAATTGCTCGACAATTTTTTCATTCCCGTTATATGCCGCCAACCATAAAGAGGTCCGACCCGATCTATCTTTTGCATTAACATCGGCATGTTTTTCAATTAATAGCTCGGCAATATCACTATGCCCTTCCCTTGCCGCATACATTAAAGCAGTCCAACTAAACTCATTTAGTCGTGCATCAACATCGACACCATCGTCATCAATCTCAATCAATGCTTCGACAAGTTCTTTATATCCATAATCTGCCGCTTTACACAAAGCTTCAATTTTTTTTCCCCGATCTGTTTCCGATCGAATAAGTTCCTCAAATTCTCCTAAGTCTATTCGGCCTTTTTTTTCTACCGCCGCAACTAATTTACCTTCCATAACTTTCCTTTTATTATTTTCTTTAATTAATTGTAAAAAAAATAGTTAATTTGTCAAGCTTTAATTCGGATCGGATTTTTCATTGCCCCGTTTATCGTTAAAATGTCAAAACGAAAAAGCATTACTCGCAAATAAAAAGCGAAGTAAATTTTGCCGAATTAGAAAAAGAAATTTTAGAATCGGGAATAAAGTTACCGAGAGTAGAAATGATATTTTTCAGGGTAGAATAAAAGGTATTACCAATAAAAAAGTATGCAACGTTTTAAATCGATAAGAAGAGATAATTTAAAAAATTTATTCAGGATAAATCATTACCGGGCGATGCTTGGCTTTCGGCTTTAACGGCATCGATTTGCGTCTTAGCTTTGATTGCCGCGATTGCCGGGCCGAGAGCGACAATAATTACCGCAGCGGCAGCAAGGCACGAAACTGTCATAATAGCGATTTTATTTTCCGTAAAAGGCTTGTTTCCGATTAAGTTCGTCGTTTCACTTAAAACGGAAATAACTATAGCACCGATTGCCGGAACCATAGCTACCGGAAGGGCAATTTTTGCCCCTCGTTCTATTTCTTTTTTATAAGCACGTCCTTTGAGTTCGGGAAATTTATTTATTATTAATGCTTTAATTTCATTATTTGCCAAATCGTAAGCCGTTTTACCGTTACGATCTTTTACGTTAATATCGATACCTTTTCCATTAAGTAATAGCTTGACAATTCCCATATGTCCCTTTTCTGCCGCCGCGATTAAAGGGGTTATTAAACCTTCTTCGGTTTGTGCGTTAACATCAGCACCTCTTAAAAAATTAACTATTTTTTTTTATAATTAATTAAAGAAAATAATAAAAGAAAAGTTATGCAAATTAACTATTTTTTTTTATAATTAATTAAAGAAAATAATAAAAGAAAAGTTATGCAAGGTAAATTAGTTTCGGCGGCATACGAAAATAGAATTGGCGTAATACAATTTAAAAGATTAGTTTGGTGGAGGAGTACGAAGGAAGACAAAGTTCAAGCTTTGAGTATAGCAGTACATAAGGGAAATAAGGAATACGTCAAAACATTGATTGATGCGGGTGCTGATGTTAATGAAAAAACATTTCATAGTAATCTTTTCGCCAATGCGGCAAGAAACGGGCATACGGAAGTTATCAAGCTATTAATTGATGCGAGTACTGAGAGGATTAATGAAGAAAGTTGTGTACCTGAAGGAAATGCTTTAACGCTAGCGGCAAGATATGGGCATATGGAAATTGTCGAGTTATTAATTAATGCGGGTGCCGATGTTAATGCACAAATTAATGGAGAAGGTGCTTCATTCACAGGTTTTACCGCTTTAATGTTTGCGGCAGATAATAAGCATAAGGAAGTTGTCGAAAGATTAATTAGTGCGGGTGCCAATGTTGATGCACAAACAACCGAAAAAGGTATAACCGCTTTAATGTTGGCGGCAGAAAACGGGCATACGGAAATTGTCGAAAGATTAATTAGTGCGGGTGCCAATGTTGATTTAAAGAATAGCACAGGTTGGAGCGCTTTATGGTTGGCGGCATGTAACGGGCGTACGGAAATTGTCGAGCAATTACTTCAAGGAAATGCCGATGTTAACGCACAAACCAAAGAAGGTTCAACCCCTTTAATCGCGGCGGCAGAAAAGGGGCATATGGGAATTGTCAAGCTATTACTTAATGGAAAAGGTATCGATATTAACGTAAAAGATCGTAACGGTAAAACTGCTTACGATCTGGCAAATAATAAAATTAAGGCATTAATAATAAATAAATTTCCCGAACTCAAAGGACGTGTTTATAAAAAAGAGATAAAACGAGGGGCAAAAATTGCCCTTCCGGTAGCTATGGTTCCGGCAATCGGTGCTATAGTTATTTCCGTTTTAAGTGAAACGACGAACTTAATCGGAAACAAGCCTTTTACGGAAAATAAAATCGCTATTATGACAGTTTCGTGCCTTGCTGCCGCTGCGGTAATTATTGTCGCTCTCGGCCCGGCAATCGCGGCAATCAAAGCTAAGACGCAAATCGATGCCGTTAAAGCCGAAAGCCAAGCATCGCCCGGTAATGATTTATCCTGAATAAATTTTTTAAATTATCTCTTCTTATCGATTTAAAACGTTGCATACTTTTTTATTGGTAATACCTCCGTTCTATCCCCGAAGATATGGTTTTTACTCTCGGTAATTTTATTCCCGATTCTAAAATCGCTTTTTATTTGCGAGTAATGCTTTTTCGTTTTGACATTTTAACGATAAACGGGGCAATGAAAAATCCGATCCGAATTAAAGCTTGAAAAATTAACTATTTTTTTTTACAATTAATTAAAGAAAATAATAAAAGGAAAGTTATGGAAGGTGAATTAGTTGCGGCGGCAGAAAAAGGCGGAATAGAGTTAAGACAATTTAAGAGATTTATTCAATTGGAAAAAGATGAGGGAGAAAAAATTGAAGCTTTGTGTAAAGCGGCAGAGAAGAGACGTAAAGAATTCGTCGAAGCATTGATTGATGCGGGTGTCGGTGTTGATGGACGAAATAAGCGTGGTTGGACTGCTTTAATGTATGCGGCAAGGGAAGGGCATAGTGATATTGCCGAGCTATTAATTGAAAAACATGCCAATGTTAATGCAAAAGATAGATCGGGTCGGAGCCCTTTATGGTTGGCGGCACATAACGGGAATGAAAAAATTGTCGAGCAATTACTTCAAGGAAATGCCTATGTTAACGCACAAACCGAAGAAGGTTC
>JACDQH010000003.1 GCA_018101195.1 Rickettsiaceae bacterium H1
CTGAATTCACCAAAATGTTTCGTGATCGATGCAGTGAGAGTAGTCTTACCGTGATCTACATGACCTATCGTACCTATATTCTTGTGAAGTTTGTTTCTTACATATTGTGCTTTCGACATGTCTTTACCTAATAAAAAAAATAAAAGAGCGGGTGATGGGGATCGAACCCACGCTTTCAGCTTGGAAGGCTGATGCTCTACCACTGAGCTACACCCGCAATTGGTAGAGGGGGTAGGATTCGAACCTACGTACGCTCACGCGGGCAGATTTACAGTCTGCTGCCTTTAACCACTCGACCACCCCTCCACAAAAAAAGTTATTGACTAAAAAATATAATTGTAAAAAATAATACTTTCCCAAGTATAGATAAGCTATTTAATTCGTCAATAAAAATGTTAAAAAAAAATCGTTATACGTGGATATGCGGTTATCATTCGACAATTTCCGCTTTAAAGAATAAACGGCGAAAACACAAGGTTTTATTGATAACATCAAACTTCTACAACAAAAACAAATCTTTACTTACCGAATTTAAAAACATTATAAATATAACCGAAAAGAACAAAATTTCGGCTTTATTTCCCAAAAACGTTGCACATCAAGAAATAGCATTACGGACAACAACAATATTGCCGACAAGCATAGAGGATATAATCAACAATAGAAAAACAAATTCCGTAATCTTAGCATTAGACCAAATCACGGATGTAGGAAATATCGGAGCAATATTAAGATCTGCCGCCGCTTTCGGCATAGATGGAGTAATAATTACACAACATAATTCCCCAAATAAATCGACCATCGGCAAAACGGCAAGCGGAGCTTTAGAATTCGTACCGCTGATATACGTAAATAACTTGGTAAACACGATAAAATATGCCAAAGATCACGGATATTGGTGTTACGGAATGAATGAAAAAGGAAAATCGTTATTACCTAAAGTAAGATTCGAGAAAAAGGCAATGATAATCGTAGGTTCGGAAGAATCCGGTTTAAGAAAACTTACCGAACAAAATTGTGATTTTATAATCGGAATACCTATGTCGGGTAACATAAGCAGTTTAAACGTAGCAAATGCTACGTCGATAGCTTTATATTCGATATATTCGCAAAACATAAAAAATTCGACAAAAACGTAAGCAAATTTCTCACATACCAAGCAATTTGCTTTAGCAAATGGAGGAAGACAATTTTTTTGTCTTCCTTTGTAGACCTTTCTTAATAAAAGATATCTTAATTAAGCCGATTGTTCCACCCCTGAAGAATTGCCACCCGGTTGGGCAATCGCACTTTTTACTTTTGTATAAGGCTTCATTTTGTCATCGGCTATTGTTTTAATTTCTTCCGGCTTCATAAATTGTCTTCCGGACGAAAACCAACCGGGCTTTTTATCGAAAGCTTTTTGCATTTCTGCATTAACCCCTATAGAAACCGATCCGTCAACATTGCGGGAATTATCATCTTTTAATTCTTGCTGAATATATTGATGCGCTACTTTAAGATCCAACATCAAGATAGCTTGGTCAATTACACCGACTAAGCAGCCACCATATTCACGGATAACTCTTTCACAAGTAAAATCTGTCAATAATCTATCACTGAACAAAGTATCAATATCATTACTATTACCAAAACTAGTTTTAAGATCATCTAAACGAGCGTTAAGAATAGTTTTCAACTTCTCTTTAAATGCTGCCGAAAACGCCTCATTAAATTTGGAAGAGAAATCAATTTTGTCATCTTCTAACATCATCAGGTCCTTTTTCAGATCTGCAAGACCGTTTCCAATATCTTCGCCGAATCGTAATTTTTCCGGTGCTAATTCCGCTACCTTAGAACCGTATTTTTTCTGATTCCGTACATCTTGAGCAAGCGAATCCATTTGCCCTAATACGCCATCGATAAAATCGCAATGATTTTTTCTAACATTATAATCGTTAACGCAAGACCCAATCATACTCTCTAAATCTCTCAGAGAACATTTATCTTTGTTACAAGCATCAATTCTCCGTCTCAACTCTTCTTTAACCTTACCTCGAGCCTCGTAATCGAGTTTTACGTAATCAGAGTTTAACAAAGTAGAATTTTCTACCTTTTCTTTTGCTTGTTTTTTATCCAATAGCTCGAACTTATATAATCCTCCCGCTTTTAACCTATCGATACTTAAAGCGGTAGTATTTACTTGTTCAGCTTTATTACTCTCGGCATTTTTAACCATATTAGCAAGCCAATTATCATAACCGGCATCATCCTTTTCATTACCGGTAACTATTATGGTGTTCCTGAATTTACCTGCGGGAGAAACCGGAAATGCTTCATCGATAAACGAGTTTAAAGCTCCGCTTCCTCTTTGTAATTGTCCATTTTTATCAAACTCATCCAAAACAAATATGACGTTTCGTTTGAATTTTTCGTTAATCACTTTAATTAATCTTATCACACCATTTTTCCTTTTTTCACTTAAATGATAACCACAAAGCTCTTTTGCAGAAAATTTAAGAATTATACCGCCAGTTTTACCTGAAAGTATTTCCGCAACGTTGGTTTTTCCTACTCCGGGAGGGCCTAATAATAAGCTTCTGGTAGGAAAATTTTGATTACCGGATAAAAACTGTTCTAGCTGCGGGCAACAAGGTACTTTCATATTATCTCTTGCACCGGACAGCATTATGCTACAAGAAATGTTACTTGCTCCATCACGCAGAATTCTTCCGGAAACAGAATTGGATCCTGATTCCTGTATACTAAACTCGGCCGTCTCTTTTTTTGTTTCTCCACGTTCTATTTTTGCTTTTGTCAATTCAGCTACAGCTTGAGTAACAGTAAGATGATCTAATTCTTTTTCTTTCATTTTATTATAAATAAATAACATAACAAAAGCAGAGACAACAAGTAATACAAATAAAATACCAAGCAAGACAAAACCGTTAACGTATTGCGCAATTGCGATATGCTTAAAATATTTTGCAGAATCTTTTATATCTATAGTATTTTGCATTTTTTCTCCTGCCTTTTTCTTTACTTATTAATAATATTTATCACTTACTTAGCTCTTTTTCAACTAAAAAAACTTTTATTCATATCTTTTTGTGATTTTCTTTTACCCGGCTTCAATAAAAATCTTTACTCTACAAAGCTTTATCACCTTTATAACGGTAGAAATCCGATTTCATACCAATTTGGATAGAAAACCTCAACAAAGCACCCGTTTATCTTTTCGAGATCAATAAACCTGACTACAGGTATTACCTCCTTTTACCAATTTTCATGCAAATATTTGCAATATTTAATAAGTCAACAACACTAAATTTATTTTTCCAAACCAAATAACGACAGTAACATTAAAAGATATGTTCATACATTTGCGCACTCATAGCGATTATTCGTTACTCACATCGACGGTTAAAACCGAGCAATTAATAAAACTTGCTGCAGAAAATAAAATGCCTGCTATTGCTTTAACGGATAACAACAATTTATCCGGATCGTTAGAATTTTCCGAATATGCAATAACAAACGGAATACAACCGATCATAGGATGTAACCTAAATTTAAAATATGAAGATAACGAGATAAGCATTTTACTTTTAGTCAAAAACGAAACCGGATATAAAAATCTTCTCAATATACTTTACAAATCTTCGATAAAGACACAGTCGTTAACCGACTTGAAAAACAAAACAAAGGGCCTTTTGGCATTAACGGGAGAAATATTTTCCGAGAAATTAATAAAATCGAATTTATTAATCGAAGAATTAATTTCACTATTTCCAGATAATTTATATATCGAATTACAAAGGCTCGGCAATAATGAAACGTTAGAAGAGCGATTGATAAAAATTGCACACAAGTATAATCTACCGTTAGTTGCAACAAATAAAGTTTTATTTGCTACCAAAAACGATTACGAAGCACATGAAGCCTTAACCTGTATTAAAAAAGGCATTTACATTAGCGACGAAAATATAGGAAAAACTACTGCCGAACACTACTTGAAATCGCAGCAAGAAATGTCTTCTCTTTTTGCCGATATACCCGAAGCTATAGTTAACACGGTCAACATTGCCAAACGCTGTTCGTTTATAGTGGAAGGATGTAACCCGACATTACCCGATTTTCCTTGCGAGATCGACGAAAACGAAGAAATAAAAAAACAAGCGTATTCCGGGCTAAAGGTTAGACTGAGTAACCAAATACCGGAACATTATCGAAAAAGAATGGATTACGAGCTAGGCGTAATCATTAACATGGAATACTCGGGATATTTCTTAATCGTCTCCGATTTCATAAAATGGAGTAAAAATCACGACATACCGGTAGGTCCGGGAAGAGGCTCGGGTGTAGGCTCGATAGTAGCATGGGCACTACAAATAACCGATTTAGATCCAATGAAATTCAATTTGATATTCGAACGATTTCTCAATCCGGAAAGAATATCAATGCCCGATTTCGATATAGATTTTTGTCAAAAAAAGCGAGATTTAGTTATCAAATATATACAACAAAAATATGGATACGTAGCACAGATCATCACCTTCGGTAATTTACAACCTAGAGCAGTAATAAGGGATGTAGGAAGAGTGTTACAAATACCTTATTTTCAAGTGGATCAAATTTGTAAGATGATCCCTCATAACCCCGTAAAGCCCGTTACTTTATTGGAAGCCATCGAACTCGATACCGAATTACAAAAAGCAAGAAATAACGACGAAACAATCGATAAATTGTTGACAATAGGTTTGAAATTAGAAGGTCTTCATAGACACTCATCGACTCATGCTGCAGGAATAGTGATCAGCAGCAAACCTCTCACCGAAGCCATTCCGGTTTCGCATGATAAAGAATCGGAATTACCTATCACACAATATTCGATGAAATATGTGGAAAAAGCGGGTTTAGTAAAATTTGATTTTTTAGGCTTAAAAACATTAACGGTAATACACGATACTTGCAAATTGGCACACAATTTAAACATTAACAACATAAAACTCAATGATAACAACACGTTCGAATTACTCAGCAATGGTGATTCAGTAGGAATATTCCAATTAGAAAACGCCTTCATGAGACAAACGCTAAAAAAGCTCAAACCAGATTCTTTAGAGGATATAATAGCGCTTATTTCACTAAATAGACCTGGACCAATGGAAAACATTACCACATATATATCCAGAAAACACGGAACGGAAGCAATAGAATATATCCACCCAAAACTTGAAGAAGTATTGAAAGAAACATTCGGCGTAATCATTTACCAAGAACAAGTTATGGAAATTGCACAAATTATTGCGGGTTATACCGCCGGTGCTGCCGATATTTTAAGAAGAGCAATGGGAAAAAAAATAAAAAGCGAAATGGACCTGCAACAAGATATCTTCATAAAAGGAGCAATAGAAAACGGGATATCGAAAAGCAAAGCTTCCTATATATTTAACCTCGTAGCAAAATTTGCTGGTTACGGCTTTAATAAATCACACGCTGCGGCATATGCATTGATTTCGTACCAAACAGCATATTTAAAAGCAAATTATTTGCCCGAATTCCTTACGGCATCAATGAATTTAGATATTGACGACACCGATAAGTTACAGCTATTTTGCAATGAAGCAAAACAACATAAAATAAAAGTTTTACCCCCTGATATTAACAAATCCAAACCATTTTTCACAGTAGAAAACGGCTCGATTAGATATGGTTTGGCAGCACTAAAAAGCGTCGGAAAATCAGCTGCGGAAGAATTATGTAAGAGGCAATACCATAATATTAACGACTTAATTTACCACTCCGAACTTAATAAAAGGGCTATTGAAAGCTTGGCAAAATCGGGAGCTTTCGATTCCATCCATAATAAAAGAAGACAAATATACGAATCTTCCGAGCTAATATCGCGTTCTACAAATAAAAATAACCAAGCTTCCCTATTTGGAAGTAACAGCATTAAGCTGATGCCGATCGAGGAATGGGATAGCGAAAATAAATTAAATAAAGAATACGAAGCAATAGGTTTTTTTTTAAGTAAACACCCAATTAATAAATACAAAAAAGTGTTATCGTTAATCGAATCGGACAATGTGATTACTGGAATAGTAACAAAAGTCAAAATGCGTTCCTCGAAAAGAGGAAGATTTTGTATGATCGTTTTATCGCACCCGGACGAAATATACGACATAGCATTTTACGATCATGATACGATCGAACAAAAAAGAAATTTGTTTACCATAGGCAAAGTAGTCGCAATTAGTATTGTTAAAGGGGAAAACGGTATCAGAGGAACTACCATAAATACCCTGGAAAATTTCATATCATCAAAGCTTTCAAAAATCACGCTTTACATACACGACCACGATATCATACCCAAATTATCAAATTTATTTACAGAGAAAGGAAATACTAACGTTACCCTAAGGGTAAAATCGGGAAATACGGAAATAGATATAGGATTACCACAAGCTTATAAATTCGATTTCAGTAAAATTATGGAAACAGACAAAATTGAAATCGTAGAATAACAGAAAGAATTTTCAATAAAGAAAAAGTCTTATTTTACCTTATTTGTTTATCTTATAAATAAACTTTGACTTCCTTATTTATCACCTGGGTACTAGCCTTAATATTTTAATATAAAACAACAAATTATGAACCAAGAGAAAGCACCCATAACAAAAAAGTTAAAACAAGCTAAATCAAAAATAATTCTTTTCAAAAAAGAAAAAATCTTTGACTCGAAAATAGAAAGATTCTTAATCACAAATCTAAAAAATATTAATAAGTAAAACATTTATAACCAAGATCAAAATCTAATTATCAGTGTAAATCAATGCTTTCAGAATTATTTTATTAAGCGTAGTGAACAAACATCTGTTTATTAAATCTAGCATTTTTTATTTTAAAAATAGAAATTTATTGAAAAAATTATGAAACCCAACTACAATTTATATTTAAAAAGGCTCAAAACTTATAAAGAGCCTCCGATTTCCATACTTCAAGTTAAAAAATTTCTTAACATAGAAGATAATTATCGTAACCGAGACAGTTTACTAGCAGATTTGCTCAATATAGCTACGGAATATGCAGAATGGTATACCGAAAAATCATTCATGAAACAAGAGTGGAAAATTTTATGCATTGGAAACATTCCGAAGAGAATATATTTACCGTTTGGGCCGATTATCAAGGTAAAGAAAGTAAAATGTCAAAACCAAACTTTACTTGATAATGACGATTATTCAGTTGAAATAATAGGTAAATATATAGAATTTCACCGTTTGGGTTATTATGGAAGAGTAGAAATTATTTATACTGCCAGCAATAAAACTCCCGAAGAAGTGCCATCACTAATAAAAGAAGGAATACTACAACACGTTTCCTACGCTTATCACAACCGTAACGACTCACAACTTATAAGCGATGTAAAAAAATTATATGAGCAATTTCGCGAAATAAAACTAACGATATAACTATGCTGTTTAACATTTTAATTCCTATAATAAAGAAAAGTATTCAAATCACCAATGTTTATTATTTTCCACCAAAAGATAAGGCTTTACCTTATGCAATACTGAAAAATACTAAAAATAAAAATTGGGAAAATTTAGTCGAAAAGCGAATAGAATCGATTTATGTGTGTGAAATTCATACCGATAACATTAACTTGGAAAAGCTATTACAAATGACAAATAAAACTGAAAAAGCCATATCCAATTCCCAATTATTGCTAAAATTACCGGAAATAATCTTCTTAAATTTTGATAATTATAAAATCGAACGACAAAATTCGATATTAATCAGTTATTTATATTTTAATGTACTGGTATCAAATCAATAAAAATACTATCCCAAATTTATACTCATTCATTAATTTGAGATTATGAATAATGTAGGATATTATTAGCAAAGAATTGGCAGAGTAGCTCAGTTGGTTAGAGCAGTGGAATCATAATCCACGTGTCGGGGGTTCGAGTCCCTCCTCCGCTACTATCTTCGTGCAACTTTCATCTGTAAAAACGCTACCGCCTTATCATCAACCACCTTTCCGCCTACTCTTTTAGTTGCATAAAATGCTATGTTCGGTTTACAAGAAAATTGATCGCGTAAAATGTTGATTTCCGTACGATCGATAATTTTATAACCGCGTTTGAAATCACCAAAAGCAATGACCTTCTTATCTTGTTTTATTTCCGGCATTTCTGCAGATTGGTATATTGGAGCTCCCATCAGGGTATCGAAATTATTTTGTAAGCCGGGCTGCCATAAATACTGACCTGTACTTGATTTAATAGACCTAATATGTTGTGCCGTCGAACGGTGCATA
Organism: Rickettsiaceae bacterium H1; assembly: GCA_018101195.1. Classification (GTDB taxonomy): domain Bacteria; phylum Pseudomonadota; class Alphaproteobacteria; order Rickettsiales; family Anaplasmataceae; genus JACDQH01. The sequence goes on from JACDQH010000003.1 coordinate 8,312, forward strand.
ACAAAACAGGCATTGTTTGCATATTCTTCTCCGAGAGAATAATATAAATTCACAATATCATCAGCTGAAAAGGTACTAAAATCAGTAAAATCGTTAGATTCGGTAGATTTATTAATAAAAGAAATACGCTTAATCTCACTTTTAAGGATACCTTGCGGCTTACCATTCCCGTCTCCGTTGAAAAAAGCTTGATTTTCAGCAGCACTGAAAGCTTCGGATAAATTATCGATAATCCACTTATCTATGTTAACTGCGGAATCTTCAAGTAACCTTTGAGTAATTGTCGGGCAAGCATGTAATACGTGAGTTCTTATATCTTGCGGAGTTAACGAAGGCAAGCTTTTATCGTTTATTTGATCGCCCCAAGTTGCAGCAATTTTATCAGTAGGAATGAAAAACGTAACGTAATCGCTACTGATCTTTTCCACAGAAGCAATTTGCCTCATTATCGAATTATTCTGCAAACTTACCGTTAAATCGGCATGAAGAGCATGAGTAAGAGGAAAACCCGTATTTTGATTATTACCCAAAAATTTTTGCTCCAACATCGATTTATTCACTCCAGTACGTAAATAATTGCAGAAAGAATTTTGCTGCTGTGATGAATTTTGGTCTAAAACCGGCCTCTCTGAGGAATTTTCAATCGTGCTGATTCGATTTTTACATTCGTCGATAGCATTATTCAATCTGGAGATATATTCGTCATCGAGAGAATGACTGCTACCTTTTTTTTCTAAATCTTTCAACCTACGATCGTTTACTATTTTAAATTCTTCCCAAGCATTCGCCAATTGATTAACTGTTTTTGTAATTTCTGTAAGATGCATAAAATTTCCTGAAAATGTTAAGATCGTCAAGAAATAACATGAGGCTTTACCCTATGTAAGCAAAAAAATTAATCGAGTTAATTTGTAACAGCTTAAGAATTATTTAAAATAAAACTTATTTTTATCAGCAAAATTTATTTTGGAAACTATTCTTATCTAACAGAAAAATTATTGATAATTAATTTATGATAAATAATAATTAATATTTAATTTTAATATATTAAAAACATGCATAATAATTCAAACGATGAAGGAGCTCTTGACTTAAGAATAAATCAGAATAAAAAAACAAATCTTCTGAAAGACACAATAAAAAAACAACAGAAACCAATGTCAATTGAGTTCACAAATACTAATCAAACAGAACAACTGCTAAGCGACGTACAAAAACTAAACGCTCAAGTAAGGGAAATACAAAATAATAATATCCAGTTAAAAAATCAAAATGCTACACTACAATATTTCACATTCACAAGTAATCATCAAATAACAGAACTGCAAACTAATGTGCAAAAACTAAAAGATCAAATAATAGAATTACAAAGTAATCATTTTCGGTTACAAGATCAAAATGTCGAACTAAAAAATTGTATATTATCGTTATTATGTCAACAACAAACACAAAATGGTACACATCAACAGAAGCAAATAGTAAAAAAACCTATACCAATCAGACCAAAACCTTCATCAAAACACAATCATCCTTATCCATTAAGTAACGAGGTGAAAAATCCACAAAAATTGGAAATCTCGATAAATAAAGCAACCAACCACAGCAAAGAGAACAAAAGCATAGAACCATCTCGCTTGTTAAAAGAAAGAAACTCAGCTGTTCAAAAAAATATACCAAGCCTTGAACAAGACGTTTCCAGTGATAACAAAAAACAATTATGTAGGGAATTACTCCCAGACAAATCGCTAAATCAAATAAAAATAACAAACGCCAGTGGTACTACATTAAAGAAATAGCTTAACCTACATAACTTATTTTTTCGCTGGTCACAACAAATGAACGGATTTTCTACAAAATAATTCGAATAATTATTATCATTTTTTTGGGGTATATTGAACCAAGGTAAGACATAAGATAGATTAATTATCTATGTATGATTTCAAATCGGTAGAAAATCAAATTCAAGATAAATGGGATTTTATTACCGACATTGATAAGAACAAACCGAAGTATTACGTCCTTGAAATGTTTCCTTATCCTTCTGGAAATATTCACATGGGTCACTTGCGAAATTATGCTATTGGCGACGTAATTGCAAGATATAAAAGGGCTTCCGGTTATAATGTTCTTCACCCGATCGGTTGGGACGCTTTCGGTTTACCGGCGGAAAATGCCGCATTACAAAATCAAAATCATCCGGCAAAATGGACCAAGGATAATATCGATAATATGACAAATCAGTTGAAATCAATTGGCCTCTCTTATGATTGGTCCCGTGAAATTGCAACTTGTGACTCCGATTACTATAGGCACGAACAACAATTTTTCCTCAAATTTTTAGAACAAGGTATAGCTTACCGTAAAGAAAGCTATGTAAATTGGGATCCGGTAGACAATACAGTTCTTGCCAACGAACAAGTTATAGACGGCAAAGGCTGGCGCTCCGGAGCTAAAATAGAAAGAAAGAAGTTGTATCAATGGTTCTTAAAAATCACCGAATTTGCCCCCGAATTACTGACGGGACTAAATAATTTGCACGATTGGCCCAAAAAAGTAAGAATGATGCAAAGTAATTGGATCGGTAAGTCCGAAGGTACAATCGTAAACTTTGAAATCATCGGTAAAAATGAAAGCTTAAAAGTATTTACTACCAGGCCGGAAACCATATTCAGAGCATCTTTTTGTGCTATATCGGTAGACCATCCTTTGGCAAAATCACTAACCGAGCAAAAAATAATTCGATTCATTCAAGAAAATTCCTTAACCACAACGGAAGAGATAGAAAAAGCTGAAAAAAAAGGAATAGATACCGGGATAAAGGTCCGTCATCCGTTTCTACCGGACAAAAAATTACCGGTATATATAGCGAATTTCGTACTCGCGGAATATGGAACGGGGGCAATTTTTGGCTGTCCGGCACACGATAAGCGCGATCACGATTTTGCCAAAAAATACGATTTACTCATTTATCCCATTATCAAAACAGAAAATAATGAAAGTTATGAAATCAAAGAAGGCACCTTATATAATTCGGAATTTTTAAACGGCTTAGAAACAAAATCAGCAAAAAAGCTTGTCGTCAAAAAACTAATCGAACAAGAAAAAGGTGAGAAAGTTACAAATTACCGACTAAGAGATTGGGGCATTTCACGACAAAGATATTGGGGATGTCCTATTCCGATTATTTATTGCCGAAATTGCGGTACCGTGCCGGTACCTGAAAAAGACTTACCCGTAACATTACCGGACGACGTCGATTTTACTCTGCACGGAAATCCTTTGGCAAATCATCCTACTTGGAAAAAGGTTAAGTGTCCGAAATGTCAAGACGACGCAACCCGGGAAACGGATACCTTCGATACGTTTTTCGAATCTTCTTGGTATTTCATTGCTTTTTGCGGTTTGGATAAAAAATCGACAGATTATTTTCTACCAGTAGATTGTTACATAGGAGGAATCGAACACGCGGTATTACACTTATTATATGCCCGATTCTTCACCAAAGCACTTTGGCAATTCGGTTATATCGACTGCAAAGAACCGTTCGTAAAATTGATTACTCAGGGGATGATTTGTCACAAAACGTATCGGGATGAAGAAGGCCAATTTATTTCTCCCGACGAGGCTAAAGATTTAACTCGAAAAGGCAAAAACATAACCATCGGTCACATGGAAAAAATGAGTAAATCTAAAAAAAACGTTATTAATCCAGGTACCATAATCGATAAATACGGTGCCGATACCGCAAGGTTATTTATGCTTTCCGATATACCGCCGGAAAGAGATTTGGAATGGTCGGAAAAAGGCTTGGAAGGAGCGTGGCGTTTTATCAACCGTATTTATAAATTAGTCGACCCATACGATCCGAAAAAATCTTGCCGACCTTTATTATCCTCACGTAAAACATTACATAAATGTTTACACAATCTCACGGAAGATCTCGAACACTCCCGATTAAATTGCACGATTGCCAAATTGCATGAAATAACCAATCTGCTTTACAACGATAAAGAAATATTAGCGGAAGGAATTCCCATTTTACTCAGGTGTATCGAGCCTTTTATCCCGCATTTGGCAGAATACTTGTGGGGAAAAATCGGTAATAGCACGTTATTATGCAACGAACCTTGGCCTAAAGTAGAAAAAAAATTATTAATCGACGATACCATAACGATAGCAGTGCAAGTAAACGGTAAATTACGTAAAACAATTCAACTACCCATTGATTCCCCTAAAGAAGAAGTGGAAAAATCAGCCCTTATCGCCATAAAAAATAAAATCGACCCTTCCAAGGTAAAAAAGAAAATCGTCATTCCGAATAAAATCGTGAATTTGGTCATTTAAATAACCTGGAAAAAAAATATAAATTCAAAAGTTGAAAATTTTAGTAAATTAATTTATGGTTAATCATAAAATAATAAAAGAGGAGAGCTAAATGCAACATTCCAAGCTAATACAAAAGTTACAAATTGCACATAATAACGGTAAATTTTTTTTTAAAACAGAACAAGAAATAAAAGAAGTAGAGTTTTCAACACTTTTAGAACACAAATCTTCAAAAAGAGAATGGGAAAAATTAATTTCAGTTCTGGGTCATCCTAGAGTAATATCAAGAGCAAATTTTAATGCTCGAGAAATAAAGCTTGCTTTACAACAATTAGGTAAAATCGCAGTCGAGTGTCAAACAGGAGAATTTTTCGAACGTCTCATGCCAGCTCAAAGTTGTATTTTAAGTGAGCTAATTGCTATACATCACGGTGATCCTTCTACCGAAAACAAATTAAGAGAAAAACAAAAGCAATGCAAAACCTTCCATGAAAGTAGATTCACAGAGCGTAAAATAAATATTTCTGATAAAGAAGAATTTGTTAATAAGTCTATCAAAGAATTACAAGAAAGATATTTCGATAAAAAACAAAATTTACTATGGAAATCTTTAAGCAAGTTAGAAAAGTGGAAACAAGAAGGAAAAGAAGAACAAGTAAGGAAAATAGTAAATTATTCCGGTTTTCTCGGTTCACCGTTACATTTTGCCATTTGGTTCGATTGTGAAGAAGTGGCGATAAAATTAGTCGAATTAGGTGCGGATATTAATAAAATTCCCAAATTATATAACGGTTTATTTGAGGAAAAAGGCAAAGAGCTTGTTTTTAATATTACACCTTTACACAATGCATATTTATTTAATATGCCGAAACTTGCTTCGATCTTAATTAAAGCCAGAGCAGATACCGAATGTAAATCTTCCACTCTCGAGGATTTAAACCCGAAAATGTGTGCTAATTTTTCCAAAGATAAGCAAAAAGTGGTAATTGACGAATTGCTAAAATTATTAGATAGAATTAAAATCACAGTGCAAGTTTGCCGTAGCGAAAAACAAGTGCAAACTTGGTTTGACAGCTTAATTCCTATGCAACAAAGGCTTTTTCAAGCAATATTAAAAGCCAATGTCGAAGAAATAGAATTATTACTTCCGATTCTCGATGTTAACGCGCAAGATCCAGCAACAAAAAATACCGCTATACATTTTACTTGTTTATACAAGCCCGAATACGAAGGTAAACAAAAAGGACACAAAATTACGAACGAATTTATCGGTAAAAGAAAGCAAATGATAAAATTATTACTCGAGCATAATCCCGATTTAAGTATTCCGGGAATAATGGGTTTCACTGTTAAAAAACTTTTACAAACAAACAAAACATCTAAAGATGAAAACGTAAAAAAACTAGCCGGTGAATTATTGCCAATGATTGAAGAATATAATAAAAGAAAAACGGTCGAATTACTTAGCGAATTACCGTTTCACGAATTATCCGAAGCCAAATTCTCTTCTATTGCTCACTCTTCACTGACACTTGCGCAATAAACTTTAATTTTGTTTCAGTATTAACCAAACAAAGTTAAGTCCGGAAAAAAATTATCATGTTATGTAAAAAATGATAGATTAAGGAAGAAATCATAAAATAAACAAATGGCTATTCGTTTATTACCGACAAAAATAATAAATCGCATTGCCGCTGGAGAAGTAGTGGCAAGGCCTGCCAGCGTAGTAAAAGAATTAGCGGAAAATTCTATCGATGCCGATGCTGATGAAATCAAAATAACAATAGCGCAAGGCGGGCGTAACTTAATTAAAGTAAAAGATAACGGCATCGGTATAAAAAAAGAAGAAATAAAATTAGCCTTAGAAAGGCACGCTACTTCGAAATTACCCGATGACGATATCGTCAACATAACTCATATGGGCTTCAGGGGCGAAGCTTTACCTTCTATCGCTTCCGTTAGCCGTATGGATATTACTTCACGAACATCAAATGACGAAACCGGATGGACGATTAAAATAGAAGGAGGAAACATCACCCGAGATTTAACTCCGAAGCCGTGCGAGCAAGGAAGCAATATCGAAGTAAGAGATTTATTTTTTGCCACACCCAATAGATTAAAATTCCTCAAAACGGAAAAAGCCGAAACTCAATACATTATCGATATAATCGATAAAATTGCGATGGCAAATCCGCAAATCGCTTTTTCTCTTACTGTAAACGATAAGGAATTATTTAAATATCCTCGTTGTAACAACTACATAGAAAGATTGGTAATAATTAAAGGACAAGAATTTGCAGAAAATACCATAGAAATCAATGCTGAAAAGAACGAAATAAAAATCATCGGCTATGCGGGAATCCCCACCTATAACAGAGGTAATTCTCATTATTTATATTTATTCGTAAATCATCGCCCGGTGCAAGATACGTTACTTATCAATGCGGTCAAAGCTGCTTATCAAGACTTTATTCCTCATAGAAGATACCCGATAGTAGTCTTATTTCTTACTTTAGCGAGCCATATCGTCGACGTTAACGTGCATCCGACTAAAGCGGAAGTCCGTTTTCAAGATAAAAATTTCATAAGACACTTAATCGTTAACGAATTAAAATCGGCAATTAAAAAAAGTGTTTACCTAGCAACTTCCGAAACCAGTAAAAAAGCGCTTGATTATTTCACCGGAAAAGAAAATCATATCCCGAACTTATTAAACGAAATCGGTAAACAAGAAAAGCCACAATTTTTTCCTAGAAATAATTTATACAAAACGGAGAAAATTCTGCCAGAACTTAATTCGATAAACAAACAAGATATTGTTCGGAAAAAAATACCGAAGGTACAAACCGATAACATAGAAAATAACAAATCATGCGAGCAAGAAAAATTAAGCAATATAAAACAGCAATACCCACTGGGAACAGCTTCTTGCCAACTTTACGATACCTATATTTTATCGATAACAGAAGAAAACATTTTTTTAACAGATCAACATGCGGCACATGAACGATTGGTTTACGAACACCTAAAAAATACAAATAAGATAGAAAAACAATTGTTATTAATGCCAGAAATGATCGAATTAAACTCTGCCGAAGTAGAAAAACTAATAAGTTACGGCAAAAAATTAACAAATTTGGGAATGATAATTGAAAAAATGGGAGAAAAATCAATAATAGTACGAGAAATACCTGCAATTATTGGATCTTGCGATATCAAAAAACTTACCTTGGATATCCTAGATACCATTAACGAATTCGGTGAAGCATTGTCAATACAAGAAAAATTAGAATACATTTACAAAACTTTTGCTTGCCATACATCGATTCGCGCAGGAAGAAAATTAAACATAAACGAAATGAATTCGATATTAAGACAAATGGAATCTAATCCGCACTCCGGACAATGCAACCATGGCAGACCTACTTACATTAAATTGAAAAAAACAGATATTGAGAAACTATTTGAACGGACATAACTTTTGCAAAATAACCACCTTAACTCAAAAATATTACAAAAATAAAAAGACCATTATTCTATAATAAACAAAACATAATACATGTTATATAATGTTCAGTAATAAATAAAATGAATAAAAAACAAAAAAAGAAGCAAGAATAAAAAAATTAGAAGAGATAAGGGAGAGAAAAGCACGAAAAGAATAAATACAAACTAAAAAAAGAAGTGAGAGAGAGGGAGAAAGAAAGGTTAGAACTAGAACAAAGATTAAGAAAAAAAGAAGAGGAAGTGAATAAACAAGAACAAGTAAGATCTCAAATCGAAAAAGCAGAAAATAGCAATAAAACGTGAACTTGAGAGACTAGAATAAAATAAGAGAGAAAATTTGGATAAGTAAAAATAAAAATATAACAAATACTTATCACACACTGAAATTACAAGAGTAAGTTAAGCAGTAAGTAATACGTAAATTATTAGATAACGATGCTTATCTTTTTCAATTAAAAAACAGATACCGAAAAGCTATTCAAACCAACATAACTTTTGCAAAGCAAAAAATATTAGGAATTATCATGAAAATCGTTATTATTTGATAATATATGTTTAAGTAATATATGATAGGCAAAATAAAATCACCCAAACAAACATTGCATGGTCTAACCGATCAAATAATAAAAAGAAAATTAAGTCAAAATTCGCAAGATAGAAATAAAGAAACAATCAACACAACAAAACCTGAAACTTCAAAACAAGAACACCCAAATAGAGCCAAACGCAAAGCAAAAAATGATGAGCATTTTCCAAGAATAACTAAAAAAACTAAAACAAACACAGACGAAATACTGTCAATAACGTTTAAAGAATTAATAGATAAAGTAATACTTAGTATATTCAGTGTAGAAGAAAAATTACAAAATGAAGCTAACAAAATATTAAGTAACACTATCATCCCGTTAAGACAAAATAGAACTCTTAACTACGATGAAAAGGAAAAAAAAGCATTAGAAAAAATAATAATATCAATTAAAAAAATAAAAAAACAATGTTGTATAAACTTATCTGAAGACAAGATTATTCGGATCTTATTGAAAAAAATGTGTGAAATTGCAAAAAATAATTTAGAAAGCAAATTGCAAAATGCAGCTAAAGAAATATCAAGTAACACTATAATCCCGTTAAGACAAAACAGAACTCTTAACTACGATGAAAAGAAGAAAAAAGTATTAGAAAAAATAATAGAATCAAGTAAAAAAATAAAAAAACAATTTTCTACAAGCCTTATAGAAGGCAATATTAATCAGATTTTATTGGAAAAAGCTGTTGATTTATCAAAATCAACTTTTACGGAAGAAAAACAAGAAACTCAAATTAAAGTAGAAACAATAGAGCAAATCGGACAAATAAACTCTTATTCACATTAATTCTAAATAAATCACTATTTTCATGGTACTAAGAAAATTACAAAAACTTCTTTCCAAAAAATAGCTATTTTTTATGCTTATAATAAATGTTGGTATATTATATCGTATACGGATGATAGATAGACTTAACTTATTATTACCAATCAAAATTAAAAAAAAAAGTAAAGCAATAGTTAAGTGTTTAAACTTGCAAATAAATCAAAATTGTAAGATAAAAAATAGAAATAAATTAGTCAATTTTTTTAGATTCGATTTTAGAATTAACAGAGCAAAAAATAGAAGAATCAAGAACAAGGATCACACAAAATGTTTTCAAGTTTCTTCAACTCTCTCGAATCAAACCAAAATAAAAGAAAAATTACTTGAAGAATTATGAAAGCAGTTAGTACATAAAGAAACACTATCGGATGAAGAAATAAAAAGATATTTATTACGCAAACTACATCTAAAAATAGTAAAAGTGCAGATAAAAAAAGTGGAATGGGAAATATCCAAACATTTAGCAAAAATAAAAGGAGAGACCAAACAAATAAAATATTTAAATCTAAAACTCGTAAAACAACTTGAAACAGAAGACAAAGAAATAATAGAATACCTGGAATTATTAGAACAATCAGGAGAAAACAAAGCAATAGAAGAATGCTTAAAAATAACTGAAACAGATCCTAAAATAACACGATACTCATTCAAGTTAGAAAAAACAGGAAAAAACAATAACTCAGTTAGAAAAAGAGAAACAAGCAGTCAAAGTAACAGTAGAACGCGTTGAACAACCGCGATATTGGCGAGCTTGGTGTTAATTCATCGATTATTCCTACCTAACAAAACTGCTTGTAATATTCCTCCTTTTGTGAAATAATTCATTTCATCTTCGGTATCTATTCGACAAAGTAATTTACACCTTTCGATCGAATGGTCCTTTCTAATCTCACAATTCACTTCACAACCCGAAGAAATACTGCTTAAATCAATATCAATCACTTCATTTCCGGTTAAACCAAGCTTTTTTCGATTGATTCCGTCTTGAAACATTAAAGGTAAAACTCCCATACCGACTAAATTGGAACGATGAATACGTTCAAAACTTTCGGCAATCACCGCTTTTATTCCGAGAAGAGCAGTTCCTTTCGCAGCCCAATCTCTACTGGAACCAGTACCGTATTCTTTGCCCGCTATTACTATTAGCGGAACATTTTCTTTTTTATATAACATAGCGGCATCATAAATAGGCAAAACTTCCCCGGTCGGAATGTGCTTAGTAAAACCCCCTTCAACATTATCAAGCATTTCGTTTTTAATTCTAATATTAGCAAAAGTTCCGCGCATCATAACATTGTGATTCCCTCTTCTCGATCCGTAAGAATTAAAATCCAAAGAATCAATACCTAAGCTTTGCAGATATTTCCCTGCAGGACTAGCTACAGAAATGTTACCCGCCGGCGAAATATGATCGGTAGTTACGCTATCTCCTAACATTGCTATGATTCTTGCATTTTTAATCGACCCAATACTACGATCGTTAAATAAATTAGCAAAATAAGGTGGGTTTTGCACATAAGTACTCTTTTCATCCCATCGATATAAAACCTCATTAAAGCTATTTAAACTTTGCCATTCTTCGTCACCGTCAAAAATAGTGCTATATTTTTCTTTAAACATCGAAGGAGTAATTATTTTCGATATTACTTCTTTAACATCATCATTGCTCGGCCATATATCTTTTAAATAAATATTTTTCCCAGAATTATCCTGCTCGATAGGATCATAATTTAAATCAATATTAACCGACCCGGCCAAAGCATAAGCAACAACCAAGGGGGGAGAAGCTAAATAGTTAGCCTTTACTTGAGGGTGTATCCTTCCTTCGAAGTTACGATTTCCTGACAAAACCGACCCTACGATTAAATTTTCATCCTTAATGCGTGTAGAAACTTCTTCCGGTAACGGGCCGGAATTTCCGATACAAGTTGTGCAACCGTATCCCACTAAATTAAAGCCCAAATCATCCAACGAATTTTGTAACCCCGATTTTTCCAAGTATTCGGTAACTACTTTCGACCCAGGAGCAAGAGAAGTTTTTACCCAAGGTTTTACTGTTAAACCTAGTTTTAAAGCATTACGTGCAACCAAACCTGCCGCTATCATTACACTCGGGTTCGAAGTATTAGTACAGCTGGTAATTGCCGCAATTACTATTGAGCCGTCATGCAAAGAATCATTTTTCGTCTTATCGGCAGTAGGAAAAGCTGAAAAAAAAGATTCCGGTAAATTTTTTATAGTCGTTTTATCTTGCGGACGCTTTGGCCCTGCCAAGGTCGGTTCGATATCCTTTAAGTTAATCTCGATAGATTTTGCAAATTCGGGCTCGATTTCATTCCATAACCCTTGAATTCTTGCATAATGCTCGACTAACTTAACGTTATCTCTACCTGTCAGCTTTAAATATTCTATAGTTTTTTCATCAACGGGAAAAAATCCACAAGTCGCACCATATTCGGGAGCCATATTAGCAATCGTTGCTCTATCCGACAAAGATAACGATTGCAAACCGCTTCCGTAAAATTCCACAAATTTACCTACTACTCCTATCTCCCGCAAAACATTGGTAACGTTTAACACCAAGTCCGTAGCGGTAATCCCTTCCCTCAAACTTCCGGTTAATTTCACACCGAAAACCTCGGGAATCAACATGGCAATCGGTTGACCCAACATCACAGATTCCGCTTCTATTCCTCCAACTCCCCAACCGAGAACGGAAAGTCCATTAACCATGGTAGTGTGGCTATCTGTCCCGACCACAGTATCCGGATAAATTAACAATTCTTTATTACCGACTTTTTCTTGCCAAACTACTTTTGCCAAGTATTCTAAGTTAACTTGATGACAAATCCCCATACCAGGAGGTACTACTCGAAAATTATTGAAAGCGCCTTGTCCCCATTTTAAAAATTTATAACGTTCGTAATTACGCTTCATTTCCCAAGAAACGTTTTGTTTAAAAGATTCTCGATTACCGAATCGATCCACCTGAACTGAATGATCGATGACCAAATCAACGGGAATCGACGGATTAATATTTTTGGGGTTGATATCTAATTTTTTTGCGGCAACACGCATTGAAGCTAAATCGACTAAAGCCGGTACACCAGTGAAATCTTGCATTAAGATTCTGGCAGGATAAAAGTATATGCTCTTATTTTCCCTATTAATAATCGAACGCACGTCATTGAAATTATCTTCATTATGACGTAAAAGATTCTCTGCCAATATTTTTAATGATTTAGGCAATTTCGCTATGTTTAATCCCGATTTTTTTTCAAAAGAAGATAAATCATAATAATTATAATTTTGATTATTCGAATTAATTTCTTGTTTTATGTTCATGCTAGCGATTATAAGACTTTTTCGTTAAATTATTCTAGAGTATCGCCTTAATATCAACCGTATATGAAAAAGAAATAAGTTTTAAGTAGCACCGTCTACTTAAAACTTACTTACCAACTAAAATATAATGTCTGAATAACAAAAATCTTCGTAATCATAAACACGAGAAGCAAACAACAAATCACCATAGCAATCGTCACCCTGATAACATCGATCTAATTTTTCTGCCAGACCACCATGATATGACTTCACCATTTCAAAGAAATGTTTCAATTGAGAAAGTTCAGGATCTGAAACTTTTTTAGATACCAAATCTACATAACCCGAATGCTTTTCAATAATATTATCAATCAATTTTCCTACAAATAATGGCTTATCTCTCAAATTATCAAATGAAATCATTACTTCATCGACCGCAGCATAATCAGGCTTATAATGCTCTTCTTTATCAGCAACAGGATTTATACCCAAACCTTTTAAACTACTATCTTCGATAGTATCGCTAACCGATCTTTTAACAATTCCTGTAGAACCGTTATTTTCAACTTTTCGAATAGTAACATTATCACGACCGAATGACGTAATCATCGCATCAGCAACTTCAGCTTCGCTGGCATTACTATCAATCGATATTGTAATTGACCTATTGTTAGTATTACCTGTACCGCCAAATGCTACAGAATTTTCAACAACATTAGTATTATCAGTATTACTCATAATTCATTCCTATAAAATAAATTACAATTCACGAGATATATTAATTTTATATTATTGTGAAATTACACCAAACCGAACATCAATACTATAATATAGAATTACTCTGATCTTCTTGTTTAACAAGAAGATCTTTATCGATAAAAGAGGCTTCCTTTAACTTTTTGGTGTGATTATTACTACGATCAATTTATAATTTTTTTCCTTTGCAAATCAAGATCTAATTAACTCACATCAACTTGATTGATAGCACTTTTAGCTTTATAAGCCAAACCAACAGTTAGCGCAGTTATAATACCTGTGCTATTCTGAGAGTAATAAAAATTGCTTATTCGGTAAAGAGCAACTTAGTAGGAATTCTATCAAATGCTAGTAAGCAGTGCTATTACTTCCGCTGCGCCAACACCTACTGTCAAAATTCGATAAAGTAGTGCTGTATATCGATTGTTATTCCCAATTTCCTATTAATTGCTTTAATTAACATTTTTGTCTCAAATTTACCAAAATCAACATTATATTAGCATTTACTAATCGTATTTGTTTTAGCAAGCTTTTTTGTTTGTTTAAGAAAACTTCATTATTACACTGATTAATAGCATTATTGAATAACTGATAAGTAGTAAATCCGTCCAGAAAAGAATTTTGCCATAGAGTCAACATTAGACAGCCAAGTGTTTATCTATTACAAACACTGATCTTGTTGTTATTTCTAATTATTTTTAATAAGGTGGAAAAATCTTCATCGTGCATTATTATTTCCTCTTTCACAAATTTAATTATATCATGTTTTTAACAAATTCCGATAAAACATCTATTGCAAGGATGTTTATTATACAACTTTACCGCCAAAATTTGATACGCAGCTAGCTTCGGTCACAGTGTTGGAAATTTCCTGCGAACAAAGAAAAAAATTAGCAACTACTAACCCCAATAATAAAGCAACAGTACAGAACAAAACAGCACAAATGCAATGACTGCTAGAATGACCTTTAATCGAAAATTTACTGCACGCGAACAACGCTGTTAAAGTAACAAAAATTCCTCCTAACAAAGTGGCACAAATAACATCTGCCATTATTATTAAAGAGTTTCTTTTTAAATATTGTGCTTCCCTTGTTTTTAAATAACATTTCAATCGATATTCGAGATTTTCTAGGTATTGATTACAATCCAAGTAAACATTAGATTGAGATACACAATTATCCCAGCCTCTAACCAATTCGGAGTCGACTATTTTCCTTAATTGCTGAATGAAAATAACGTCATTATCGTTAGTTACTTCAGAATCTTTTATTTTCGCAAGTCTATTTTTGATAATACTTGATAAGCATTGTTTTTTGTTATCGTCATCTATCAAGGGAATTAAATTTGCTATTTCTTCCGTATTTTTCCTGTCAATAGCAGTAACTAATTCACCATATACATCTCTAGCAAGAATTTCCGGTGTTTGTTTATCCAACTGTTTTTGACTGTTAGTAGGCATATTGTTACCTTGCTTAGAGACATTATATCATAAATATTAAAATTTGATTAATAAAAAACACAGCCAAATAAAATAAGGTTTTCTTTATATATTATATTTAATTTTTCTCTAATGATGAATGGCGCAACCAGCTTAAATTCCGTTCCCGAATCACATTTCGAAGCCAAACGCAATATTAATCAAAACGAATTATTACTCGATTTTACCAAGTACATAAAAGAAATTGATAAAGAAAATAACAAAAACATAATATTGCCATATGATTTTCAACATAATGCAAATGATTTTTCCCCGGAAAAAAACGAATTATACGATAAACAAACCCCAAATAAAATTAATTCGATAACATTTAGTGAAGAAAATAATAATCGATTAACGGAAACCGACCAGGTTAATAACCCGGAACCAATAATCACAGGTGATTTAGAACAAAATAGCGATAAATCGTCTCATACAAATGAAAATTTAATCGATAAAAAAGAATTAAATTCGGCACAACCACAGGGTAGAATTGCAAATCAATGCAACAAGGAACTGATTAAAAATATTAACAAAAATAGCAATAAAATCTCATTCGTTTTAGAACCAGAAGAGCTGGGAAAAGTGGATATCGAAATAAATTTCGTTCGTAAAAGCATATCGATTATCGCCGAATATGATTTGGTAAAACAAATATTACGACAAAATATTAACTTGTTAGAGAAAAATCTTATCGGTACCGGAATGAATAATATTAATTTTAGTTTCGGTACCAGTCGTAATCGAAATCAAGAATATAAAAAATATGATGAAATATCGTCAATAAAAGTCGATTTCGACGGCTTATTAAACATATTGATTTAAGGAGAAAAAATGTTAATAAAAAACGTAAACAACCTCATTGCTAATGAAAAACAAAAAGTAACAAAAAAAGACAATGATTTTAATCAAGAAGAGTTTTTTAAAATGCTAGTCTTGCAGATGCGTTATCAAGACCCTATGTCACCGGACGACACCAATGATTTCACTCAGCAGATAACGATGTTTAACATTATGGAGCAAAACATGAAAGCAAATCGGCATTTGGAAGAAATATTAGTAATACAAAAAGCAAATTATGAACAACCGACAATGGAAAATATGATAAGTTATATCGGTAATAAAGTGGAAGCCGACACAAGCACGGTTACTTTAATAGATGGCCGAAGCGATATTATATTTACTCCGCCTAAAGATATAAACAAAATCGAATTGTCAATAAGTAATCTTGGCAGAGAAGAAATTTATCGAACAACGATTAAAAACTTACAACCGATTACCAAATTTATTTGGCACGGTAAAAATAACACAGGAGAAGATCTTGAATCGGGACAATACAAGATTTCTTTATCCACCGCCGATGGCAAAACAAAAAAGTACATCGAGCCTAAACTAATCGGTACAGTAGATTCGATCAGTAATGTCAGTGGTTATCCTTATTTGGAAATTTCGGACACACTTATCGACCCAAAGCAAATTTTGTCAATAAAAAACACTTAATAGCTATTTTCGTGTAATTTTCTCAAAAAAGTAAGAATATATATTAGCCGATACCAATATTAAAGTAGACATTATTATAATCGAGGGACCTGTCGGCGTATTAAATTGAAAAGACATAATTAATCCCAAAACCGACGATAAAAAACTAATTATAGACGATAATATTACCATTTGTACCGGTGTTTTAATTAGGATTCGAGCTCCTGCCGGCGGGATTATCAGCAGTGAAGTTATCAGTAATACGCCGACCACGTTAATTGAAATAGCTATCAAGATCGATAATAATGTTACAAATTCTAACTCTAAAATTTTAGTATTAAACCCCTTAACTCTTGCAAGTTCTTTGCTGACAGCTACCAACAGCCATTTTTTCCACCGAATAACTATTACCAATACGGAAAATATCATGACGCAATATATCAGTAAAATATCTTGCCAATTTATTGCCAAAATATCACCAAATAACACTGCCATTAAATTCGTATCGAACGACGGAAAAAGAGAAAGTACGATAACGGACAATGCCATGGTGGAGTTGCTTATTATGTTAAGCAAAGTATCTTTTCCGTAACAATCGCGTAATTTCAACAAAATCAAAGCGGGAAATAACGCAACCATTAAGATACCGACAATTTGATTCGTTCTCATTATCATGGAAAACGTTAATCCGAGTAATGCCGAATGTGCTACGGTGTCGCCAAAATAACTCAAGCGCTTCCATAAAACGAATGAGCCTATCACACCAGTACCAATACTAATCCCGAAAGTTGTAATCAGTGCATTAAAAAAAATATCGTCCATCTAAATTAATCTTGATTGCTGCAATTGTTTTGCTACTTGTTTGGCTCGATACTCTCTATACGCTATATAAATAGCACTGGTTATAATAATACCGGCGCCCACTATGGTTCTAATTTCTATCTGCTCATCAAAGACAAAATAAGAAATACAGGAAGATATGGGCAAAACCGTAAAATAAAAAGGAGATACGATGTTGATTTCCGCTTCCGCCACCGCCAACAAACCACTTAAACAATACAATATAACGATAAGCCCGATTAATATAAATAATCCGATGTAATAAATGTTTATATTCGTAGGAACATGTCCGGCAGTAGCCGGTAGAATGGAAAACAAACCCATAAAAATCAACGTATGCAATAACTGCTCAGACATACTCTCTTTACGCCCTACCTTATTGGTAATTATATCGAATGACGTCCATAAAATTATGGCAAGAACGGCAATTAACGAATACTTATTAAAGCTATGCGGATTAGGATTAACTATTATCGCAGCCCCAATAAATCCTATAATCAGCGCGATAAAACGATGAATCCCAATTCTTTCTTTAAGAAAGAGAACGGCTGATACGGTAGTAAATAAAGGATAAGTAATAGTAATAGCAGCAACCTGAGCAAAGGGCATATTATTATATACGAATATAAGCATTAATTGAGCAATAATATAACATGCCGACCTAATAGCATGAGCCCGTAAAAAACAGCTTTTGATCAATTTTGCCCGTTTTTTTATCACGAACGGTAAAACGATTAAAAAAGCCGAGAAATTATAAAAAAAAGAAATATATAATTTATCAAACGATGCTGACAATATCCGATAAAACATGGCAATCGTGGCAGCAGTCATAACATGAATTAGCATCCAGAATATTCCGGCAATATTTTTTGTCATAGATCACTTTTATTGTAATTTATAAAAATATCTACAAAAAAATGAAATATTTATCGTTAATAATTTTATTTACACTGATTTCTTTAGGGACTTGGCAAGTTTACAGATGGCAATATAAAAAACAAATCGAATTTAAGTTAAGCAAACCTTACGAAAAATTGCCAACTAACATCGGTAAAAACGACAATTATACTAAAGTTTATTTCACGATAAAATTAGACGATAACAAACCGATTTATTTATATTCGGGAGCTGAAGGATATCGTTTATTACTTCCCGGACAAATAAAAAAAAACAAATTCGTTTTGATTAATATCGGTACGGTTTCACACAAAAACAAGTTAAAAATCAAAAAAAAGCAAGTTATTAAGGGAGTAATATTATTTAATATAAAAAAAACACCAATAGTGAAAACTTATGATGAAAAATCTGACATTTGGTTTAACATAGATACGGAATTAATATCGCAAAAATTAAAAATCAAACTGGAGCCTTATATCGTATGGGCGGAAGAAACAAACATCGAAGGAATAAACAGTAATAAATTGTTTGCCGTCCACAATCGCCATGTCGAATACATAATTACTTGGTACGGATTAACCTTAATTTTAGCTTGTTACATGATCTGCCAATTGAAAAAAATCGGTAAAACGTTTAACAACAAACTTAGAGGTAAAAAATAGTATCGTTTACCCCTTATATCCATTTAAATTATCGTTTTTAACTTGACTTCCGCTTTCTTCTTTGTAGATGAATTCATAATTGAATGTCTGGGTATAAAGTTTTATTTCTAATTTCCCCTTAATTTCTTTAAATATTTTCCGCTCGTGATCAAAATGCACCCAATGCTTCTCTCAAGTAGCCTATTAGATTATCACTATTTTGAGCTTGTTCAGATTTTAATACTTTTGCGATACAAGATCTTTTAATGATTTTGTCTACTTTTTACCTTGATCGTTATACAAAGAACAAACCTCAAAAAAACTTTTTTCTCTTCTTTCGTGTTCATAAAATCCAAGACTTTTCACGCTAGTGCAGGTTTAGAAATTTCTTTATAATTAAGATTATAACCACGATAATAATTTTTTTCGGCAAAAAATCCATTAATTGCTCGGGATTTGCCGGTTAATTTCAAATGAACTAAAGTGTAAAAAATCAAATCTTATCTTTTCTCCAGTTCATCATCGAATCAATATCAGATATTGTAACAATTTAGTGTTTTACTTACTGAAATCCCTTTCCTTAAGGAATAAGATAAAAATTTCTTTTTTTATGCTTTGGTTTATGATTAACAATTCAATAGGAAAAATAAGAGCCAAAATAGGTCTGGCATTTTTTTTTAAAGGTAATTAACCAATTTCAAATTATTAAAATTTACTGCATGCCAAACGTATTGTAACCTTCACTATCTTGTGTATCAATTTTTCCCAGTTCTTTGTATAAAATTTTCAACTGTCCCCACCATTTCATCATTACTTAAAAATTTTTTATATTACCTGTGCGTTCAGTCGGTAAATAACTATTAGCTTGCCATAACATAGCAGCCGAACTTTTTGCAATTTCTCCAATAATTTTTTTAGAGAGGTTGTTCATACTTTCCTTCTTTTTTTATATCAAAAATCAAAATTACTAATTTTTTAGTATTATTGTTTTAGAAAAAATTGAAACAGAAGTAAAAAAAAATTAGTATTTTTTTGATATAACTATTATGTGTTTGACACGAATCGGCTAATATTTTATACTAGCCTTGTTTTATAAATTTATTATGGAGTTTTATGAGTTTCACACAAAATCAGCGGGATGTAAAATGTTACTCCTCTTATTATAACGAAGGTCTCAGAAGCTACATGCTAAAAGTTTATAACTACATGGCTGCAGCTTTAGGAATCACAGGTTTGGTTGCTTATTTAGTCGCATCTTCCCCTACTCTCTTATCTGCGATATATAACTCTCCGTTACAATGGTTGATAATGTTTGCGCCAATCGTCTTTGTTTTCGTGTTTTCGGCTAAACTGCATACTATGCGTCTTGAAACGGCACAGCTATCGTTTTGGTTATTTGCCAGTTTAATGGGCCTTTCTTTATCGTGGGTCTTTATTGCTTACACCGGAACGAGTATTGCCCGAGTTTTTTTTATAGCATCTTCTATGTTCGGAACAATGGCGATATACGGCAACACTACCAAACGTGATTTAACCGCAATGGGATCTTTCTTAATTATGGGAGTTTTTGGTTTGATTATCGCTTCTTTGGTGAACTTGTTCGCTCAAAGCGCTGCGTTACATTTTGCTACTTCTCTATTGGGAGTAATATTGTTTACCGGGCTTACCGCTTACGACGCGCAAAAAATTAAAGACGTTTATTACAGGTATAACGACGGAAACGACTTAACTTTAGGCCGCTTCGCAATTATGGGAGCCCTGACTTTATATTTTGATTTCATAAACATTTTTATCAGTTTATTACATCTAATGGGTGATAGGAGGTAATTCCTATCACTCATACCTCACTAGTAGGTAATTTTTTATTATATTTCTCCTTAATTTTTTCAGCATTATCTACAAAATTTATCAATATTGTTTTTATTGCTCAAAGTACTTGCCTATTTTTACTGGTTTACAGCTATTTAGTAAACGATTTTTCTCTATCGATCGTACATTCTTATTCAAGTTCAAACTTACCTTGGGAATATAAAATAGCGGCTTTATGGTCTAGCCCCGAAGGTTCTTTATTTTTATTTTCATGGATTTTATCTTTATATAACTTCCTTTTTTCATACCTAAGTAATAATAATGAGGTTAAGCATAAGAAAATCACGTTAGAAGTCCAGTCCGTCATAATTGCCGCATTCACATTATTTATCATATTAACTGCTAATCCCTTTCAAATTAATAATCCAACTGCACAAGAAGGATTGGGTTTGAACCCGTTATTACAAGATGTCGCTTTAGTTATTCATCCGCCGATTTTATACCTTGGCTACGTAGGTTTCAGCATTATTTTTTCAATTGCTACAGCTTATTGCTATCACGATAAATTTAACATAGGAAAAGTCATCAAACCATGGATTTTATTTACCTGGTCGTTTTTGACCTTAGGCATCGGTCTAGGCTCTTGGTGGGCATATCGTGAATTAGGTTGGGGAGGATTTTGGTTCTGGGATCCGGTAGAAAACGTTTCGTTAATACCATGGCTACTTAGCCTGGCATTACTTCATGACGTTTTATTGGTTGAAAAACACAGAATATTAGAACGTTGGGTTATTTTCCTGTCGCTATTTACTTTCATAGTCAGCATTTTCGGAACTTTTCTCGTCCGTTCCGGAACCTTAAATTCGGTACACTCATTTGCCGAAAACCCGGAACAAACTCTTTATGCAACAATTTTGATAACAATTATTCTCATAGGAGGAATAATTTCATATATTAACTTCAATAAAAACCATATTTCTTACACTCAACAGGAAATCAGCCTAATATCTTACCGAAGTGCAATATTACTTAATAACTGGTTTTTAGTAATATCGGCAATAATAATTTTAATAGGCGTGTTATACCCTGTAATCATTAGATATTTCACTTCGTCGTCGATAATAATTCCCGCATCTTATTATGACTCAGCACTACAAAAAATCTTATTACCGTTTTTACTCGTTTGGATCGCCGGACCACAACTCATTATCAAAAAAAACATAATAAAAAATAATATTTTACCTTTTTGTTTCGGAGTAATTACCACATTTTTTTTTAATACCGGTAACATTATAACTTCGTTATTACTACTTTTAAGTGTTTGGCTGTTTTTTTCTTTACTCTTTTCATACTTTGGTAAAATAGGACTATTTACAGACAAAAAAAATCTTACATCGATATTAAAACAAATCGGTAAGTCATATTACTCTATGCTACTTAGCCACCTTGGCGGTTCCATATTAGTTTTTGCCATTATATGTAATTCGCAATTTTCAAGTGAAAAAGAAAAATACATGAACATCGGCGAATCATTAGAAATAGAAAGGTACAAATTAATCCTACAAAAAGTAGAGATCGAGCAACAAAATAATTACAAAAGCCTTAAAGCAACGTTTAACGTTAACAATTCGTTCAATTTAACTCCGGAAATTAGATTTTACACAATTGAAGAACAAAGTACTGCCGAAACTGTCACTTATCATAATCTTTTATCCGATTTATACGTTATCATATCCGAAATTGACGAAGAGTTAGGAATAGGAGTACAAGTACATTATAATAAATTAATTAATTTAATTTGGTTTGGTGTAATCTTAATATTTATCGGAGGATTATTAGGTATTTCGCATACCAAACCTTCCAATAAAAATACCTGATTTTCTTAAAAAGGAACTCAACCACCTATGTAACTTTGCCGTGACAGTGTTTATATTTTTTACCTGATCCACAAGGACAAGGATCATTTCTAGATACCTTTCTTTGAAAATCGCGCTTAACGGTTGCAACAAATTTGGCAAAACGGGAAATAATTAATTCGTCCCACTGCTCCATCATCGACTGAAAAGTAAAAAACGCCTCTTTTTTAAATTCGTTTATCGGATTTTTGTGCCCGATCGCACGCAATCCTATTCCCTGCTTTAACCTGTCCAAAACTAATAAATGTTCTTTCCATAAGCTATCTAACGTAATAAGCATTATGTGCTTTTTAATTGCTATGATAGAATCTTGGTATAACTCTTCTTTATTTTCAAACAATTCTCTTGTTGCATCTTCAATTAATCGCTCTATTTCATCCTGCTCAAAGTCATCCAATTGTAAATTTACGCCATATATACGAATAATCTCATTTGCTATACGCTTAGTATCTATTTCTTCTTTGTTGATGACTGAGGATAAAACAATCTTTTTGTTTATGCTTTTTCTTAACTCAGACAAGTTATAATCGACAGAATCGATAATCTCGTTACGCTTAGAAAATATAACCTGACGTTGTTGGTTAATCGGGTCGTCAAACCTTAATAAGTTTTTACGAATTTCACAATTTCGCGCTTCAACTTTTTTCTGTGCTTTTTCCAGGGCGCGAGTAATTAAGGGATGGTAAACCGCTTCTCCGTTCTTCATTCCCAATTTTTTCAATATACCGGAAATATTATCGGAGCCAAAAATTCTAAGTAAATCGTCTTGCAAAGATAAAAAAAACTTAGATTCTCCCGGATCTCCTTGACGTCCAGATCTGCCTCGTAATTGATTATCAATCCTTCGGCTTTCATGCCTTTCCGTGCCGATAATATAAAGCCCTCCCGCTTTTATCACCCGTTGTTTCTTTTTTTCTATAGCTTCATTTATATTTTCGTCATTTGCAGATAAAACATCAGGATTACCTCCAAGCTTAATATCGGTACCCCTTCCCGCCATATTAGTTGCAATAGTTATTGCCCCCGGTTGCCCCGCTTGCGCTATTATACTCGCTTCTCGCTCGTGATAACGAGCATTTAAAATCGAATGTTGCAATTTATGTTTCTTTAATTCTTTAGCAAGTAACTCGGATTTTGCTATGCTAACGGTACCGACTAAAACAGGCTGGTCACGCTCGTTACATTCTTTGATAAGTTTTATAATCGCATCAAGTTTTTCTGCTTCCGTACAATAAATTTCATCATCATGATCTTTTCTGTTGACCGGAAGATTAGTAGGCACGGCAATCACTTTCAAGGAATAAATGGAAGCAAATTCATCTGTTTCCGTAATTGCAGTACCCGTCATTCCTGCTAATTTCTTATAAAGACGGAAATAATTCTGAAAAGTGGTAGAAGCCAATGTTTGATTTTCTTGTTGAATATTCACTTCTTCTTTTGCTTCCAAAGCCTGGTGCAAACCGTCGGAATACCTACGACCTTCCATCATTCTACCGGTAAACTCGTCAATAATTACTACTTTACCGTCTTTTACTATATAATCCTTATCACGCGAAAACAGCTTATGAGCGCGAACCGCTTGGTCAACATGATGAACCAAATCTATATTCTCTATGTCGTAAAGGGAAGTTTCATTGCTAATTAATGAGTACTGCTTGAGCAAATCTTCGACTTTTTCCGTACCTTCCTCGGTGAGTACTGCCGATCTTTGTTTTTCTTCAAGAAGAATATCGTCATCGGACAATAAGGGGATTAATTTATTGATTCTTTCATAAAGCGTTTTATCTTGTTTCACCGGACCGGAAATTATCAACGGAGTCCTGGCTTCGTCGATTAATATCGAATCTACTTCGTCAACGATTGCATAATTTAGTTCTCTTTGAACCATATGCTCCCGACTAAATTTCATGTTATCTCGCAAGTAATCAAAACCGAATTCATTGTTAGTACCGTAAGTTATATCGGCTTTATATGCTGCTTGTCTTTCCTCATCGGAGATATTACTGGTAATACAGCTTACGCTCATTCTCAAAGATTCATAAAGCTTTCCCATCCATTCCGAATCACGCCTAGCCAGGTAATCGTTTACAGTAACTATATGAACCCCTTTTCCCAATAAAGCATTTAAATATGCGGGAAGAGTAGCAACTAAGGTTTTACCCTCTCCAGTCTTCATTTCGGCTATCATCCCTTTGTGTAATACGATACCGCCCAGTAATTGAACTTCAAAATGTTCCATACCGAGAACACGCTTAGACATTTCTCGCACAACGGCAAAAGCCTGCGGTAGTAAATCGTCTATCGTACATTCATTTTTAATCAACCGGCTTTTAAATTCTTGTGTTTTTAGCCCTAAATCTTTATCAGAAAGTTTTTTCAATAATTTTTGACACGTTACGATTTCCACTACTACTTTTTTTAAAGAATTTACTTCCCGTTCATTAGCAGAACTAAAAAGTTTTTGTATAACCGATAGCATTAGAATAGACAAATAAACATTCCGATTATTATTACTATACTAACTAAAATCGATAATGTATAATCAAAAACAAATCCGGTTTGCAAATTCACCACACTAAGTGCCAACCTTTGAGAGGCAAATACCAGTCCGTTCACACCAAAGTTATCAATTAATTTAACATCTATATACTCCCACAGTTTCATACTGTAATTCCTGATTACTTTTACGAAAATAGCATTGTATATCTCGTCAAAATAATATTTTGCCGATAACAACCGGTGTGACCCATTATAAATATCGTAATAAAACTTTTTACTACCACTTTTTCCAAGAAATAATATAGAAATTATTATTACCAATGATAAAGCGGAAATCACTCCAGTTACCACACTGCTATAAGGTACGGAGACTAGTCCTTGCAAACTGATAGCAATAAAGATAAAAATCCAAAAATCAAATATGTTGTCAATACTTATATTTTCTTTTTTCAACAATACTTTTCTTAAGAAAAAAGCAGAGAAACAACCTATCATGGCAAAGTATAACGCAAATAATCCAATCACTTCCAACGGTTTGATTAATGCTTTTAAAGCTATCGAGCCATGCCAAAAGCTATCGGCAGTAATTTTAAAAAAATGTTCAAAACCAAAACCAGAAGCTATTGCAAGAAATGCTAAAAAAAATAATGGGATCAGCATAAATAGGCAGCCTTCCCGAGGTTTTAACTTATCACTAACAATACTTTCTTGCCTATGAAAAACAGTTAAAATCAGTCTTATCGAATAAAATGCGGTTAGCGAAACAACCATAACGGCAATAAAAAAAGCAAAATTGTTATCTTTGGCCGACAACAGTATCAAATCTTTAGAATAAAATCCCGAAAATGGAAAAATACCTATCAATGCTAACGAACCTATCCACATTAATGCATAAGTTATGGGAAGTTTTTTCCATAATCCCGCCGGCATATCGTTAATCTTCTGGTTACCGTTAGGTAACGCATGAATCACGTTTCCCGCACATAAAAAAAGTAATGCCTTAAAAAAAGCGTGTGTTGCCAAGTGAAACATGGCAAAATTATAATAAGACATGCCGCAAGCAATAAACATGTAACCTAATTGGCTGCAAGTAGAATAAGCAATAATCTTTTTTACGTCTTGTTGCACAAGAGCAATCGTAGCTCCAACAAAGCAAGTAATACTGCCGATAATTACTATAAATTCCCTTGTGAATCCCGTTAATTCGAATAACGGTGAACACCGTGCAAGTAAAAAAACACCTGCCGTTACCATAGTGGCAGCATGGATTAATGCCGAGACGGGAGTCGGGCCTTCCATCGCATCAGGTAACCAAGTATGAAGACCGATTTGTGCAGATTTTCCCATGCAACCGATAAATAATAAAAAAGTAATGACAGTAAGTGTAGGAAAACCTAAGGTAAAATGATTTTTATAAATATCGGCATGTGCAAAAATATCGGCAAAGTTAACGGAATTAAATAAGTAATAAATCAGCGCTATACCTAATGCTAAACCAAAATCTCCCACACGGTTCACAATAAACGCTTTCATTGCCGCATTATTTGCTGACTCTTTCTTAAACCAAAACCCGATTAATAAATAAGAGCACAACCCTACGCCTTC
This sequence comes from Rickettsiaceae bacterium H1, assembly GCA_018101195.1. Lineage (GTDB taxonomy): Bacteria > Pseudomonadota > Alphaproteobacteria > Rickettsiales > Anaplasmataceae > JACDQH01. Next base: position 34,803 of record JACDQH010000003.1, read on the forward strand.
CCAGCCGAAAAACAATTGTATAAGGTTGTTACTGCTGACCAACATCATCATGCAAAAGGTAAAAAGTGATATATATGAAAAAAATTTGGCAATCCGCCCATCACCGTGCATATAACCGATGGAGTAAAAATGTACTACCGCAGATACCGTTGCCACCACGATAAACATCAATGAAGTTAACGAATCGACATATAAAGACCAATCTGCTTGAAACGAGCCGACACTTAACAAAGAAGCAATATGAATCGTGTAACTATTTTCTCCAGAAATAAAGAATAAATACCAAGATAAAATTGCAGAAACAGCTACCAATAATGATGGAAAAATTTGTCCTGCGAATTTGTTATTATCCTTCGATAGAAAAGCAATTATAGAGCCTAACAACGGCAAGAACGTAATCAATAATACAGGCAATATAGACATTTACCCTCTCATTGTGTTTAATTTAGTTACTTCTATATTTCCTTTATTTCTAAAATATGCCGTCAATATTGCCAAACCGACTGCAGCTTCGGCAGCAGCAACGGTAAGGATAAAAATCACAAAAATTTGTCCCTTTACGTCATTAAGATAATGAGAAAAAGCAACAAAATTAAAACTGACTGCCAGTAACATAATCTCAATCGACATCATAATCAGTATTATATTTTTGCGGTTAATAAAAATGCCAGTAGTACCTATGCTAAAAATTATTGCAGAGAGTATTAAATATTCCAAGGTCACGATTTTACCAATTTAATATCAGGTTCACGCAATAGTTGAGAAATAACTTTTTGCTTATGTACTGAAGAACGTGTTTTTAATGTTAAAACTATCGCCCCTACCATAGCAATCAGTAATATCAAACCCGCCATTTGAAATAAATAGAAATAATCGGTATATAAAACATTACCAATCATATAAATATCAATGTTTGAAGAATGATTCGGAGCAAAGAAATCATGTTTAAAGTAAACCCAACATAATTCGCACAATAACGCTAACAGAGGTATTAACGCTAAATAACTTTTTTTCTTGAATTTTTTCTTTATTGTTTCCACTCCCAACATTATTACTATGAATAAAAACAATACCGCTACCGCTCCTACATAAACTATTATCAGTAACATTGCTACGAACTCGGCATTTAACAGCAAAAATAAAACAGTAGAATTAACAAAAACGAGTATTAAAAAAAGCACCGAATGAACAGGATTCTTGCTAGAGATAACAAGAGAACTTAACATTATTAAAGAAGATGCAAATAAATAAAAAAAATACTGCATGATAAAAATACTAGCAGATTGCAATAAGTAAACAATACTTATCTAATTCACTTTATCCAACAAGTTTTTCGATGCTTTAAATTTAATCGTATAAATCGTATCATCAGAATTCACATTATGCTTTTTAATCATAAAACTACCGAATTCCTTTACCTTAATTAACCCTTTATAATTTAACTTAACACCAATAATGTCAAAAACAATTGAAATAATCTTTTTTATATAACTTTCACTCAATTTGTTATAAGCTTCTGTTGATTTTAAGTTTCGGATAAGGGAATTTTTACTCATTCGTTTCTTTTAATATCCGGTCCATAACGCTAGTAATCCAAAAGATGATTTTTGCGGAATACCAATTAATTTTCCTAACGAAAACCTACTTTCTTTTATGGAAAAATCTTTTATTTTTCCTTCAACGTTATTACTTTTGAGCCAATTAATCGCTTCAGGTTCTCCACCGATTTGATCGATTAAAGAAATTAACAGTGCCTGTTTCCCAGTATAAACTTTACCCTCCGCCTTAGACTTAACCTCTTCAATGCTAATAGAACGACGCTTTGCCACTAAAGATACGAAGTAATCGTAACTACTATCTAATAACCCTTGGAACAACTCCTGCGACTTTTCCGACATTTTACTAAAAGGAGATAGAGAATCTTTAAATTCTCCCGCTTTCAACGATTTGATATTTACTCCAATTTTATTTGCCAATTCACTGACTTCAAAAGATTGAAATAATACGCCTATCGATCCAGTTATCGTACCGTTATGCGCTATCAAGTGATCTGCCGCTATTGCTGCTATGTAACCGCCAGATGCAGCAACATTACCCATCACGGCAACTACGTGCTTCTTTGCAGAAAGCTCTCTCAAACTGTTGTACAACGTTTCACCACCTACCAAGCTTCCTCCGGGACTATTTATATGTACTATTACCCCTTTAACATTTTTATCTTCTTTTATTTTATTAATCAATCTATCTCTTTCATGATTCTCATCAATAAAACCAGTGACATATATCCTAGCTATAATGGAATTATTACTTCCTATAAAACCCAAACTATCCGTGTTAATACGCGGTAATAACAACAATACGACCAAAAAAAGTAACAAAGAGATAAAACGCCATCTAAAAATTGCTTTTTTTAAATGCAAAGTACTTATAAATTTATCTACAGATAATGACATTTATTTATCCGCCTTATTATCTTCTTGCCCGGAATCATTCGTATGTTTATCCGTCAATACAAGATTATAATCTTGTACTTCGCTCACCTTAAGATTAATTCTTTCTCCAACGGAAAGGCTGCTCATATCCAATAAGCATCCGCGTTCAACAAACCTATCGACATTATTTTTCACCGTAACGTATATACCGTTATCTTCTATCTTGCTGACTTTACCACTTAAGCTATCACCTTCTTTTACCGTTGTTAAAAATTCTAAAAATGGATCATATTTTATTTGCTTAATTCCTAAAAATATTCCCCCTTTAACAGAATTAACTCGCAATAATTTCCCATCGATAACATCACCTAATTTATAATTTTTCAAAACATTCGAACGGTTATCTTCCCAAGATAAATCACGATTATATATAAACCCCGATATATTGCCGTCATAATCAACAAAATTCACATTAATACCAGAGTGAGGATTAATATTTCTAATTTTACATTTTACGATAGAACCTAACGGGAACTTATCAGTAAATTTCGTCCAAGGATTATCATTACACTGTTTAATGCTTAAACTCATTCTGTTCTTTTCCGAATCTACACTGAGAACCATAGTGTCCAGCTTATCACCACGAGCAATGGGAACTTTTTCGTTTGTCCAACTAATCTCCGACGAATGAACAAGACCTTCTATACCAGGTTCCAACTCTACGAAAATTCCATATTCTTCAATACTGGTTACTACCCCGCCGGCAACACTACCGATAGGATATTTGCTATCCAATTCTCCCCAAGGATTATCAGTTAATTGCTTCTTACCTAAAGATATCCTGTTAAGTTCCGTATCGATATTTATTATTTTTATGGTAATCTTTTCTCCGCAAGAATAAATGGCCGACGGATGGCTGATTCTACTCCAAGAAATATCAGTAATATGTAATAAACCATCTACCACTCCAATTTCCGGCGATTCGAATAGCCCCACAAATACACCATAATTAGTAATACTTTTAACCATGCCTTCCAAAACTTGCCCTTCTTGCAAAGTCGATAAAAATTCCTTACGAGCTTTGGCATGTAAAGAATCAAGTATAACACGCCTGGAAACTACAATATTTCCTTGTTGCTTATCCATTTTAAGAATACGAAATTGCATTTTTTTATTTAGCAACGGTTCGGGATCTTTCACCGGCTTCAAATCCACATGACTGTTCGGTAAAAAAGCGGCTATCAAACCAAAATCCACTATATATCCGCTTTTGATCTTGTGTATTATCGTGCCTTCGACATTTTCATTATTTTCATAAGCAGAACTCAATTCGTTCCATAATTCATACTTAACCGCGCTTTCCCTACTTAAAATTACCTCGCCATTTTTACTTTCTAATTTTGTCAAATGAACATTAACGGTGTCTCCTATGTTTAAATCGGTAGGCTTGCCGCTACCTGTAACAAATTCCTTGACGGGAACCTGACCCTCCGATTTCAAACCTATGTCTAGTAATACGTAATCTTTGTTAATGCTTGTAATTACACCTTCGACTATTGAATTCTCTTTTTCTGATAATTTATATCGACCTTGGCCATCTTTAAGAAATCGATCGAAATCTTCACCACTTAAATAATCCGGATTTATTTCCTTATAAAATTTAACTTCTGACTTATTATTTCTTATGATTCCAGACATGCAAACATAATATTTAGCTAATTAATAAATTTTGAAAAACAAAGAATTGTATATCATCTACTTCATATATTTTCAAGTATTATAAATAAATCGAGAGAAAATTAAAATTCTCTGGCTATCGATAAATGGCAAATACTTGAAAAATAAACTAATCATCAATTCTTTCGATGTTAGCACCGCATAAAGACAACTTTCTCTCCAAGTTGTCATACCCTCGATCTATATGATATGCTTGATCGATAATAGTTTCGCCATTCGCCGATAAACCGGCTAAAACCAAAGCTGCACCTGCACGTAAATCGGTTACTTTCACTTTTGTACCTTTTAGTTTTTTCACTCCCAAAACGTAAGCAACATTACCTTTCGTTTTAATTTTTGCTCCCATTAAATTTAATTCCCGAACATGACCAAAACGATTATTAAAAATCGTTTCCTTAATAATCGATTTGCCGTCAGCTATTGAAAGAAGAGACATAAACAACGATTGCACATCAGTAGCTAATGCTGGATAAACGTCGGTCTCTATATTAACCGGCTTTATCATATTATTTTTGCTGAAAATCATAATAACATTATCGGATAAACAACGAATTTCTACTCCTATTTTTTTTAGCACGTCAATAAAACCCAATAAATGAGATACATTCACATTATTCAGAGTAATAGTGCCGCCGGTGATAACGGCCGCTAAAGCATAAGTAGCCGCTTCGATCCTATCGGGAATAACACGATATTCGCAACCGTATAACTTTTTTACTCCAGTGATAATAAATTTTCTAGTTCCACAGATTTCAATTTTAGCTCCCATAGTTAATAAGCAATTTATTAAATCACCTATTTCCGGCTCTATAGCCGCATTATTAACAACCGTTCTTCCTTCGGCAAGAGTAGCGGCCATTAATATATTTTCAGTAGCACCAACACTCGGTGTTTTTAAAAAAATTTCACACCCGGTTAATTTTTTAGCAGTGTACGCAGTAACATATTTGCCTTCTATTCCGACAACGGCACCCATTTTTGCCAAAGCAGCCAAATGATAATTTATCAATCTGGCTCCGATAGAACATCCACCAGGTAAACCAACTTTTGCTTTTCCGTATCTGGCTAACAAAGGCCCGAGAACTAAAAAAGATGCCCTCATTTTACTTACTATATCTATACTTGCCAAAGTACTATCTATATTAGAGGGATCGATAAATATGGAATCATCACATTGCTTCACTTCGGCTCCAAGACTTCGCAAAAGAAAACACATCGTAGCTACGTCTTGCAAAACGGGAACATTATTAATAATAACCAGTTGATCGGTAAGAATAGAAGCGGCAATAATAGGTAAACAAGCATTTTTCGACCCGGATATTTTCACCTCTCCTTGCAAAGGTTTCCCGCCTACTATCTTTATTTTAGACACGCACCTTCGGTAAAGTTATACCGAGTTGTTTCATATATTGACCATTAATATCGGCATAAGAAATGCTACAATCTGACTCTGATTTCAAAAATATAAACTGACACGCTCCTTCATTTGCATATATCTTTGCAGGTAACGGAGTAGTGTTGGAAAATTCCAAAGTAACGCGACCTTCCCATTCCGGCTCGAGAGGAGTAACGTTCACTATTATCCCGCACCTCGCATAAGTAGATTTACCTACACATATAACCAAAACATCACGCGGTATGCGAAAATATTCGACTGTACTGGCAAGAATAAAGCTATTTGGCGGGATTATACAGTAATTACCGCCCCTTTCGACAAAACTTCTTTGATCAAAACGTTTTGGATCGACAATAACGGAATCAACATCAGTAAAAACTTTAAACTCGTTACTAACCCTGGCATCATAACCATAAGAAGATAAGCCATAAGATATTACTCCCAGGCTATGCTTTTTTTCAACAAAATTATCAATCATATTATGCTTGACAACCTGTTCCTTTATCCATTCATCAGGCATTATTGACATATTAAATCGACCCAATTTATTCAATGATCACTAATTTAATCAGTAAAAAGCTTAATTGCAATTTTTTATCTAATTCTACTGCGGATTATTTTTCAATAAAATATTAAAGTGATAACGACATTTTCGACTCATTATTATTATAATACGACAAATCACGAAATCGATAAACTTGTTTTACAATTACTAAACAAATATAATGATTAGCAATAATTTCAATCTGTTATTCGTGGCTGTGGTGGAATCGGTAGACACGCAGCGTTGAGGGCGCTGTGGCTTTTTTAGCCTTGGAAGTTCAAGTCTTCTCAGCCGCACCAATTAGATATATGAAAAATATTAGTAGCAATTACTTTCTCGAACGCGTTAAAAACGATATGAAACTAGGGATACCGGTTATATTCGACGATAACACAAAAAAATATTTAATTCTTGCAATAGAATCCATCCAAGAAGAAACATTTAACCTATTCAAGACGTTAAATTACGAAATAATAATTCCGTCGATAAGAGCAAAAACTCTTTACGACATAACGACAAAAAATTCTTTACGTATAAAAATTAAAAGTCAATCGATTAATGAAATAAAAGATTTTGCCGATAATAGTACCATTATTTCTTCATCATTTAACAAAAAAGAAGGTGAAAAAAACGATAAATCGATTATAAAATTGGTAAAATCCGCAGAATTACTACCTTGTATAATTATAGCGAAAATAAATAACGATGAAATTCTCGATTGGTGCAAACAAAACAATATTTTCACAATAAAGTTATCCGATCTACAAAATGACAAAAATAACTTGGAAATTAATGAAATATGTAAAGCGCCATTAGTGTTGAAAGACGCTAAAAATACTGAAATTATTATTTATAAAAATTATTCCAAAGAGCATTATGCAATTATAATTGGTGATGCTCTAAAGCAAGATCAACCGGCGGTTAGACTTCATTCTTCATGTTATACCGGGGATTTACTCGATAGCTTGACTTGCGATTGCGGAGGTCAGCTTAAATCGACAATAAAATTCATGTCCGAAAATAACGGAGGTATTATTTTATATTTATCACAAGAAGGAAGAAGTATCGGATTAACAAATAAAATTCGAACCTATTCCGAGCAAATTTTAAATAATCGCGATACGGTAGATGCAAATAGAAGCTTGGGATTCGAAGACGATGAAAGAGATTTTTTCATTGGTGCCACAATATTGAAAAAATTAAATGTAAGTACGATTAAGCTTGTAACAAATAACACAAGAAAAATATCGCAACTAAAAAAGCACGGTATTGATATTAAATCGTGTATCACTTCTAAAATAAAATATAATAAATATAACATGCATTACCTGCATACCAAATTCAGTAAATTAGGGCATATAATAAATTATTGAAAAATGTTATGATGATTAGTATTTATTAACAATATTATATTACTAAATATTATACTTGATAATAGCTTTATAATTGGAGAATTAATTGTTCAAAAAAAAAGATAACACTCAAGATTGGTACGGAGATAGATTACAGAGCGTTAAAATACAAAGAAATATTTTAATCTTATTCATTCTAGTAATGTTGGGAGGAGTACTAACCAGTGGCTTTATCATGCTCAGCGCAAACGAATTCAAGAAAATAGTACCTTTCGTTATCGAAATTGAAAAAAAAAGCGGAACGGCAATTTTGGTAGATCCCGTTTCAGTAAAACAATATTCGGCAGATACATCGCTGGCGGAATCGTTTTTAGTGCGTTACGTAAAAGCAAGAGAATTGTTTAATCGTAATACTTTCGAGTACAATTATTATACCGAAGTAAGATTATTATCCAAACCTGACGTATATAACGATTTCAGATACTGGATAAGAATCAGTAATCAAGATAGCCCGATCAATTTATATGCCAATGTTTTAAGTTCCAATATTAAGATAAAATCCATACAACATATAAGCTCTAATTCGGTACAAATTAGATTCAGTCTTGAATTCAAAGAGAAAAATAATACTATTACTAAAGATAAAATAGCTTTTATATCTTTCAGTTATTCTACTTTAGAAATGAACCAAAACGAAAGATATGTTAACCCCCTTGGTTTTCAGATAACTTCATATAGAGTGGACGATGAATTTATATAGAATTATACTTTTAATATCAGTAATTTTCAGTTTTCCGGTTAATTCTAATCAAAAGCCGATAGCAACCGACAGTCGTATAAAAACGCTAATCTATAGTCCTAAGGAAATATTCCAACTTAAGTTACATAACAATTATCAATCTTTCATCAAATTACCCAAAAAAGAAATTATCAAAAGTATAGCAATAGGAAATAGTGCAAATTGGGAGATGAAACACATCGGAAATTTTATTTTTATAAAGCCCAAGGTAAAATCTACCAGAACAAATTTGGTGATTATTAACAATAAAGACGAATCTTATACTTTTGATTTGATAGCGTTAGAATCGATGAAAAATGAAGATATGACTTATTCAACTAGTTTTTATTATCCCGATGAAAGCGATTCTTTCGACAAAGACAATTCGGTAAAATTACTTGAAGGTCAAGTAATTGATAACCCGTTAAACAATAAAAAACAAAAAATACACTATAATTATTCTTCCGACGGGGATAAAGAATTAACACCCAGTGAAATATTCGATAACGGTCAACTTACGTTTTTTAAATTTACACACTTGATACCGAAAATTTTCGTAGTAAAAGATGACGGTTCCAAGTACTCTACGGAAATGATATCTTACGAAGGTCTTACCATAATCAACGGGGTATACGATAAATTATCCTTACATTACCAAGGTAAAAACCTCACAATAATTAAAGGAAAATCATAAAATGGTAGAAGACAAAAATACTAATACTGTCCACAATAGCAAAAAAGAAGCAGAAGTTAGTGAAAGAGCTTCGATTGTTGGCATGAGTCAAACATCAAAAAAAATTACCATAGTCGGCATAATAGTATTAACTCTGGGAGCATTATTTTATATTTTTTCATCAAACACTACTGAAAGTACTAAAAAAGACGAAATAAAAGAAAAAATACAAGAAACAAAAAAAATAGCTCAATCTGTCATAGAAGAAGATAAACCGATAACCAAATTACCGATAAAATTACCGGAATTACCTACTTTGGTAGCACCAGTAGAACCTCCTCCTCTACCTAAAAGGGAAGTTAATTCTCAATTACCAAAAATTCCCGTTATCAATCCTCAACAAAACGATATACCAAGAAACATACCTAGCCCTCCTACTATTCAAGATCAAATAACTTCTCAAACGGTGCCAAAAGTAATAGAAAAAAGAAGACCAAAAATAACTCAAAACAGAAATACTCCCATGTTAGTTATTTCCAGATCAACAGGTGCTCAAGGATCTGGTAGTAATGTCAATTTATCAGACCCTACAAGTATCGTTAGCGGTGATAATTTAAATAAAATTAAAGATTCGTTGAAACCTAAAAAAGATATAATAAACGAAGATGCACCTTTGGAGAGAACCGGTAGCGAACAAGTAAAAGCTACTTACATAGGTGACTTAAGAATAATAATCGCACAAGGAAAATTAATAGATGCAATTCTAGAAACGTCGATTAATACAGATTTAAAAGGTATGTTACGCGCAATAGTTAGCAGAGATGTTTATTCAGAATCTGGAAAAAATGTTTTACTGCCGAAAGGTTCGAGATTAATAGGAGAATATGATAGCGCTATATCTCCTTCTCAAGTCAGAGTAGACATAATATGGAACAGAGTAATAAGGCCCGACGGAATAGACTTACAAATTCAATCTCCGGGAACTGATCAATTAGGAAAAGCCGGTATAACAGGACAAGTGGATACCAAATTCGGCCACCTTTTCATGAATTCTTTCTTAATTAGCAGTGTGAAAATTGCCGGTGCCGCGATTGTTAAAAAATTGTTCCCCAGTGACGACGAAAAATCTTCCACCACAACCACTACTGACGGAAAAACAACCGACAACACTCCCGCTTCTGTAAAAATTGCAACGGATGCCATAAACAACTTAACAAAAACTTTTGAAACGGTAATTAAACAGTACGAAAGCAGTAAACCAACCATACGCATCGATCAAGGAACAAGAGTCAAAGTATTCGTCAACAAAGATTTAGTATTTTCACATAATTTAAAATAACAAGATAAAAGTTACAAACTAAAAAATTACTTTTCTTTGCAAATTATAAAGAAAGCTTTAGTATTCTCGTATAATCTCGATATTGTGGTTACATTATACTAAATGAATTACGCGGCATTAGACAAATTTCTTACTCCCTTGCAAAGTGTTTTTGCCGAAGACGGAGTTAACGAAATTTCCATAAATTCCCCTAAAGCCGCATGGATAGAAAAAAAAGGGAATATCGATAAAAAAGATATAAAAGAAATAGATTACAATCACTTAAAGTCCTTAAGTAGACTTGTTGCCCAAGCTACCGAACAAATAATAAGTGAAGAAAGACCGTTGTTATCCGCTACATTACCAAACGGCTATCGTATACAAATAGTATTTCCTCCCGCATGTGAAGCGGGAAAAATAGTAATGTCCATACGTAAACCGTCAAGCATGAATTTATCACTTGACGATTATGAAAAAATGGGTGCTTTCGAACAAACGGTCACAACAAAAACGGATAACCCTCTGGACAATCGGCTGCAATCATTAATAAAAGAACATAAAATTAAAGAATTTTTACAAGAAGCAATAATTAACAAGAAAAATATCGTAATCAGCGGCGGTACTTCAACGGGAAAAACAACTTTTACTAATGCGGCTTTGCGCGTAATTCCAATAGACGAGAGGTTAATTACGGTAGAAGACGCTCGCGAAATAGTATTGAACGATCATCCTAACAAGGTACACCTGCTGGCATCGAAAGGGGGTCAAGGAAGAGCGAACGTAACTACGCAAGATCTAATAGAATGTTGTTTAAGGTTACGCCCCGATAGAATAATAGTCGGTGAACTTAGGGGAGCCGAAGCATTCAGCTTTTTAAGAGCAATAAACACGGGACATCCGGGATCGATATCAACGTTACATGCGGATGCGCCGATGATGGCGTTAGAACAATTAAAATTAATGGTAATGCAAGCGGGCTTAGGTATTCCCCCAGAACAAATAATGAGCTATATAGTAAATGTCGTAGATATCGTTATACAACTAAAAAGAGCGGAAAAAGGAATAAGGTATGTTTCCGAAGTGCTGTTTACTAAAACTTTACGTGAGAAAGCCAATAATACTTAGCTATGAGACATATACGTAATATTACAGTAGGTGCTTTTATACTATTCGCTACCATAGGTTTTTGTTTATACTTATCTTCCGTACTATACATACTTTTAGTATGGGGGCCTCATTACTTAAACTTTCAGGCTATTAATCCCAATTTTAGCGATTTTCCTCATCGCTTATGGCCTAGCATATTCGATTATATATACGATTGGTGGACTAACAGAAGCAATTATAATCCGACAGTACAATTAAAATTGTTAATCTCGGTTTTAGGACCATTTGCAACGTTAGTCATAATATTTTGGTCTGCACGAAACGCAATACTGAATTGGAAACCATTCAAGAAAAAAGAAGCATTACACGGAGATGCAAAATGGGCTACCGAAAAAGAAATAAGAAAAATAGGACTGCGTAGCAAACACGGTCTGCTTTTAGGTAAAGATAAAAAAGGTTTTTTAATTGCCGGAGGGTTTCAACACGCTTTATTATTCGCCCCTACCGGTTCCGGTAAAGGTGTAGGTTTCGTAATACCGAATTTATTATTTTGGCAGGATTCGGTTATAGTACACGATATAAAATTAGAAAATTACGAATTAACCAGCGGTTACCGAAAAAAAATAGGACAGGAAGTTTATTGTTGGAGTCCTGCCGATGCCGACGGTTTAAGCCACTGTTACAACCCTTTGGATTGGGTAAGTGCAAAACCGGGGCAAATGGTTGACGACGTACAAAAAATAGCCAATTTGTTAATGCCGGAGCAAGATTTTTGGGTTAACGAAGCAAGAAGTTTATTCCTGGGAGTGGTTTTATACATATTAGCCGTTCCGGAAAAAATAAAATCTTTCGGGGAAGTCGTCAGAACAATGCGTAGTGACGACGTTGTATATAACTTAGCGGTGGTACTGGACACTATCGGTAAAGATATACACCCAGTTGCTTACATGAATATAGCGGCATTTTTACAAAAAGCGGAAAAAGAACGTTCCGGTGTTATTTCAACCATGAATTCTTCGTTAGAATTGTGGGCAAATCCATTAATCGACACTACCACCGCAAGCAGTGACTTTAACTTCATGGAGTTTAAGAAGAAAAGAGTAACAGTATATGTCGGTTTAACTCCGGATAACTTAACCAGATTGCAACCTTTGATGCAAGTTTTTTATCAACAAGCTACCGAATTTTTATGTCGTAAATTGCCAGATAAAAAGACCGATCCTTACGGGGTTTTATTCATGATGGACGAATTCCCCACACTTGGAGAAATGGAACAATTTAAAACAGGTATCGCATATTTCCGTGGTTATAACGTCAGGTTATTCTTAATTATTCAAGATACAGAACAGTTAAAAGGAATATACGAGGAAGCCGGTATGAACTCGTTCTTATCTAACTCGACATACAGAATTACCTTTGCTGCTAACAATATCGAAACCGCTAACTTGATATCGCAATTAATCGGGAATAAAACGGTGGCTCAAGAATCTCTAAACAAACCAAAATTTCTCGATCTTAACCCAGCTTCTCGTTCTTTACACGTATCGGAAACACAAAGAGCGCTATTGCTACCGCAAGAAGTGATAATGTTACCTCGCGACGAACAAATTTTATTAATCGAGTCTACTTCTCCGATAAAATCCAAAAAGATCTTTTACTACAAAGATGCTTTTTTCACAAAAAGGCTACACTCACCTACTTTCATACCTACTCAAGAGCCGTTTGATCCGAAAAAATATGAGGAAAAAATAAAAGAAGAAAAGAAAATTGAAAAACAAGAAGAAGAAAATCCGCCTATAGAAAACTTAGAATCTTTACCTAAGGCTGATTCCGAAGAAGAAGAGATTAGTGAGGGCAGCAATCTTGATCAAGAAAATAATTCTGCAGAAAAAAGCCCAGATAATAACAAAGAGTATGACGAGCACGACGATGATGACGAATTTGACGAGAAATTTGAAGAAGATAATGATGAATTTGACGAAAAATTTGAAGAAGATGATGAAGAGACAAACGAAAGTGAAGATGAAAATCAATCACTGATTAATGATGAAACCAATGATGAAGGTAAGCCCGATAATCAGACTAAAGAAGAAAAACGCGAGTAATATTAAAATTGAAAAATATATGGGTTAAAGCTTCGGCAGGAACGGGAAAAACCAGAGCGTTAGTAAATAGAGTACTTTCCCTTTTAGTAACCGGCCATAAAGGAATTTTATGCCTAACTTTTACGAATTCCGCAGCCGAAGAAATGCTTTCCCGTATATCCCGAACATTGAGAAATTGGGTTTTAATTCCAGAAAACGAATTAATAACCCAACTAAAAAATCTGACCAAATTTTATAACGATAACTCGATTAATTACGTACGTTCTTTATTTTGTCGATTATCCAAATTATTAATGGTTAAAACAATACATTCGTTTTGTTATGAAATAATCACCGATTTCCCTAAAGAAAGTGGAATCTCTTACAACGCAAAAATTTTAGAATATAAAGACGAGCTTTATCAACAGGCAATAAATTGTTTTCTTTCTCAACAACAAGATTTGGGAGAAATAGCTCTCGATTTAAGCAAGAAAAAACTATTCGACATGTGTATGGAGTTATCGAATAAAATCGAAAATTATCAATTATACTCAGATTACTTACAAAAATTAAAAATAGGTCTTAACCCTCCCGAAAAAAAAGATTTATCTAAATTAATAAGCATAATGATGCAAGGTAGCGACAGAGACGTAAAATATGCAAAATTAATTAAAAATAATGAAGAAAAAGTACTATTGAATACCGACGGTGATAAAAAGAAAACCTCATCGATAATAACGAAAAAATCACTGACTCGATTCCCGAAAGCGGAAAATTTAATTATAGTGGCACAAGAAAATTGTTACATAAGAAATAACATCCGAAGTAAACTAAAAATCATTCAAAGAACGGAATCAATATTAAAAATAATTCACGAAATAAATAAAATTTTTCACCAATTAAAAAAAGACTACATAACTTACGACGAAGTAATAACCCTGTCGCTAAAATTACTAAAAAATCCGAAATATCGTGACTGGGTCATGTTTTCAATACACGATAAGGTGCAACACATACTGATTGACGAAGCACAAGATAATAGTAAGGAACAATGGGAAATTATTCGATTATTGTCGGAAGATTTTTTCTCGGGAATTGGAGCGGGAGGCGTGCAGAATACTATTTTTGTCGTAGGCGACATAAAACAATCCATATATAGCTTTCAAGGCGCGGAACCCAGGCTATTTAACATAATGCAAAAATATTTTACCGATAAAGCAGCTGTGTTTAATCAGGAAATCGTGGAACGAAATTTAACTACGTCTTATAGATCGGCAGTAAAAATTCTCGAATCGGTAGATAAGATATTCAACCGAAAAGAGATTTTAGCAAACAATTTCGGTAGCGATAGCCCAATAAAACACATATGTCACAGAAAAAATGAAACGGGACATATCGAAATATGGCCGTTAATTGAAAAAAATGAAGAAAGTGACTCGGACGATAAGTTATTATTGGCACAAAAAATAACGGAAAAAATTCTAACTTTAGTACGAAATAAAGATATCGCCGAAAACGAAATAACTGTCCTGGTAAGACGCAGAGATGCTTTTATGCATCATTTAATCTCCGAATTACGCAAAAAAAAGTTAGCAACCTCAGGTTACGATCGTTGCACGATTACTGACCATATCATAATAAGAGATTTGATCTCTTTAGGAAAAATTATGCTCTCGCCAGAAAATGATTTCGAGTTAGCCAAAGTATTAAAATCGCCGATTTTTAATTTAAGCGAAAACGATATTTTCACTCTATGTTACGATAGGAAAGAAAAAAGCGTTTGGCAAAAACTAGATGAACAACAACCTAACATTTTTCATAAAATTAACAATTGGCAAAAAGGTAAAGTAACCACGTTCGAGTTTTATTATAGAATAATAAACCGAGAAAATTTTCCACAAAAACACCCGGAAATTATTGAAAAATTTTTAGAATTAGCATGGGACAAGCCTATTTTATCCGATTTCTTACAATTCATCGAATCTAATAAAATCGAAGTAAAAAACAATCAAACAAACGGAATAAAAGTAATGACAGTACATAATGCCAAAGGCTTGGAAGCAAAAGTAGTATTTTTAGCCGATACTACTCAAATTCCGGTAAATAAAAATCATTTTACGTTCAATGAAGAGGGTATTCCATTTTATTTAAAAAACGATTCTTTCGACAACATAAAGGAACAAGCAAATAAAAAAGCGTACGAAGAATATATAAGATTACTTTACGTTGCATTAACCCGCGCACAAGACAGGCTTTATATAACGGGATCCGGAAAAGCGAAAAAAGGATCTTGGTACGATTTGATTTCGGCATCGATGACGCAGTCTTAACCTGGGTTAATAATACTTGAAAAAAACAATGATAATGCTTACATAAAGTCCCAAAGTAATAATTATTAACGTATGCAATTCGAACAATTTACCGAAAAATCAAAAAAAATAATACAGGATGCTCAAGTGTTTGCTTTAGCTAAAGGACACCAAAATTTTTTACCCGAACATTTATTAAAGGTAATGCTAGAAGAAAGTCTAATCGAATCGTTAATTACCGAATGCGGAGGAAATTTTGCCAAAATTACGGATAACGTAAAAATGGAACTAAAAAAAATCCCAGTAGTCGAAGGGCCGGGAGCCGGACAAATTAGCTTGGCTTCATCTACTGCCCGAGCATTTAAAGAAGCGGAAGGAATAGCAAAACGAACGCAAGATTCGTTTGTTACGATCGAAAGGTTATTACAAGGAATAGCCGCAGACAAAAACAGTGCTTCCGGAAAAATATTAATTGAAGAAGGAATAACAACGCAAAAACTACATACAATCATCGAAGTATCGAGAAAAGGACAAAAAGCTCATTCCAGTACGGTAGAAAGTAATTTTAACGCGTTAAAAAAATACGCCAAAGATTTAACGGAAATTGCAAAAGCGGGAAAAATCGATCCGGTTATCGGTCGTGACGAAGAAATACGGCGAACTATGCAGGTATTATCGCGCAGAATTAAAAATAATCCCGTACTGATCGGTGAACCGGGGGTAGGTAAAACCGCTATCGTTGAAGGGTTGGGCATGCGTATGATCTCGGGTGACGTACCCCAAAGTTTGGAAAATAAAAAATTAATGTCCTTAGATTTGGGAGCATTAATTGCCGGAGCAAAATTTCGCGGTGAATTTGAAGAAAGGCTAAAATCCGTCATATCGGAAATTGCCGCTTCGGATGGAGAAACATTGCTATTTATCGACGAATTACATACTTTGATCGGTGCGGGAGCTTCGGAAGGGGCAATGGATGCATCGAATTTATTAAAACCGGCACTGGCTCGCGGTGATTTGCATTGTATAGGAGCAACCACCCTTGACGAATATCGCAAACATATAGAAAAAGACGCCGCTTTCGCCCGCAGATTCCAAACCATATTTATTTCCCAACCTACCGAAAACGATACCATTTCAATTTTACGAGGAATAAAAGAAAAATACGAAGTTCATCACGGAATTCGCATATCGGATAATGCCATCGTTGCTGCCGCAACCCTATCTAATCGCTATATTGCAGACAGATTTTTACCGGATAAAGCCATAGATCTAGTCGACGAAGCGGCAAGCCGAATAAGAATCGAAGTAGATAGCAAACCGGAAGAACTCGACGAATTGGATCGCAAAATAATTCAGTTTAAAATCGAAGCGGAAGCTCTGAAAAAAGAATCGGACAATACTTCGCAAGAAAGGCTCGATAAATTGCAAAAAGAGCTGGTCGTATTGGAAAAAAAATCTGCCGACTTAACAAGCAAATGGGAATCGGAAAAAAGAAAAATTGCTTTGTTACAAACTTTAAAAGAACAATTGGATTCAGCAAAACAAGAATTAGAAGTAGCGGGACGTAACGGTGATTTGGCAAAAGCCGGAAAATTAACTTACGCCAAAATTCCCGAATTGGAGAAAAAGTTAAGGGAAGTGGAAAAAGAGGTAACAGGAGAATTATTGAAAAAAGAAGTTACCGCCGACGATATTGCCCGAATAGTCTCTCGTTGGACAGGAATTCCGGTAGAAAAAATGATGGGTAGCGAGCAAGAAAAGTTACTGCATATGGAAGAAGAATTGCAAGCGACCGTTGTCGGGCAAAACGATGCGGTTAAAGCGGTCAGTGACGCTATTCGCCGTTCTCGTGCCGGAATTCAAGATGTCAATCGTCCTCTCGGTTCTTTTTTATTCTTAGGTCCTACCGGAGTTGGAAAAACAGAACTCGGTAAAGCTCTGGCGACATTTTTATTCGACGACAGCCAGGCTTTACTTAGAATCGACATGTCCGAATACATGGAAAAACATTCGATCTCTAGGCTAATCGGTGCTCCTCCCGGATATGTAGGTTACGAACAAGGCGGGGCATTAACCGAAGCGGTAAGAAGAAGGCCTTACCAAGTAATATTGTTCGACGAAGTAGAAAAAGCTCATAACGATATATTCAACGTGTTGTTACAAGTTCTAGATGAAGGCCGCTTAACCGATAGCCAAGGTCATCTGGTAGATTTTCGCAATACCATACTCATTTTAACTTCCAATTTGGGTGCGGAAATTATGTCGGCGAAAAACAAATTGGGAACGGAAGAAAGAAATCAAGTTATGGAAACAGTTCGTGCATCTTTCAGACCGGAATTTTTGAACAGGTTGGATGAAATTATTATTTTCCATCGTTTGGCACGAGATCATATGTCGAAAATCATCGATATACAATTTACCAAACTACAAAAAACGCTGGCAAATCGCCATATAACGTTAGTGCTAAATAACGATGCCAAAAAATTTTTGGCAGATAAAGGTTACGACCCTATATACGGTGCACGGCCACTAAAAAGAGTAATTCAACAATACGTGCAAAACAAACTGGCAAAGCTAATATTAGCAGGAAAAATTAAAGATAGTAGCAAAGTGAAAATATCGATTATCGATAATGCAATCGATATTTATACCATTAACTGATACTACTTTTAGCCATTTTTGATAATTCTCCAGTATGAGATTGTTGAATAGAAGTTATAGTAGTATTGGACATTAGAGTAATGACCGGTATTACTACGCCAAGAGTAAAAAATATCGCAAGTGCTTTATAAGGAATTTCCTCATTACGAAAACCTTGAGCTATTATCCCAGAGTAAACCACTGAAGTTATTGATAAAGGTATTGAAACAAGAAATAAAGCTATACCAAAACATTGTAATGGTTTTACTGAATCGCTTTTCATATAATTTTCCTCCAATTAAATGTATTATTTTATAATAATTTTATCAGAAAAGTAAATGATTAATATTAATATTTTTATCTAATAATATTGATTTTGGTTATTATTATGTTAAAATTCAAAATAATTTAAATAATAATTAAATAATGATTCAATCTTTCGATAAAGTAAAACAAGAAGTAATAAAAGATGAAACTTGGTTCCTCTTGGGTGAGGTTTTATATTCTCAAAGAACAAAAAATTTTACACTTAGAGAACAAATTATTAACGTTTTAAAAACAGATTTAGCAGAATTTTTTCCTAACCCGAGGCTTCATCATGCACTCAAAAATCTATACTTAAGAATTACTGAAGGGGATTGGCAACAATTAGTAAAGCAAATTATAAACTATATTGATAAAAATGACAAAGATTTTAGAGGTAATATAGACGAACCAATTTATGATTGGTTAAAAACATCCGGCACACAAATCATCGAACGTAGTACTAAAAGTAATGATAATCAAGGGTTGTGTAACGCTCTCGGATTCGGTGATATATCGGAAGAAGAATTAGAAAACAGGCTTCTATTATTACTGAAACAAAATGTAATTGAAAGCTTATACCAAGATAACGATGTAAAAAAACAAATATTATCGGTTGTTTTACAAGGAATAAACTCCAAAGAAAAATTTGAAGTAGAAAAAGCAGATCTAAAAACAATGTTCATTGAAATAGCAAGGGAATATTCTCCGAAAGCAATACCTGAGGTAAAAGAAGAAATTGAAAGACAAGATATATTAACCCAAAAGCTCAACCAATATAGACGAAAAGCAAAAAAAACAGTAGAAAAGCAAAAACAAATATTACAAACCGTTGTAGAAAAAACCAAACATAAAACCATAATTTCAGAACATGTTGAACAAAGTTATGTTTCAAGACTTGCACATACCAACATATCTCTATTGGTTGAACAGCTGGCACAAAAAACAGGAAATAACTTTTTATCGGGTGCACAAGACGTATATAATAAAGCAGAAAAATATTTACTGAAATTTATCGGGCAGCTAAATTATGATGTGGTAAATGGAGTTGCCCCTTATATCGGCATTTCACAAGTAACAGAAGAACAAATAACAAGCTTTAGTAATAAAATACAAAATGAAGGTTGTTTGCTTATCACCATAGCAGAATCATCTTCAAAGCAAGAATTAGAGCTATTATCATTAGTATTGGATCAACAAAAAACCATAAATCAACAAGGGTTAGATCTGCTAGGTACGATTATCGATTACCATATCGCACTTAAAATTGCCGAAGAAATCGATAATGTTGTCAGCAAAAGTACAACATCAGCAAAATTATCACCTTCTTGTGCTCTTGAAGCAGTAAAACCAATAAGGAGCGACCAATTACAATCCCCTGAAATTATTGCTTAATTTTATACGGAACAGAAGCAGTTTGTTTTTCTCGCCACTTTTGCAAATTTTTCATAATCTGTTCGTTATTAATTCCTACTATTGCGGCAGCAAGAAGACCAGCATTTACTGCACCGGCTTCACCAATAGCAAAAGTGGCAACGGGAATGCCCTTAGGCATTTGCGAGATAGAATATAAACTGTCGATTCCTTTTAAAGAGATAGTATTAATCGGAACACCCAAAACCGGAATGTGAGTGAGCGATGCAATCATTCCCGGTAGATGGGCTGCTCCTCCTGCACCTGCAATTATCACTTTAATTCCTACTGAAGCCACATTTCTCCCAAATTCATACAATCTTTCGGGAGTACGATGTGCAGAAATAACGTTACAAGTGCAACTAACCTCTAATTCTTGTAAAATACTAACCGCATGACTCATAATCTCATTATCAGAAATGCTTCCCATAATTACTGCAACATCTGCTTTCTCTATTTTCATTTCACTTTTTTTGATCTTTTTCGTTCGTTCGAATCTAAAATTGCTTTACGTAAACGCAATGAATCGGGCGTAACTTCAACCAATTCGTCGTCATTGATATACGATATCATCTCTTCCAAGGTCATAACTTGCGGTGGAGAAAGTTTAACCGCTTCATCACTTCCAGCAGCACGCATATTCGTTAATTGTTTTCCTTTTAACAGATTAACTTCCAAATCATTTTCCCTATTGTGCTGACCTATAATCATACCGGAATATACTTTATCTTGCGGTTTTACAAACATCACGCCTCGATCTTGCAAATTAAAGATAGCATAAGCAACAGCTTCTCCTGCATTCATCGAGATCAAAGCACCATTTCTCCTGTTATCGAAATTACCTCTGAATTTTCCATAGCTATGAAAAAGCCTGTTCATAATTCCCGTTCCGCGACTATCGGTTAAAAATTCTCCTTGATATCCGATGAGACCCCTAGAAGGTATTAAATAAATAAGTCTGGTTCTGCCGTTGACAGTATCCATACTTTGCATTTCCCCCTTACGAGAACTTAACTTTTCCATTACGACACCGCTAAATTCTTCATCTATATCGACAATTACTTCTTCTATCGGCTCTAATTTTTCTTTGTTTTCATGTCGCAGTAACACTTTAGGTCGAGAAACCGAAAGTTCGAAACCTTCACGCCTCATGGTTTCTATCAAAACCCCAAGCTGTAACTCGCCACGACCCGCAACTTCAAACGCATCGCTGCTTTCTATTTCTTTCACTCTCACGGCAACATTAGTTTCCGCCTCGTACATCAGTCTATCTCTAATCATTCGCGAAGTTAATTTTGTTCCTTCTTTTCCGGCTAAAGGCGAGGTATTAACCGAAACGGTAATCGCCATAGTCGAAGGATCGATCGGTGTCGAAGATATCGGCTTTTCCACAATAGGAGAGGCAATAGTATCTGCAACGGAGCATTTTTTCATACCAGCAATAGCTATGATATCACCGGATTTAGCCTCATCTACCGATATTCTATTCAACCCAGAAAAAGATTGTAACTTGGTTAATTTTCCTTTTTCAACTACGTTACCGTTTAAATCGATAGCCTTAACTTCCATATTGGCGCAAGCTTTGCCTTTATATATCTTACCGGTTAATACCCTACCTAAAAACGGATCAGATTCCAATAACGTAACCAACATGGAAAAAGGAGCGTTATCATCGGATTCTGCCGGTTTTACATGTTTCATTATCGTTTCAAACAAAGGAGTTAAATTTTTTCTTTTATTTTC
Source organism: Rickettsiaceae bacterium H1 (assembly GCA_018101195.1). Taxonomy (GTDB): domain Bacteria; phylum Pseudomonadota; class Alphaproteobacteria; order Rickettsiales; family Anaplasmataceae; genus JACDQH01. The sequence goes on from JACDQH010000003.1 coordinate 56,632, forward strand.
AAGTTCATACATGCACCAACCGTTTCTTCCCGAAGCATATAAGGTAGGAAATTCCAATTGATCGTCATCTGCGTCTAAGTTAATAAACAACTCCATTATTTCATCCAAGACTTCTTCAACCCTAGCATCCGACCGATCGATTTTATTAATAATTACAATTGGTTTTAACCCGGCTTTTAATGCTTTAGAAAGAACGAATTTAGTTTGAGGCATTGGGCCTTCGGCACTATCCACTAATAATAAAACGGAATCCGCCATGGAAAGCACGCGTTCCACTTCTCCGCCAAAATCTGCGTGACCAGGAGTATCAATAATATTAATTTTACTATTTTGCCACAAAATCGACGTACATTTTGCAAGAATAGTAATACCTCTTTCTTTTTCCAAGGTATTTTTATCCATTACTCTTTCACCTAAGTCTTGGTGATCTTGCAAAGTACCACTTTGCTTAAGCATGTTATCAAGTAACGTAGTTTTACCATGATCGACATGAGCAATAATCGCGATGTTTCTTATTTCCATTACTTGTCAGCTTTTTTATAAGAGGTTAATTTTATATTACATTAAATTTATTACAACACCTAAGTTTCACCCAAGTTTATAACAAGATAATTTCCTTAAAAATTTATATATTCAAATCAATTTAAACAGATTTACCATGACCAAATTTTTCCTCTACATTACTGCAATCTAAGTTAGATTTAGGCATATTCTTTACCAGAAGTAAAATCGTACTTACTTACGAAGAGTTTAATAGCAGAAATAATAAAAAAAGACAAAGTAGAAACAAAAACATGATATCCGACTTCTTTTTTTTTAATTGCAGTAATAACACTATTGCCAATTATACAACCGGTGCCAAGAACCAAATGATCTATTATCTATTTTACTATTCAACAGCCTATTGTTTCTGGTTGAACTCTCTAAATTATAATTTGCTTTCACGTATTCTGCCAATTTAAAAATCTTGTCAGCCTCGTAGGGAGTCACTTTTTAACTTATTACCCTTCATGCTTCTTCCAATTTTTTATGTATTAAAATTCTCTAAAAAAATAATGAGCCTTTTCTTACTATCACAATGAAATGGTTGGGTCCTTTAAGTCACATCCTGTTTTATTTTCACACAATAAAACTTCTAAATAAGCAATTTTCCTATCCTTACCGTTGATCATATTATCAAAATAAATTTTGTTTCCACTGCCAAGAAAAATCATGCCACCTTTTCCAAAGGAGTAAAACTACCGTTAACAAAAAACTAAATGTTGTTACTTTCAACAGCATAAATACTTAACATATCTTATAACGAAAATTGTACTACTAATAGTAGTAACAATTGATTATTATAAAACGAGCATTTATGAAATATTTCAAGTAAAAACACTTTTTATAAGGCGCTAAATCCGCAAATCTACACACAAAACCCAAATTTTACCAGAATTTTTCACAAAATAATTTCCCACAGAATTTATAACATTGAATCAAATTAAATAGATTTGTCGTTGTTAAGTTCTCGCTCTACACTCGAAGAGTTCAAATTAAATTTAGGCCTCTGCTCACTAGGAGTAAAATTATGTTGTTCATAGAAAAACGTTATGGCAAAAATAACAGCAAACAAACCGGCAATAGAACCTAATACGGCAATCGGAATAACAACAGCAGGATCATTTGGATTGTATTTTTCTCTCATTCCAATCATAGCACCAACGATACAGGCAACAAAAAAACCGGACACAACAGCAAAGTAACCTGCTTTACTATTCAACGGTTTACTATCTCTAATCGAATTTTCCAAGTTATAATTTACTTTTACGAAATTTGCCAACTCGGCAGCATCTTCATTTTTATCTTCGCCTTTTAGTTGATTTTTATATGCCGTTTTCAATTCTTTCTTATATTTAAATTCATGAAAGCATCTGCAAAATTTTCCATCCGGTACATAAAGAGTCTCTCTACCTGTTACTTCTACTAATCCTTTTTCATTTTTGTGCAAAACAATTGCATTCTGAATCAATGAATAAGAATTTCTTGTTTTTTCATCATTAAAAAAATTAGTTTTTTCTTGTTTATCAAGAAATACCATACTACCTTTTGCCAAAATAGGCTTATTATTACTACCTTGTATTAATTCAACACCATTTTTTGCAATAACATAAACGCTTAACATCTCTTACAATAAAAAATCATATACTATTATAATAATATAATTAATGTTAAAAGTAAAGTTTTTTACTATTATTTATCATTTGGTACACTAAGACAATTTTATAAATTACCACTATAACTACCGGAAGATATCGATTAATTTAGGTTGTAACGAAAAAGTAAACTTAATTACGCCTTGACAAAATTTCACTTGTTTTTAATTGTTCAGCCTTAGACAAGGTTGTGAAGTTATCAACACTTTTCTCAAAACAAGCAGCCAAACCTACGACAAGGCCTATTAATAAAGTTCCCAAACCAATAATTAAACCAGCTTTTTCCGATTCTATCCAGCCATAAATAGATAAACCGATACCAACGGCACAAAAAGTGTAAGCTATCGACACAAGCACTTTTACTTTATATGTCGTAGTCGCAGTATTGTTATCAATCGGTAAGCTATCTGTTACTGCATTGCTAATGTCATAATTATTTTTAATATATTGGGCAACTTCCTTAGAGTTTTTATCTTTACATTTCTCATTTATTTCTTCTTCATGTTTATATCGCCCGATATTTTTAATAGGTATAGGAATCTCACTAGAAGAGCCGTTTAATTCACATTCACACTCTTTTATCTCCCCACTAAAACTTAATTTAGTAATGCTAATTCCTTGTTTGATATAAAGAACATTATTTTTTTGATTTATATTAACATCTTGTGATTTTAATAAAAAAATATCCCCAATAGTCAAGGTAATGATACCATTAAGATTCGTGTTATTAAGTGCTTCAAGCCCACTTTCCTTAGTATAAACAAAGATTTGCCACATATTTTTTTATTATAATCAATTTTAAATATAATATAAGTTTATTAATAAAGTGGAACTATGATTGCCATTATAACCACTTTTCAAATTTCAGACTGGATTTAAAAACAACAGGCAAAAAATAACCTATTGCCGAAAAAGGTATAGATAGATAAGTAAAACCACTTTTCACAAATGATAATACGATTAAGCTAACAATACCGAAAAATGAAGAAAATACCACCGAAGATTTTTTTAGCTTTGCTTCCGGTAATAATAAACCAAATATTAAAGGCACAAATAAAGCAGATACGCAAAAAGAATAGGAAAACATCAGAATGCTGATGATACTTTCGCAATAAAACACTGCTATCAGTGAAACAATACCAATAATAGACGTCAATAATCGCAAATACTTCCCATTCAGTTTAGAAATGGAAAAATCATAAGCTATGTTACTACTAATAGCACATAACAATGAATCTATTGTCGAAGTAATTGCCAGAATTATCGCAACTAAAGTCACTGCATAAATACTGCCGCTTAAATAATTTTTAGCAAAAAATAATAATACTCCTTTATTACTAAGCAAAACATGATTGCTAGCAAGAATTCCAATAAAAGTAGGAATAGCTGCAAGTATCAAAATTCCAACAGATGCAATTATTGCAGCCCTTTTTACCGTCTCTTTTGATTTTGCAGAAAAAAATAATTGTGCCATGTCTTGCTCGATCAACATATAACAACACGGCCAAATAAACCATTCTATCGCCGAATAATAATTAATTTTAGAAGAAAAATTTATCGAATTCAAGTTAGAATGATTTAATGCAAAAAACAATAGTGTAAACAAAGCAATAGATATTAAAGTAATCTGTAGAACATTTGTTGCAACTACAGCTTTTATTCCGCCAAGAGACGTATATAAAATTACACCGCACCAAATAATTATAAACACCAATCCGCTATCGAAGCCAATTCCAGTTAATAAATGCTTTATTGCTACACCTTGAGCAACCATGATCACAAAAAGAGAAACACTGGAAATTATAGAAGAAAATTTTCTTGCCAAAGGAAACCGATACTTTTTTTCAAAGATACCGGAAACCGTCGATAACCCAACATTTTTTAAAAGATCACCGAAGATAAAAGCTATAATTAGCAAACCAAACAAAGTACCGAGCGGATAAAATAAACCGGCAAACCCCGCTTTGTAAGATTCGTCTGCAATACCGACGACCATTCCTCCTCCCACCTGAGTTGCAATTATCGTCAACGTTAATAAAACTGTTCCTAACCGGTTGTCGTAAAGATAATAACTTTCCGAATCGGAAGTGGACTTAGTGCTTATCATAGCAACATAAAACACTAATAATGAAATTACCGCTATTAAAACTATTATCATGCGTTATAAATTCATGTGTTATAAATAAGCTATTACTTAATCGAATACAAATAAATCTTATGTATACATGGTATATAATTGTCGCTTATTCTATAAATTTTCTTACACTGTCAATCTTATTAATCGTATCGATCAGTAAATACAATAAAATAAAAAAACTTCTACACCAAGTATTAAACAATGAAAAATAACAACCACGTGTTGATTGTTAATATCACCTATGATATACTTATCATGATGTTATCTTATTAGGAGGGATAATGATAGATGCAATGCAAGAGACATCACAAAAGTTAAAACGCTTTAATAATTATGTGATAATCCTATCTCTGGTTAACACCTTCATAAGCCTTAACTTATGGATAACTTTTTCTTTTCTCATCAGCGGTTACTTAAGTTTTGGCGCAAGAGGAAATTATAGACTTGGTGCAACTTTAGAAACGATCGCCGCTGTTGCTTCGTTATCATCTTTCATATTAACGATTCAAATTTTTCAATTACAAAGAAGCAATAGAAAGTTAAAAACAAAAGAAAGTATACAAAGTGAACAAAATATACTAGAAAAAGTACAGACAGAACTTAACAACACAGACAATAAGACAACAATTGAGAAAAATAATGTGTTAAGAAATCTTCAACAAAATAATCTTCAATTGATTCAGCAATCAATTAAGAAAAATAAAAAAGATTTGGATCGCATTCAAGACGAAGAAAAAAATCCATATAAAAAATATCTCAGAAAATCTACTTATTACCTGGATATTATCGGAGCAACAATCTTAACAACCATGCAAGTTACAATTTCAATCGATCTTTTGTCAGGTGCCGCTCAAATTAATAAACTACATAAAAGCCTAGGCCTTGCTTTTAATATGCAAACCATAATAGATACCCTCGGATTAAGTATAATCTTTCTCTCTTTATCTATCAAAATGTTTCATAAAGTGAAAGAAAAACATGAAACAAGTGTAAAAGATAAAATAATGTATATAATACCAACCGTTATCTTACCTACTTCAGGTTTATTCTTCATTTTGTTAGGAAAAATATTTCTAGGTTTTGAGAGTAATAATACGGTTAAATTTCCTATAAATAATGGTAAAGGTTACTTTCCGCTTGCATTAACACTCCGTATGGTCGGTGCATGTATAACGATCATTTCTTTAATTAGTTTCGACTTACTACACGGCCTCAACAAGACATCTTTAGAAGATACTTCGATTGCAATAACCGAAGGAATGGCAACAAGTGCGGCAAATTAATCAGTGTGACTCGTTAACATATATAGAAAATTTATTTACTACCGAAGAAGACTTAACGCTAAAAGAAATACACGCACAATTTTCTGATAAAAAGAAATTTATTCAAATAAGCTCCCTAGAAGGAAAAATTCTTTACATGTTGATAAAAATGAATTCGATAAAAAATATTGTCGAAATAGGAACCTTGGCAGGATATTCAACATTATGGATGGCAAAAGCAATACCGAAAACAGGCAAAATATATACGATAGAAAAAAATACAGAACATGCACAAATTGCCAAAAGAAACTTTGCTAAACATGAGGAAGGTAGTAAAATCACTTTGCTTGAAGGCGAAGGATTAATTCAATTAAATCAACTGATAAAATTAGCACCTTTCGATATGATTTTCATTGATGCAAACAAAGACGGATATTGTAATTACCTGAATTGGGCAGAACAAAACATCAAAACAAAAGGTTTGGTTGTTGCCGATAACACCTTGTTGTTCAATACGGTTTTTTTAGAAAAACCAACAAATAATATTTCACTAAAATCATGGGCGATAATGAAAAAATTTAATAAGCGTATTTCTGATAAAACAAAATATGACTCTATAATGTTACCTACAACAGAAGGGTTAACCGTTACTATCAAGAAATCTTAAAAAGTGCTTTTACCTAAAATTAGGAAAAATTTTAAATAATAACAACCATTAAAATGTAAAAAACGATAAAACAAATTGTCAAATAATAGGCAATTATGTTTTAATAACCCAAAGAATTAAAAAAGAATAAAATTACTAATGCATTTACCATATTTGCACAACACACAACCCAACCATCTTGCCAACTATAAAAACTGGTTTGGCATATATAAGAATAAACAATATCAATTTTTTTGGCTAGAGTTTTACGGTCTTTCAAGCAAATTACGTTCTACTCAAAGCTTTAAATAAGTACCGGGACATATTTTTAGCAAAAATTTATTAGATCAGAAAGAATTAAGCTGCTTGCATTAGATGTAGAAATTTCCATACCTGCAGCATCGTTTACCTTGCTTTATTCCGGTATCTATTACTTCTAGTTTACGCAAAAGAAGAATACCAAAAAAAGACGATGGCACAGAATAATCAGACTATGTAAGCCATTTTAAAGACATGATTTTATAAGTAATCCCCTATAACTAGTTCCAGTTACCTTAGTATACACTTGATAAAGGAGTTAATTTTATTGGAAATCATTGTAAATAAAGCCACTAGTTGTTACTTGAAGCTTAGTCATTAATGCAAGCAACTGTTGTAGTACATAACATTTCTCTAATCCGGTTTTTATCACGCAAGTCGTCTTGTTACACTTATGTTGTTGAAAAATAATGTCTTTTGCTATTTCATCGTTATAACTCGTTCGTTTAATCAAGCGTTGATTCTGAATTCCAGGGTTAGTTTTTACCACAATAACGATATCACATAATTTATTTGCCTTTACCTTAAACAAAAGCGGCATGTTTATTACTACACCATTAAAACGCAATCTTCGATAAAAGAAAATAAACCGATGCAATTTCTTCATTACTATGGGATGAACGATATTTTCTAACAGCACCAAATTATTTAAATCCTTAATCAAATATTTAATTAATTTTTTCCTATTTATTACGCTTTTTTCTATTGCATCGGGAAAAAACTTTCCTATTTGCAATATTAATTCCCGATTATACCTATATAAATCATGAACCACTGCATCAGCATCGAACACAGGAAATTTGAATTTTTCTTTTAAGTAAAACGAAACAAGATTTTTGCCGCTAGCAATCGCACCGGTGACGCCGATTATCTTCACAATAATACATCGTCACCACGAGCAACAGCCTCATATAATTCTTTTTCATGTACTTCCACCGTCGCATCGGGAAATACGAGACTGGCACCAAGAGAATTAACTATTTTCATAATTTGAATCAAAGCATCTTGCCTGACTGCTTTATATTCACTCCAACTGGTAGCTTTAGTAAATGCATACAAATGAAGAGTAAATATCTTACTTCCTATGGAATCTACATTAGCTAAAATGTCTAGACGCGTATCAATTCCTTCGTGCTTACTCAACATTTTTGTTACTTCTTCCGTAATAGTATTTATGATTCCCGGATTATCAAATCTAACTCTAATAAAATCGTTAATCCTACGATTGGTCATTCTTGAATCATTTTGCACAATAATAGTTGAAAAGAGTGAATTAGGAATGTAAATAGGCCTTCTTTCATAAGTTATAATTTTAGTTACACGCCAACTAATCTCAGTAACAAAACCAGAAATTTTTTTATCCGGAGAAGAAATTCTATCACCTACTACGAATTGCTTATCTAAGGCAATAGCCATCGAACCAAAAAGATTTGCCAATAAATCTTTTGCTGCAAGACCTGCTGCAATACCTCCTATCCCTCCAAATGTAAGAATACCGCTTATATCGAGCCCGAGGGTATTAACAACGATCAATGCAGTACCAGTAATTATGGTTATCTGCATTATTTTGTCTAAAAGAACTAATCGAATTTGTTTCCCATGTTTACTATAGTATAACTTAATACCTGAAAGTACTCTTAATAAGTACCATGCTATGATCAAAGCAATACTAATATTTCTTATCTCGATAATGTCAGGTATTATTTGTTTTAGTACTCGCGCCGAACTTGCTTCCAAATTATAAAAGGCAGCGCTTACGCTAAGGTAAGCGGATAAAATAATAATTAATAAGAATAATGGAAGTTTAAGCTTTGGAATTATAACAGATCTTACAATACCACCTTTTCTATCCTTTTTAAATAATTTAGATTCTTTCAAAATCAAAAAAATGCCAATTAAAATTGCTATGATTGTAAGATAAAATCGCCAATAAATACAATGGGATAATACAACTTCTAAATTTATGATAACTCCTAAATTTATAATTAACTTTTTTATTTTTAAAATAACCTAATACTTTTTGCTAAATTATTCAAGCGATTATTATATTTTTTTGCCATAAATAAATTAAGCAACTTCTTAGTTATTATATAAGCTTAAAATTATTAGCTCTGAGGTATAAGATAAGCCAGCTGAGACACCACAAAAATTGGTATTCTTCACCTTAAGTCAATACCGATTGCTTCCGTAAGATTTTTAAAACCATCTTTTTTCAATAAATCGATTAACTCTAAATTGATCTTATCTATCAATGCAAAACCTTGATAAATCAATCCCGTATAAACTTGAATTAACGAAGCACCAGCTTTTATTTTGCAATAACCATCCCTACCATTAGAGATTCCTCCGCATCCGATAAGTGTTATCTTGCCTGATGTCAGCTTGTACATATCTTTAAGAACCTGTGTTGATAAAGAAAACAGGGGTTTACCGCTTAACCCTCCTTTCTCACTTTTGTATGCAGATTTTAAACTCGAACTACGTTCTACCGTGGTATTAGTTAACACCAAGCCGTCTACATTAAATTCTAAAGCAAGTTCTGCGATATTTTCTTTATCTTTTTCGGTAATATCGGGAGAAATTTTCAATAATATAGGCACATTTTTTTTACTGCTTTTTTCGTTAATTGCGCTTAACAAATCACGCAGCCTGTTCTGTTGCTGTAAATCACGCAAGCCGGTAGTATTAGGTGAAGAGATATTAATAGTTATATAATTGGCAAATTTACGTACGTTTTCAATCAATTGCACATAATCCAATATAGGATCCGCTTGATCCTTATTTTTCCCTATATTTATTCCTACGACCCCATTATAACTTTTTGCAAACCATTTCTTTAAATTTTCAACTCCTTCGTTGTTAAATCCCAACCTATTTATTATCGCTTCGTCTTCCATCAAACGAAAAATTCTGGGTTTAAGATTTCCCAGTTGCGGTTTCACCGTTACGGTCCCTACTTCGACGAAACTAAAACCGCAACTTAACAATTGCCGAACACATTCGGCATTTTTATCAAAACCGGCGGCTAAACCGATAGGATGATCGAAAGATAACCCCAGAGCATTCGTTTGCAAAACATCGCCGTAATTTGTTAGTTTATTTTTCACTAAATTACATTTTAAAGAAAAAATAGCTAACTTATGGGCTAATTCCGGGTTAATTTTCAATAAAAAACGACTAGCAAAAGAAATGATATTCACAACAGAGAATAATATAACGAAAACCCGAAATCTTAAGTGCCTAACTTTCAGTTGTCATTTCAGTACTTTTATTACAACAATTTATCACAGAATTTATTCCTTTATCAACGGCAAGCGTAACCGGAATTAATAACCAAGTAGCGGGATTTCCTGCAATAGCCCAATCTTTTACCATGGAAAAACTATCTCTTTTTTCGTTTTGACCTTTATTAATACAAAAACTGGCAACTTGAATAAAAAAAGATGTGAACAAGAATGCCAAAGGCATAAAAGCTGTTAAGCCTAAAGCAAGGTTCGGTCTACCAATATTTATCAAATGTTTACCGGCAAAAATCATTCCGATATATAACCCTGCGGTTAACCCTAACGTATTAACAACTTGTCCTGAAATCAAAATACAGGAAGCCTCCTCATTATCACTATTCTTATGTACAAAGCAGGTTGTAATAATCGGTAAAAGCGTTATATGTTGGGCAACTAAAGCCAAGATATTAGTCAATTTGTTTTTTTGATAGTTAATCGCCATTTTTTTCATTTAAAATCCCAAACAATTATTAATTGATAACATTACTTAAGATTTTTATCAATTCTTTTTAAAGTTTAAAGCACATGCTATCCTTTTCGCTTGAATTAATTAAAAAAGCGATGTTCAAAAAACTACCGCTTATTACCCTTTAAAAAAATAGCTAACTTACGGGCTTTTTAATAAAGAACGATTACAAAAGAAGCGATATTCAAAACAGATGAATAATAATATCTTAAGTGCCTAACTTTCAGTTGTCATTTCAGTACTTTTATTACAACAATTTATCACAGAATTTATTCCCTTATCAACGGCAAGCGTAACCGGAACTAATAACCAAGTAGCGGGATTTCCTCCAATAGCCGCATCTTTTGCCAGGGAAAAATTATCTCTTTTGTCTTGACCTTCATTAACATAAAATATACCGACAGCAACTTGAATTAAATAAGATATTAAAACGAATGTACCAGGCATAAAAACTGTCAAGCACAAAGCAATGTTCGGTCTACCAATACTCATCAAATGTTTGCCGGCAAAAGCCAGTCCGACATATAATCCTACGGTTAACCCTAACGTATTAAAAGCTTGTCCTATAAACAAAAGAGCCTCCTCATTACCATTAGCTTTAGCTTTAGCTTTATATGCAAGGCAGGTTGTAATAATCGGTAAAAGCGTTATATGTTGGGCAACTAAAGCCAAGACATTAGTAAATTTGTTTTTTTGATAATCAATTCTTGTACAATTTTCCAGCATTTTTTCTTTTAATCTTCAAACAATTATATAATTTATTAACTATAACATTGCTTAAAATTTTTATCAATTCTTTTTAAAGTTTAAAGCATATGCTATTCTTTTCGTTTGAATTAATTAAAAAAGCGATGTTCAAAAAATTACCGTTTATTACCCTTTAAAAAAAATAGCTAACTTACGGGTTTTTTAATAAAGAACGATTACAAAAGAAGCGATATTCACAACAGATGAATAATATAACGAAAATCTGAAGTCTTAAACACTTTCGTAGCCTGAGTAGTTACAAGACTTTATCACAGAATTTATTCCCTTATCAACGGCAAGCGTAACCGAAACTAATAACCAAGTAGCGGGATTTCCTCCAATAGCCGCATCTTTTGCCAGGGAAAAACTATCTCTTTTGTCTTGACCTTCATTAACAATAAAATATACCGACAGCAAATTGAATTAAAGAAGATATTAAAACGAATGTAACAGGCATAAAAACTGTCAAGCACAAAGCAATGTTCGGTCTACCAATACTCATCACAAGTGTTTGCCGGCAAAAGCCAGTCCGACATATAATCCTACGGTTAACCCTAACGTATTAACAACTTGTCCTGCCATCAAAATAAAGTTCATCGCATCATCATCGTCAACCTTATGTGCAAGGCAGGTCGTAATAATCGGTAAAAGCGTTATATGTTGGGCAACTAAAGCCAAGACATTAGTAAATTTGTTTTTTTGATAATCAATTTTTGTACAATTTGCCAGCATTTTTTTTTATTTTTAAACAACTATATAATATTAACTATAACATTGCTTAAAATTTCTATCAATTCTTTTAAAAGTTTAAAGCATATGCTATTCTTTTCGTTTGAATTAATTGAAAAAGCGATGTTCAAAAAACTACTGCTTATTACCCTGCTGTTACCCTTGGTTTTAAACGCCGAAGTTAAAATAATAGCTACGGTAGAAAACGAAGTTATTTCCAACATAGACGTAAAAAAAGAATCGCAAATGTTAGCAAAACTTGCTAATGTTAAGATTAATGAAGAGAATCACAAAGTATTTTTCAGGGAAGCTACCGAATATTTGATAAATCGAATTTTATTCGAAAAAAAAGCAAAAGAATTAAGTATCTCAGTCTCCGAACAAGAAGTGGAAAAAAAAATTAAACAGCTTACTCAATCACCGAATTTCACAACACAGATGAAAGATATTGATCATACCGTGTTGACACAACAAATTCGATCTATTATTACTCAAGAAAAAGTCATAGCAGAAGAAGTAATACCCTATATTACTGTTAATAACAGAGAAGTAAAAGATTTTAAAGAACAAAACGAGAAACCCGTCACTTTTGTCGAATTGGCAAAAAGGGAAAACGATAAGGAACAAAATTATTTAGGCTTATTTCAACTCGAAGAATTAAACAAGGAATTACGAAAATCATTAGAAAAAATGCATATCGGAAAATTAGACCGAAACCATAATATTAAGTTACTTGATAAACTTAAAGTCAAAAAATCAATTCTTAATAAAAAATTCGACTTGGTAAAAATTACATCAATAGACATAGAAAGCATTAATGATTTACTCACTCAAAAACAAATTTCTTGTGATAATTATCCTAAAAAACCAAACAAATTAACTAATACTAAAATAAATAACTTTAAATCTAACAATACAGAAATCGAAAACGAAATGTATAAACAATTATTGAAAATGGAAGGGGGTAACATAAGTATAAGTAAGATAATCAAAGAAGGTGACGAAAAATATTCCATTTTAATATTATGTAACACCGTTACCAACACTAATGAAAACATGGAAATACAAGAACGAATTTTCAGGCATAAGTTAGCTGTAGAAACCCAAGCCTATATAAAACGATTAAGACAAAACAGCATAATACGTAAAAATGACTGATTCTTTATTCGGCACCGACGGAATAAGAGGTTTAGCCAATAAATATCCTATCGAACCAATTACAATAATGAAGTTAGGGATAGCGATAGGAAAACCCAAAAGTACCGCTTTAATCGGTAAAGATACCAGAATCTCCGGTTATATGTTGGAATCGGCACTTACTTCCGGTTTGATTTCAACCGGGACGGATGTAATTTTAGTCGGTCCGATTCCTACTCCGGCAATTGCAATGCTAACTAAAAATCTCAAAGCTGATATAGGAATTATGATTTCTGCATCTCATAATCCCCATTATGACAATGGTATAAAAATTTTTAACAAATTTGGAGAAAAACTATCACCGAAAAAAAACAAATCTATCGAGTCACAATTATCACAAGACTTAAATTACAAGCTGATAGGCACTAAATCTTTAGGTAAAGCAAAAAGATTGGAAGATGCACAACTGCAATATATTAAATTTGTTAAAAATACATTCCCAATAAATTTAAATTTGAAAAATAAAAAAATTGTTATTGATTGTGCAAATGGTGCCGCTTATCAAATCGCACCGAAAATATTAACTGAATTAGGAGCAAAAATTATTACTCTTAACACGAAGCCTAACGGGCTAAACATAAATAATAAATGTGGAGCTTTATATCCAGAAGTAATTGCAAAAGTAGTATTACAAAATAAAGCCGATATAGGAATAGCATTAGACGGCGACGGGGATAGAGTAACTTTATGTGATGAAACCGGAAACGTAATTAACGGCGAACAAATTTTGGCAACGATAGCTAAAATTAAACTTAAAAATAAAAATTTGAAAAATCGCTCCTTGGTCTCCAATGTAATGGCAAGTATTTCTTTTGAAAATTATTTGAAAGATATAGGAATCAATCTGTTGCGTAGTGACGTCGGAGATCGACATATAGTACATTCAATGAAAAAACACAATTGTGAAATCGGAGGAGAACCTTCCGGACATATAATTTTAACCGAATACAATACTACCGCCGACGGAATGGTAGCGGCATTACAGATTTTATCTGCTATGTGCCTACAAAATAAAACGGCCAGAGAAATTTGTAACGACTTTAAAGCACAACCTTCAATATTAAAAAACGTTAAAAATTATGATACGGACATTAATCTACAAAGTGAACAAATTAAAAATATCATCACACATGCAGAACGGGAATTAGGCAAATCGGGAAGATTACTGATTAGAAAATCGGGAACAGAAAAATTAATCAGAATACTCGCGGAAGGACAAGATATTATACGAGTAAAAAATACTATTAATAATGCCGTTAAAGCATTAGCTGCAGCATCACATGAAAATTAAATCTAATTTACAGCGGTAAAAAACACTTCACTTTACGTTATTTTTTGTTAAACTGAAAAAGAAATTAACACTAATCCAAAATAACACAAACCTTTACATTTGATTCGTATGCAATTTAAGGCAAAGTCATTTTTCACAACATCGTTATTAGTGATAATAGCGATTGTCATGGGTTTATCCGGAATTAATCAAGTTTTCACCGGAAATAATAAATACGTAGCAAAAGTAGGAAAAAGCAAAATCACCCTTGAAGAATATCAAAGAGCATACGATATAGAAAAAACCAATGCACAGAATATGTTTGGAATCAATTTAACCGGCGAACAATTGAAAAATCTTGGATTTAAACAAATAGTGTTGGATAAATTAGTGCAAAACAAATTGTTAGAAAATTTAGCACACACAATGAATCTTAACGTGAATGATCGAAGCATTAAACAAGCAATAAAACAAATATCTGAATTTCAGGACGAAAATGGTAATTTTAATAAAGAAAAATTCTCATCGCTGCTACAAAATAATAACATTAATGAAACGGATTATATAACGTACATTAAAGATTCGATAATAAAAAATTTTATACTCGATTCATTTCAATATGTTCCCGGTTCTTACCTTAATCTTGCAGAAAAAATATATAATTACAGATTCGAACAACGAATTGTCGAAATTAGCACTTTTACACCAGAAATGGTAAAAAATGTTCCCGAACCCACCGAAAAAGAACTTAAAAATTTTTACAACAGCAACCAATATAAATTTCGATTACCCCAACAAAGAAAAGCCGAATATATCGCTATCAATAAGAGTAATGTGGACAATAACGTTACGATAAACGATGAAGAAGTATCAGATTTACTAAAAAACCAAGAAGAAAGAATCGATATAACGTATACCGTAGCAAAAAGTGATATCGAAGCTAAAAACATAATTAATAATTTAAAAAAAGAAAATAAAAAAATCTCCGATGTGCACGAACATAAATCAATGAAAAATTTAAGTAAAAGCATGCTACCGAATGATCTGGAAGAAATTTTTTCTCTAGCAGAAAACGAAATAAGTAAACCTATTAAAGCGAAAAATACCTTTTATCTTTTCCAGGTAGAGAAAAAATACAAAATAACAGAAGAAGAGAAAAAAAATATAGAATTGGAAATAAGAACGGAATTAGCAAACGGTAAAATCAACGAACGTTTAGAAGATTTAATTAATACTCTTGAGGAAAAACTTTCATCAAAATTATCCATAACCGAATTAGCAAAAACTTATAATCTGAAAATTAATGAGATCGGACCGATTAAACCCGATTATAAGGATCAAAGGTTAGTAAAATTAATTTTTGATTCAAATCAAGAAGAAAATAATCAATTCTTCACCAGCTTTACTAATAATGACGGTACAGACGAATACTATAACATTCGGGTAAAAGAAATTATCCCGTCAAGATTACAAAAATTTGATGAATGTAAGAGTGAAGTAAAAAAATCTTGGAAATCCGATTTTATCAATAAAAAGTTATATGAAACGGCAAAAAGCGGCAAACAGTTCAACAAAAAACAAGAAACCATAGTAAGAACAAAAGTAGCATATATCGAATCGCCTAAACAAAATTATCCGGAAAACTTTGTCAACCAAATCTTTGATCTTTCACCAGGTCAATCTACCTCTCCTGTCGAATATAAAAAAGATAATATAATGATCGGTAAGTTAGTTAAAATCAATTCTCCGAAAAAAAATGAAGTGATCAAAAAAGAAATCGAAGAAGAAATAAAAAAGGCCCTCATTCAAGGAATATATAGCGAACTCAAACACTATTTACATAATAAATTCACAGTTGCAGTTAATGAAAAACAATAAGGAAAAAAATAATTTTTTTCTTGTAATTTAAAGAAATAAATATTATTACTTATTCTTTGACAAGGAGGAAAATTTAATGTAATTTTAATTCAAAACTAGAAGCACGTTACGGAGTTCCCGCAGCAGATCAGATAATAATTAATAAATCTTACATACTGGGCTATTCCTATTATTTTCGCCAAGCAAAATGGGTTTTAGAAATTATAAACCAAGCAATTGATCCCGATGAAGGAGTTTGGACGCATAGGAACGTTTCGTCCTGACTATCGCATACCAGAAATGTTTCAGGCAGATTTAGCCAATTATAAAGATTCGGGATACGACCGTGGTCATCTGGCTGCTAGTAGTGATCAACAAGAAACAAAATTTCAAAATAGTGAAACATTTTTGCTATCTAATACGTGTCCACAAAAACCAAATTTTAATCGTATTCTTTGGAGAGAATTAGAATACGCAATAAAAGATTTGGATAAAAGAGAAGAAATACTCAAAACATACGTTGTTTCAGGGCCTATATTTTGTTTTGAAGATTCTATTAAGTTTATCGGTCTGCAAGATAAATCAAATATCGGTATACCCATACCTAGTGCTTTCTTTAAGTCAATGCTCACTGAAGATATCAAGGGAAGACTTAACATATGGTCATTTATAATGCCCAATAAAGAATCAAACAAATCCCCAAGTGAATTTCGAGTACCAACTAAAAAAGTAGAGCGATACGCAGGGATAAAACTATGGAGCACTCTACAAGGAAGTAAAATAGAAAAAGACAAAGAAACGGTAAAAGATATGTGGGAATACACTTATGAACAACCAGAATGGGCAAAAAAATAAGCTTATTAAAGTTACCACCACCTATAGTAAATCTAAGTTAATATTATTTGTAATTTAGGTTTACTCTTTTACCGAACAAAAACCTTTTCTATAAAATATTTACCAAGCTGCATCAATTTTACTTTCATTCACCGTTAAATCATACTCGGAAAAAAATCTCATTTGAGCCTCGGTTAAATCGTGAGCAACAATTATACCGGCAAACTCATAATTACTTTTTAATAAAGAATTGTGTAACCAATAATTTCCGTTTAAACCACAAAGTAACGGACACCCTATCATATTAATGGTAACCAAAGAATATTCGGAAATATAACCGCTCTGAAATAATAATTCCGTAAGTAATATTGTAAGAAATAATAAAAAAGACATAAAATAAAGCCTGTTATATAATGTCCATAAAATGGTAAATACTAATGCTCGAAATGAAAAACCGTCTTTTACGAAAACTGTTTTCTCTAAATTATTATCTTGTGGCACAAAAACCAAAAATTGTTTCATACGGGATGTAATTAGTATAAACTCATTCTTTATAACATAAAACAATAATTTTAAAATGGTAATAAAACCGATATCGGGTGAATTTATTATTCCTGGAGATAAATCCATATCACATAGAGCATTAATTCTTGCATCACAAACCATAGGACAAACAACAATAAATAATTTATCTACGGGAAAAGACGTATTACGTACGATTAGCACTTTAAAAAAGCTAGGTATTCGAATAAAGAATAAAGATAAACAAATATATGAAGTTTCAGGAGTCGGAGTGGGAGGATTATCCGCACCAAACGATATTTTGAATATGGGAAATTCAGGAACTTCAGCACGTTTAATTACAGGTCTTATATCTACTTATCCTTTTACTACATTTATTACAGGTGATAGAAGCTTAAGAAATCGGTCGATGAATCATGTTACCACAGCATTAAGAAAAATGTGTGTTGATTTTATGGGAGAAAAAATGCCATTAGCAATAATAGGATCGGGAGATACAATACCTATAGAATACGAATTACCTATTTCTTCTGCCCAATTAAAATCAGCAATTTTATTTGCTGCTCTAAACACTCAGGGCATCAGTACAATTATAGAGCCAATGCCGTTTTCTCGCGATCATACCGAAATTATGCTAAAAAATTTAGGAGCAAATTTAAAAATTGAACATAATGATGATTACAAGAAAATAACGTTAGAAGGTCAACCAGAGCTTTTCTCGATTGGTGAGATGTTTGTGCCGTCCGATACGTCATCTGCCGCTTTCTTAATTGCTGCTGCAATAATTGTACCAGATTCCGATATTCTTATTAAAAATGTTTGTATTAATCAGACTCGAATTGGCTTTTACGAAATTGCTCGAAAAATGGGTGCTAATATTACATTTGAAAATAACAAAACAATTATGGGAGAAAAAGTAGCAGATATCAGAGCAAAATATAGCAAACTAAAAGGAATTGATATTCCAAGTAATAAAGTTCCTGCTACTATAGACGAATTTCCTATTTTATCGATACTTGCAGCATATGCCCAAGGGGTAACAAAAATGTCCAGTTTAAGCGAGTTGAGAAACAAGGAAAGCGACAGAATAAATGCTATCGTTACCGGACTCAAAGCATGTGGGGTAAACGTAAGTGAAAACAATGACCGTATCACTATAAAAGGATATGAAAATGTCACAGGAGGTTGCAAAATCAAATCATTTCAAGATCATAGAATTGCCATGTCATTTATGGTGTGCGACTTAGCATCAGAAAAAGCAATAAAAGTAGATAATATTTCTATGATTAAATCAAGCTTTCCAGAATTTTTGGATTTTATAAAAACACAAAAAAATATTACGGAGCATTAACGGATAATTCTGATAAATTTCTCCGATGACGCAAATATACCAATATGCAAGCAATAGCCGCAGGAGTGATTCCAGGTATCCTTTTAGCCATTCCTATGGTTTTCGGTCTGATATACTGCAATTTTTCCTTAACTTCGGCAGAAAGGCTGTTTAAACTAAAATAATCGATATTACTTGGGATAGTAATGTTTTCTTCTTCATAAAACAGCTTGACATCTGCTTCCTGCCTTTTTAAATAAGGCTTATATTTTCCTTCTATTTCTACTTGCTCAGATATATCGAAATCATAATTAAATTTAGTATCAGATAATTTTTCTAAAGTTTTCACATTAATTCCCGGATAACTTAAAAGATCAAAATAGCTTTTTTTTGCTCCATCTTGCGCAATTTTTATATTATGCTTTTGTAATTTACCGGGAGTTATTACACGACTTTCTAAGAATGATGTCAATTGCTTGATTTCTTCCTCTTTTTGCTTTAATAACTTAAATCGTTTCAATGAAACCAATCCTGCTTTGTACCCCCTTTCCGTTAACCTTCTGTCAGCATTATCAGAGCGTAAGCTTATTCTATATTCCGCACGCGAAGTAAAAAGTCGATAAGGTTCGTCATTTGTCCCGAGCAATACCAAGTCATCTATCATCACTCCTATATATCCTTCCAAACGATCGATAACAAAATCATCATCGGCAGTTAACGAGATCGCGGCATTAGCTCCCGCTATCAATCCTTGTCCTGCCGCCTCTTCATAACCAGTAGTACCGTTAATTTGACCAGCAAAATACAGTCCTGAAATTTTTTTGGTTTCCAAGGTATGATAAATCTCTCTTGGGTCAACATAATCATATTCGATTGCATATCCATACTGCAAAATTTTTACCTTTTCCAGGCCTTTTATCGAGTGCACCAAATTTTCTTGAATATTTTCGGGTAACGAAGTAGAAATACCGTTCGGGTATATAATTTCATTTCCCAATCCTTCTGGCTCTAAAAATATCTGGTGCTGATTTTGTCCGGCAAATCTAACGATTTTATCCTCGATAGACGGACAATATCTAGGTCCTTTACTTTTTAAATTACCGAAATACATTGCCGATTTATCGATATTATCTCCAATGATTTTATGAGTATGTTCGTTAGTGTGAGTAATATAACAATCAATTTGTGAAACGGTAACTTCTCTATTTAAATAAGAAAACGGCTTCGGAGGAATTTCTCCCGATTGCTTGGCAAGCATACTCCATTTAACGGTATTACCGTCCAATCTTGGCGGAGTTCCCGTTTTCATTCTACCCAATTTGAATCTATGTCTTGCTAAAGTATTTGCCAGACCGATAGACGATCGTTCATTGATTCTACCTGCAGAAATTTGCTTCGAACCAATATGAATCGTTCCCTTTAAAAAAGTTCCGGTAGTTAGAACAACTTTATACGCACTAATCTTGTTTTGTTCACTTGTTATTACTCCTGTTACTTGAGAGTTTTCAATAATCAAATCTTCTATGATAGCTTCCAGAACATTTAGATTCGGATAATTTAAAATAATGTTCTGCATATTTTCACGATAAAGCTTTCTGTCCGCTTGCGCTCTCGGCCCCCATACTGCCGGCCCTTTACTTCGATTTAATACTTTCGAGTGTATGCTGGACTTATCTATAACTACTCCCATTAAACCGTCAAGAGCATCTACTTCACGTGCAACAGTACCTTTTGCTACTCCTCCTATCGCCGGGTTACAAGACATTTCGCCGATAGTGGAAATTTTTCCGGTAATAAGTAAAGTAGAAGCCCCTATTCTTGCAGAAGCTGCCGCCGCTTCACACCCGGCATGTCCTCCACCTATTACTATTACATCATACATAAGATTTATTATTATATAATTTTTGGGGAACAAACTCTATAAAGAATAACAATATTTTTTACTTGATTTCGCATTATTTAATATAATCAATACTATTTTTAGTAAAAATTATTATGGTTTGGTAGAGCAACAAATACAAAGTACGATAACTTAACAAAATCAATAAAAAACGGCGATCTTAATTTGCTGAAACAAAAATTATCATTTTCCAATGTTATTGTAGATCTTAACAAAAGAATCGGTGATCTTAAAACAACAGCATCACATCATGCAATAAGTGAACAAGGTAAAGAATTTCTTGAATTTTTATTACAAAAAAGATCACGTGACAGCAAATTTAACATGAAAAACTTCTGTGGCAGGAATCCTTTATTTGAGATTGCGTAACAAAATAAAAAAAAATTTGTAAAGATTATACTCTCATTTATTTCTAAAATAGAAATTTTATCAACCATAAGGCTTCATTTTGAAAAAGATTTACCATCTAATGATTCAGGCGGGCCAATCATTAATTTCAAAAGAAAAGTCACTAAGGAAAAATCTTGATGATGAAATACTGAACATTATTAAGTGGGATAATGTTGGAATTAAGAAGCAAAAAAGTTAGACGATAAGTTAGTAATAGCATACATAATAATGATGCTTCGGAAGTAAAAAATTATTAGAGCAATGAGTAAGGATTCGTGCAAAAAGATCAACATGGTAATAACATTATACGTATTACTGCATGGAACGACAATGCAAACATTATGAATCACGCAATCGACAAATGTTCGTTAAAAATTGCTAATGAAAAAACGAGCAAGGGGATACACGATTGCACGTTG
The DNA here is from genome assembly GCA_018101195.1 of Rickettsiaceae bacterium H1. Lineage (GTDB taxonomy): Bacteria > Pseudomonadota > Alphaproteobacteria > Rickettsiales > Anaplasmataceae > JACDQH01. Next base: position 78,135 of record JACDQH010000003.1, read on the forward strand.
CTATAATACGTCAACATGATTACATTGTTAATTCCTTAGTCAACAAGTCGAAATGCCAGTTGGTGTGAAAATAAAAATGGTAACACGCCCCTTGCCTTAGAGAACAATGAATGTAACCCATACATTATTTCTTTATTAAAAAAGGTACTATATTATGAAAAAAACATAGCAACCGTCATTATAAAGGAAATTCAAAAAATTATTCCTTTATAAGTACGGTTAGACAATTTGGAAAACGAAATTCGAAAAATGGGCTTATAAAAGTTCCACTCCAAATCACACTTTTTATTGAATAATGGTGGGATAATATCATGGTCTTATCGTGCTATTTTCATAAAAGCTATTGCTACCATATGCATCATGCACAAGGTATGAATCTTCTAGAATAATTCCTATAAAAATAAAACATACTAAGTTGTTTTTTAACTGAGGAATTTAACACTAATAAACAAACGACAACTAAGTAATAAAAGTAATATACAAAGGGTTTATTTTGAAATTTAAAGTAAATTATAGTAATTCGATATATTTTATAGTTAAATAAATATTAATTATTAATAAGAAAGTATTTATGCAAAGAAATATAGATTTAAATGAACAATTACTAGTAGCAGTAGAGATTGGTAACTATCAAGAAGTAGAGTCGTTGTTAAGCAAGGGAGCTGAGATTAATTACTATGACTATAACTACTACACTCCATTACATTTAGCAGCACAAGACAATCATGTCGATATTGCTAAGTTATTGTTAGATAAAGGAGCAAAATTTATGTTTCACAGTCTGTGGGAAACACCTTTAACCATTGCAATAAGAAACTCTAATTTGGAGATTGCGAGATTGTTCCTTAATCAGGCTAATAAATTGAAGCTTTCTTTTCCAAAGAATCAAAAACAGGAATTATTTGATCAATTCAGAAAAGTGGCAAATGTTAGGGAAGACAACAAGTTGTCATTAATTGTCAATTTATCTGATTCAACCCGTAAGACGGAATTGCACAAAGCAATAGATGTTAAAAATATAAAAATTGTTAAATTACTATTAGACAGCGGAGCATTAATTAATGCGAAAGACCAATTTGGCGGCAAGCCATTGCATTATTCAGTACTTAAACAAACAAAAGAAATTACTCGGTTGTTGTTAGAGTACGGGGCAGATGTTAATCTGGGAGATAATGGAAGAACAACAGTATTACATTTTGCAGCAAAACAAGGGAATGAAGAAACAGTTCAATTGTTATTAGAGCATGGAGCAGATGTTAATCTGCAGGATGGTGAAGGAAAAACAGCATTACATTATGCAGCAAAAAGTGGATACAAAGAAATTGTAGGGCAAATCATTTCATTCATTATTCGTAACGAAGGTATAGAACAAGCAAAACTTTATTTTCTAGCTGATGTTTCTCGATATAATTGGTGCACAAAATTAATTAAAAAAGGCCTATCGTTCAAGAATGACAGCTTAATCAATTGTGCCTTATTCACCATGTTGGAATATGATAAAGATAGTTTAGAAGAATGCCGTGAAAACTTTTTATTATCAACGAAAGTAAACGATGCTTATAATTTTGCCACTCAACTTGCCAATGCAGGAATAGTGAATTCTTTTTTAAGTTTGGCAACAGCAAAACCATTAGAAGTTACACCAAGAAGAACGGCTCAATAATTTCTTGTTCTGTTTCAGACCATAATTTTCTTCTAAGTACCATTTTGCTGTCGGTACTTAGGATTTTTTTTGCTTATATCAAATATTTTAACTTCATTATTTAGCTTAAGACAAAACAGTAAGCAATAATTTAAAGCTAAAATATTATTTCTTTGACCAACCTTTTAAAGGCCAGCCCTCTCTCTACAAAATTTTTCCACTGATCGAAAGAACTACAAGCCGGAGAAAACAATAGCGTAATATTTTCTTTGCTAGCAAATGCTTCTTCAGATGCTTGATTTATTGCATTTTCCAGTGTTACCGATTTTACGCACCGATAGTTACTCGCTGCCAAAACATCGGCAAACTCATCCGTTGCTCGTCCGATTAAAAATGCTTTTTTCACGTTTGTTAAATCAATTTCAGTTATTCCACCTGCTTTAGGTATTCCCCCGGCAATCCAGTATATATTTTTGTACTTATTCAATGCCTGCCCAGCAGAAATGCCGTTCGTAGCTTTACTATCGTTAATAAAAGTAACGTTATTGATTTTACCAACAAATTCCATCCTATGAGGTAAATTCTCAAATATAGTGGCAGCATCGACTATCTCTTTGTTCGGTATTTGCATCAACGAACAAACAGTATAAGCTGCGACAAAATTTTCCGAGATAATTTCACAGCGATTTATTGACGAAACCAAAACTCCGTCTCGATATATTTTTTCGTTAACAAAAGAAAATCCTTGCGATAAAATCAATTCGGTAGAGAACATAATTTTTTCTTTATTATGCTTCTCATATATATTTTTACCGATTTCATAATCGATCCCAATTACAGAAATATTACCTAATATTTTTGCTTTAGCATTAATATAGTTTTCCATATTTCCGTGCCTATCCAAATGATCGGGAGTAATATTTAACAACACACCGATATCGAAATTAATTTTTTTGCATAAATCTAATTGGTAAGAAGAAATTTCCAGCACATAAACATACGAATCATCCGGGAGTTCCAATACCGGTACCCCAATATTACCTCCTAAAGAAGCTTTAATGCCGCTTTTTATTAATATATGATGAATTAAACTTGCAGTAGTCGACTTACCGTTAGTGCCGGTAATTCCAATAAATTTAGCTTGCGCTCTTGCCTTATAAAGCAAATCGATATCACAAGATATAGGGCATCCAGATTTTTGTGCCATTAATACTATTTCGTGCGGCTCGGGATAAGTTAGCGATATTCCCGGGCTTAAAATCAGCTCGTCAATTTTAGACCAATCATAATTCGAAGGGTGGGCAAAATTTACTCCGTCAATTTTGGGAATATCATTATCGTCCCATGCAAAAACATTTGCTTCACTTCTTTTCAGTGCATTGATTACCGATATTCCCGTAATGCCTAAGCCGAAAACAGCTATATTTTTCTTCGAATAACCCGGTAATACGATCATATAAGCGACAGGCCTACCGCAGCACATAAAATGGAAAAAATCCAAAACCTAACTACGACGGTATTCTCGGGCCAGCCTAATTGTTCGAAATGGTGATGGATCGGAGCCATACGAAATACCCTTTTTCCACCGGTAAGTTTGAAATAACAAATTTGTATAATGACAGATAATGCCTCGATAACAAAAAGTCCCGCTATGATAATAAATATAACCTCATTTTTCGTAATAATGCTCATCAGCCCCAGCAAAGCCCCTATCGATAAACTGCCAATATCGCCCATGAAAATTTTAGCGGGATTGGCATTAAAAAATAAAAATCCCAAACAACTACCAATAAGGGCAATACACACAACATTCACAACGGAATCAACGGAAATAGCGGCCAAACAACCGGCGGCAATAATAATCGGAACGGTAGCAAGACCGTCAAGACCATCAGTAACATTTACCGCATTAGAATAACTTACGATTGCAGCGACAGCCAAAGGGTAATAACACCAACCGAAATCAAAAAAATAACCAAAAGGAAACTTAACTTCGGTAGATACGCTATAACTAAGGAAATATACTATTATAACGGCAATAATAATTTGCAATAATAACTTTGTTTTTGCTGTTATCCCTTTACTTGTTTTTCCAACCAATTTTTTATAATCGTCTAAACCTCCTAAAAGCCCGTAACCCAATATAACAAACAGCATAATTAAAAGATTGTTATCCACTTTGACAAAAATAAAAGTAGTTATAAACGCAGCAAATAGTATGATTATCCCTCCCATAGTAGGAGTGCCTTTTTTGCTTAATATATGGCTTTGTGGGCCATTTTTCCTAATGGGTTGACCTTCTTTTTGCATCTTTTTAAGCAAAAAGATTACTTGAGGTGCAAACAAAATACTAAGAAAAAAACTAAACAAAAACGTAAATAAGCTTTCCATATACTAAGCAGTTTACTTTAGCAAACCAAGAAAGACAATTTTTTGTCTTCCTTTGTAGACCTTTCTTAATAAAAGATATCTTAATTAAGCCGATTGTTCCACCCCTGAAGAATTGCCACCCGGTTGGGCAATCGCACTTTTTACTTTTGTATAAGGCTTCATTTTGTCATCGGCTATTGTTTTAATTTCTTCCGGCTTCATAAATTGTCTTCCGGACGAAAACCAACCGGGCTTTTTATCGAAAGCTTTTTGCATTTCTGCATTAACCCCTATAGAAACCGATCCGTCAACATTGCGGGAATTATCATCTTTTAATTCTTGCTGAATATATTGATGCGCTACTTTAAGATCCAACATCAAGATAGCTTGGTCAATTACACCGACTAAGCAGCCACCATATTCACGGATAACTCTTTCACAAGTAAAATCTGTCAATAATCTATCACTGAACAAAGTATCAATATCATTACTATTACCAAAACTAGTTTTAAGATCATCTAAACGAGCGTTAAGAATAGTTTTCAACTTCTCTTTAAATGCTGCCGAAAACGCCTCATTAAATTTGGAAGAGAAATCAATTTTGTCATCTTCTAACATCATCAGGTCCTTTTTCAGATCTGCAAGACCGTTTCCAATATCTTCGCCGAATCGTAATTTTTCCGGTGCTAATTCCGCTACCTTAGAACCGTATTTTTTCTGATTCCGTACATCTTGAGCAAGCGAATCCATTTGCCCTAATACGCCATCGATAAAATCGCAATGATTTTTTCTAACATTATAATCGTTAACGCAAGACCCAATCATACTCTCTAAATCTCTCAGAGAACATTTATCTTTGTTACAAGCATCAATTCTCCGTCTCAACTCTTCTTTAACCTTACCTCGAGCCTCGTAATCGAGTTTTACGTAATCAGAGTTTAACAAAGTAGAATTTTCTACCTTTTCTTTTGCTTGTTTTTTATCCAATAGCTCGAACTTATATAATCCTCCCGCTTTTAACCTATCGATACTTAAAGCGGTAGTATTTACTTGTTCAGCTTTATTACTCTCGGCATTTTTAACCATATTAGCAAGCCAATTATCATAACCGGCATCATCCTTTTCATTACCGGTAACTATTATGGTGTTCCTGAATTTACCTGCGGGAGAAACCGGAAATGCTTCATCGATAAACGAGTTTAAAACTCCGCCTCCTCTTTTCAATTGTTCAGCTTTATCTAATTCATCTATCACTAATATAACGTTTAGTTTGAATTTTTCGTTAATGTTGTTTATTAACGTACAAAGTTGTCCTTTTTTTTTCTCAGAAAAATCAATTTTCGAGTTCCCATGAAATAATTCTTGTGCAGAAAATTTAAGAACTATACCGCCAGTTTTACCCGATAATAATTCGGCAACATAAGTTTTTCCTACTCCCGGAGGGCCTAATAATAAGCTTCTGGTAGGAAAATTTTGATTACCGGATAAAAATTGCTCTAATTCCAGACAACAAGGTATTTTTTCACTTTTTCCAATTTTGGTAAGCATCACAGTACAAGCAAGAGCATTACTATCACCACCTTCTATCATTTGTGCGATTTCAGCTGCCATACCAGTTTTATCTGATTGATTTATACTAATAATTACATTCTCGGATCTTGTTTCTCCGACATTCATTTTTGCTTTTGTCAACTTTTCAATAGCTTCTACCAGAGTAAGTTGCTTTATTTCCTTTTGTGTTATGTTCTTCCACAAAGCTATTAGCCCAATTACCATTCCAACTAACAAAACAATACTTGAAATAGCTGTCATTGCAACATTCCAGTACTGTGCACTTTTTAAGCTCTCTAATTTCTCAATAATTTTCGTAGTACTTTTAGCTATTTCATTTATTACCATTAAGTCAGTTATTTTCTTTTCTTAAATATTTTACTGGTTTTACAAGGGTATCATATTTTTAATAATTTTCCAGTAATTGTTTCAGTTCCAAAAGCCGAGTTAAAATTTCTTCAGCTTTATTGTGCGATTTATTCATGTTTAAAGACTCGGTAATTTCATTCTTATATTCTTCTTCAAGGCTTTTTATTTCCTCCGTGATCATTATCCTTTTCCACAGAACGAAAGCTTGTTCTTTTGTGGATAAAGCATATTGATTATTCATTATTCTTTTTATTTCGTTACTTAACGAATTTCTGCTACAATAATCGGCCAAATCACTTGAATTACCTTGATTAATAAAAGAAACAATCAGGCTTTGAATATCGGATAGCACTAACGTTTCCATTTTAAATTTAGCAAATTGTTCCTCGGCAATACTATTATTTAATAACTCAGGGTATAACAAAACAATCTTTATTAAAACCTCCCCCGCACCACTATTAATCGAAAACAATAAATCATAAGGCTTACTTTTTTTCTTATTCGCCGAGTTAAGCTTTTTAATGAAGAAATTTCGGTAATAATTAGATGAATTTTTATCCTCTATCAAACCAATATATTTAAACAACTGATTTTTTAATTTCACTTTTTCTTCGGGAATACTTAGCTCGAATTGCTCAGATAAAACCTCCCATAAAGTCTCAGAAATAGTTTTTCTTTCCTTTAACAACGAGTGAAAAAAATCAATTCCGTTTTTAGTTATCGAATCACAAGGATCTTTACCAGGAGGTAAGAAAATAAAACTTGCTTTTGGAAAATATTCCATAGAAAAAAACAATTTAATTACTTTTAAAACAGCATTTCTGCCGGCACTATCTCCGTCAAAGCAAATTATTATTTCCTTATATAATTCGGCTAATTTTCGTAAATGCAAGTAAGTAAGCGCCGTCCCGAGCGGTGCCGCTACATTTTTAATTCCCGATTGATAAAGCGCAATTACGTCGAAATATCCTTCTACTATTATTATGCTTTCCAAGCTTTCTTTTTTTGCCAAATTAAAACCGTAAAGAGTCTCACTTTTGTTAAAAACAGAACTTTCGGGAGAATTAAGATATTTTGGATGAGTATTATTTATCGTTCTACCGCCAAAAGCAACAACTTGACCATTAGAATTACGAATCGGAAATATAATTCGGTTATAAAAATACTCTTTATAATTTTTACTGATTAATCCCGATTCGGCAATTTGAGTTTTGGTAAAACCCTTACTTTGCAAATAATTTTTAACACCGGTAACCGGCGCATAGCCTATACCGAACAATCGGACCGCTTCACCCTTTATATAGCGACTTTTTACGTAATTTACAACCTGTTTATTTTCAGATAAATTCTTTTTAAACCATTCCGTAGCTAATTCTAGAATTTCATATCGATAATTTTTTTTTCTTTGCCGTACTTCGATTGTTATTCCCGCCTTCTCCGCAAGATTCGAGGTAACTTCAGTAAAAGTCAAACCTTCGAATTTCATAACAAAATCAAAAATATCACCATGCGCTCCGCAACCGAAACAATGATAAAACCGTTTATCGTCATTAACGGTAAACGAGGGTGTTTTTTCATTGTGAAAAGGACAAAAACCTAAAAAATTTCTTCCTTTTCTCTCCAATTTCACTCGTTCTCTTACTATCTCCGATAATTGAATTCGCTCTTTAATTTGATTAACGTAATCCACTTGAACAAAACCGAATTATAACCGATTATTCTTAATATACTATCGTGCTCTTTTTATAAAAAATACTTACTGATTTTTTTAATGCTATACAAATTTATAATAAGATTATCGGAATAAAATTTCATTTGATGTACCTTATACATTTAACAGATACCTTTATTTTCAGGTGCTAATCTATTTTGAATGTTTTAGCTTTTCTGTTTGCAGAATCGATCTTATTTGATAAGTAAGCAACCCTCTTCTTGTAAAATACTTTTTCTATTTAAATTAACTATTACAAAATCTTCGTTGATACGTTATGATTATTATTTCATAAAAAATGTTTTTAAATGAATAAATTTATAAGTTGAAACACTAAAAGCACACAAGACTTTTATGGCATAATTAAAATAGACAAATCATATCATCCGGAAAAAATAAGAAATCTAACAGGACTATTCACCTATGGAAATATCTTTTTTCCATGTTTTTAACACATGCAATAAGAATGGGAACATGGCTAAAACCAAACATCTTGCTTTGTGTTTGATAATACTTTCGTTAACAATAATAGATACTCTTTTTACTTTTGACAGTATAACTCAAAATGAACCAAATAAAGATAAAGCAAAAAACATCATTTATTTAGCTTTAGCAATCACTGCTTTAAGTTGTTTTTTTTTCTTAATTCACAGAATTAAGTTTAATTTGGATATGGGTATCAGTGGAGTAATAACAGTCGCTCTAGCTGCAACCGTTTTTGCCACTCCCACTTTACTTTTCGGAGTAGAGACGGTAGAAGCGGTAAAAGAAACATGTAGCCCTAATGTTTAATTGTTAAAGTATCGTTAAAAATATTAATTGAAAAATTTGACAGTGCGCTCATTCCCAATAAAGAGTGCTTCATTTTTCCTTTATTGACAGATACCGGAATGTTTTCCACAACGAAATTTTTTCCGATTTTTATGCTTTTAATTGTTACCGGTGCCGCTTCCACCATTCCGTTTGCAGTATTATAGCGTTTCGTATAAGCCAAATAGTTTACGTTTAAACCCAATTTTTTTGCATCTTGTAAAGAAAGGGTCGTATCACTGGCACCTGTATCGAGTAAAAATTTTATCGAAGTGTTATTTACGGTTGCAATTACATAAAAATGTCCGTCTAAAGCTTTTTTAAAGCGTAATGTCTCGTAAGCATCCGTGTAACCGTAACCGGGAATTAGACCTGCAACAATTTTGTTATTCGTTAATTCGTAACGAAAACTATAGAGTAAAACGATAACAAAAGTAATTCCGATCCATCCGACTAAGGAAAAAACCGCTTTTTTACGTCTGTGTGAGGGCCAGCGCCAAACCATTCCCAAGAACATTAGAATCAATAGAGATAAATATATTGCATTTGCCGTTATCATTCTTTCAGTGCGTTAGTCAAATCACAAAGCTGTTTTATCGAAAGATTTTCCGGTCTTAAATCCATATTAATATTTAATTCTTGCAGAATCTTTTCTATATTATGAAATTTTTTCTTTAATATTGTGTGAATCATTTTACGACGATAACAAAATAATAGACGAATTAATTCTCGCAAAAAATCAATTTTCACTTCAAATAACGGTTTTTTATAAGGAGTGATTTTTACCACTGCCGAATCAACCTTAGGAAGGGGTAAAAATAATTCGTTAGGAATATCGAACAAATATTCGACTTTACATAACAATTGAGTGATTATGCTCAGCTTACCGTATTTTTTGCTACCATGACTTGCCGAGATCCTTTCGGCAACTTCTTTTTGAAACATCAAAATTAAGCTTGAAAACAATTCGGTGTTACCCAACCATTTAAATAAAAGCTCAGTAGAAATGTTGTACGGCAAATTACTAATAACTTTAATCGGCAGAGATAAAAATTCGTTCTCCTTTACTATTAATGCATCGGCAAAAATTAATTGATAGTTGCTATTCGCCGATAATAATTTATCGTGATATGGCAAAAAATCTTTATCGATCTCAACAGAACAAAGTTTAGCGGGACTACGGGACAAAATTTCTCCGGTTAATTTACCGGTACCCGGACCTATTTCCAATATATTTTCTCCCAATATTTCACCGGACGAATCAACTATGTTTTTTATAACGTCATCGGATAGTAAAAAATGCTGGCCAAAATGTTTTTTTGCTTTCACAGTTCGTTAAAGTTAAGGTTTAATTTTTGAATTTTTCCCTCAAGTTCAATTTCTTCATGACCAGTTATAATCAACATTCCGTTTTGTTGAACTCTAGAATTCAATAAGCCGTAAAATAATTCTTTTATTTCTCGATCTAAATTAGCAAAAGGTTCGTCAAGTAACCAAATCTTTGCATCAGAAGCCATTACTCTGGCAAGAGCAACTCTTTTCTTCCATCCTGCCGATAATTTCAAGTACTTAATGTTAATCACTTCTTGCAAATTAAAATAATAAACAGCTGGATATAATAATTCATAAGTATCACGTAATCCCGCCCAAAATGTTAAATTTTGTTCAACGGTTAAGTCTTCGTTAAAAGCACTTTTATGTCCTAAGTAAGACATAATTTTTTTATATCGATCAGGATCGTCCCAAATATCTTCATCATCTAATTTAATCAAGCCATATTGCGGTTTTATTATTCCGGAAATAATTCTAAGCAACGTAGTTTTACCGACCCCGTTCTTACCGGCGATAAATAATATTTCTCCCGATTTTATATTGAAACTCAAATTATCGATTATCTTTTTATCATCTCGAGAATAGGATATGTTTTCGGCAGATAAATTAATCTCCATTAAGATAATCGAACGACAAAATATTCATAATTTTTACAACAGTTAAGGTATATTTTTCCAAAGTTAAAACAGACGATAACATGTTTTAACCTTGATCTTGATCGATAGTAGCAGTTATTTTAGCTTCGGTAGTTACCCTATCTTCTTGATTAATCGCCTTACATTCAAACATCCAAAATAACGACCTAATGCGAGTTACGGTTGCATGAATATGTAAAACATCGCCAGGTACAACCGGCTTACGAAATTTAGCATCGTTAATTCCAGTAAAGTAAACCGATCTGCCGTTAAAATCATCGCCTAGCGAAGCAATTGCACATACGGCACATGATTGTGCCATAGCCTCGACGATCAGCACACCCGGCATTATCGGTTTACCAGGAAAATGACCTGTAAAAAAGTGCTCGTTAATAGTCACATTTTTTATTGCTATAATTTTTTCTTTTCTATGTAGCTCGATTACTTTATCAATGAGTAAAAACGGATACCCATGAGGTATCATTTTCATGATATCGTTTATATCAAGATGCATAATCGTTCATATCAATTTTAACCAATTTCTTATTTAAATCACGAATAATTTCATCTGACAGATCTTTTATCTTATTACCAAAAAACAACACGTGAGATTTCGGTATTACCAAATCGATTTTTAAAGATTTAGATTTACCCGTTATAAGATCGGTAATTTTTTTATTGATTTCTTCTAAAGTAGCAACGTACGATTCTTCTATTACGCCACTCTTCGCTTGAATATCTTTTTGTGCGGATACAACCTGTTCCTGAAATTCATTTTCTTTCTTTTTTAATGCTTCTTCGGATAAAATTTTGCTTTGTTTACTCAATTCTTCGCTGACATTTTTTAGCAATTCTTCTTTTTCCGCAACTTCTTTTTTTAATTTCGATTTCTTGTGTTCCAGTTGATTATTCAAATTTTTAACTGCTGTAGAATTTTGCATAATCAATTGCATGTCGACAATAGCTATATCATCCGCAGACAATACAGTGCTAAAACACAACAATAGAAAAACCAAAATTTTCAGCATATAATTTACTAAACAAACAGATAGGTTTATAAGTATCTTATACATTAATATTATATACAAGCATTAAAATGAATGAATTTGCTGTGCTTATAGTAAAAAAAATCTTTGATTTTGCAGTTAAAAAAATTAAAAATCGTAAAATAAAAAAGATAAAAGTACTAATCGGCTTACTTCCAACAAAAACAATAGCTACGTTTTTCGGAATAGGTTATTTCCCAGAATGGCAAAGCCATTGGGCCTCTTTAGTTGCAATACTTATTACTATTTTAATAGTTTATGCTTTCATAGGCCCCAACGGCAGCGTTATCGAATTAAGTATAGTAGCATTGATCACTGCTATAATCTTTTTTTTTATCGGATTAATTTTCATATACTTGTTTCAACTAAAAAATCCTTCAGCTAATGACGAGATTATGATTCATATTGTTTTCGGTCAAATTTTTGTTTTAAGCTTATCCGCACCAGCAATAATAGCAATAGGAAATAATATGGTAAATTTTAACGACTTCTTATGTGAAAAATTCCTATATTGTGCTCCTTGGTTTTACAAAACCATCACATACGTACCGATATTTGCCATTCCATATATTTCATACCGTGTTATAGATACGTTTAAACCATGGCCGGCATCAATTTTCGACCGAGATTATAATACTGCAACCAGTAACATGCTCGACGGATTAATTAACGCCTTATACACCTTGTTATTTCTTTACCTAATAGCATTCATGTTTTTCAGTTTAACAATGGATGAAGCGCTTTTATTTTTTCATGGAATTATTGATCAATTAATGCTCCAATTCTATAAAATGATGCCCGAATTCTATAAAACCGGCTCGAATATAGTAAAAAAATTAAATGATTCGGGAATAATAGACACATCGACATTACAAGAAGTCATGTGACGATAATAAACAGCTTTGTAGTTCTTGCACTCGGGTCAAATCAAGGAAAAAGAAGAAAAGCATTACGCTCAGCAATAAATATGCTCGAATTAGAAACCAAAAATGAATCCAAAATATATGAAACGGAAGCATTATTGCCCAACGATGCCCCTACAAGTTGGAGTAAAAAATTTTTGAATACGACAGTAAGCGGTTACACGAAAAAAACACCCGAAGAATTACTTTTACATATTAAAAACGTAGAAAAGTTAATAGGACGGAAACAAAATTACAAACGATGGTCACCTAGAGTGATAGATATCGATATATTATTCTATGAAAACAGTATTATAAAAACTAAAAATCTACTAATACCGCATCCCGAGTTACATAAAAGAAAATTCGTGTTATTGCCGCTGCAAGACATAATTCCAGATTATATTCACCCCGTGTATAATAAAACCGTTAAAACACTATTGGATGAACTAAATGGTTAAAATCGTAGGAATACTTAATGTAACCCCAGATTCATTTTCCGACGGAGGAAAACATAACAAACCAGAATCAGCAATAAATCATGTAGAACAAATGATTAAGTATGGTGCCGACATAATAGACATAGGGTCGGAATCAACAAGACCCGGTGCAACTCCAATAGACGAAACTACCGAATTAGTCAGAATCAAGCCAATTTTACAAGAAGTGATTTCCCTATGTCATGATAAAAAAGTAAAAATCTCTATAGATACCTATAAATCAAAAATAGCCGAGTTCGCCCTATCGCTAGGAGTGGATTTCATTAATGACGTTACCGGTTTCATCAATATCGATATGATCAAATTAGCAGTAGACAGCAATAAAAAAATTATTATTGTTCATAACCTTTGGAAATTAATCGATAATCATTGGGTTTTAACTAGTCCTCCCGAAAGTAAAAAAACGAAATATATCGATGAAATAGTAAATTGGGGAAAATCAACAATTACCAGACTTAAAAAAAACGGAATTAAACAGAAGAATATAATTATCGACCCCGGTATAGGTTTCGGTAAGACTAACGAACAATCATGGAATATAATTAATAATATTGAGAAACTTCATGAATTGGAAAGGGAAATATATGTCGGGCATTCCAAGAAACGTTGTACCAATTTAGATGAAATCGATAAAACATCGCAGAACGAAAACGATTCCAGAAGTGCTTACACCTTAGCAATTTCCACTATGTTGGCATTGAAAAAAGTAAATTACATAAGAGTACATGACGTTTGGCCGCACAAGGCTTTATTTAAAAAAATTCTTTGATACAGTCATATTTTTATTGTCTGGTCATACATGTTTACAGGAGTTTTTACCGCATTAATAACACCATTTAAAAACAGTGAAGTCGATACAAATGCTTTTTGCGATTTCATAGAATGGCAAATCGAAGAAGGAGTGCACGGGATAGTCGTTTGTGGCACCACCGGGGAAGCACCGACACTAAATCATAACGAGCACAAAAAATTGATAGAATTAGCAGTTAAAACGGTAAAAGCAAGGATTCCAGTAATTGCAGGAGCAACTTCCAATAACACGAATTACGCAATAGAGATGGCAAATAATGCAAAGATAGCAGATGCCTTATTAATCGCTCCTCCATACTACAATAAGCCAACGCAAGAAGGTATTAATCGGCACTATGAGAAAATTGCTAAAGAAGTAAAAAAAGAAATTATCGTTTATAATATCCCAAGTCGTTGTTCCGTCGATATCACTAACGACACGATGAAGAAAATTTTACAAATTCCCGAAGTCATCGGAATTAAAGATTCTACCGGTGATTTGACCAAAGTAACTGAGCTAAAGCAAAAAGAGATCTCAATTCTTTCGGGTGAAGACGGAACCGCCGTAGCTTTTAATGCTCAAGGCGGTCAAGGCTGTATATCAGTTACGTCCAATGTTGCACCGAAAATGTGTTCCGAATTACAAAATTATTGTATGAAAAACGATTTTGTTAATGCGCAAAAAATTAATGAAAAATTATTTCCACTTCATAAATCGCTATTTTGTGAAACCAATCCGATTCCGGTGAAATATGCGGTTAGTTTAATCAGAAAAAATATTACTCCCGAAATGCGCTTGCCATTACTTACGGCATCTCCAAGTGCACAAGAACAAATTAAAAACTCACTAAATTTACTAGGGATAAAAAATCTAAGCTAAAAATGTGCACTTATAATAGGCTTGTGCTTCCGATGTTAATCTTTCCCCTATTACCTTATAAACATTCAAGTTATAATTACGAATCCAACTTAATTCTTCCCTAGTTATTAAATTTACAGCACCAAGGTTTATCGGAACCAGTGTAAGGATTTCAAAACCTAAATATCCGTTCTCTTTCTCTACTACGTACATTAAATTTTCAATTCTAATGCCATACTTACCCTCCAAATAAAAACCAGGCTCGTTAGACAGTATCATGCCAAGCTGCAAAGGCACGTCATTACTCATACTCTGCGGCCCTTCATGAACGCCCAAGCAACTACCGACGCCATGACCGGTGCCATGGTCATAATCCAAACCTTCCTGCCATAAGTATTTACGTGCCAATACATCCAGCTGTTTTCCTGTCGTTCCTTTAGGGAACACTGCATTTGCCAATTCTATATGCCCTTTCAAAACCAAGGTATAATGATATTTTCGTTCATCAGAAATTTTCCCAATCGGTATTGTCCTAGTAACATCGGTAGTACCGTCTAAATATTGACCGCCAGAATCACACAGATAAAAATCATTTCCTTCTACCTTATTATCGTTACACCAAGTATAATGAACTATCGCTCCGTTTTTACCGAACGCGGAAATCGTAGGAAAGCTAAGTTCTAAAAATAATTCCTGTTTTTTCCTTAAGCTTAACAGCTTTTTCGCTGCAGATTCCTCCGTCCATTCATTGGAATTCAGCCAATAAATAAATTCCGTCACGGCAATACCGTCTCGTATATGTGCTTTTTTCGCTCCTTCTATTTCTACCGAATTTTTACATGCCTTAGGCAATTGACACGGATCTTTTTTTCTTATTACCGACGAACTATTTAACAATTGGACAAACTTTATCACGGTAGCACCAGGGTCAAATGCCACCTGCGATAATCCGGTTAAACATTTTTCCAATTCGTCGATATTATGTTGAGTAACGTGTTTTCCAATATCAATATCTTGCTTACCGTATAAAAACAAATCCACTTCGCCATTTGTATGCAGTACTGCATAAGATAATAATATCGGCATATTTTCCATATCACTTGCCCGAATGTTCAATAGCCAACAAATCGAATCGAGTCTCGTAATAAAAAATGGAACCGAATCTGCCAATTCTTTACATTTTTCCTTGCTATCCTTCCCCGAATATTTTTCATGTAATATTATTTTCGATTGAACAAATTTAGGCTTATCTTTCCACAATAAATCAACCGGGTTTTTATTTACCGGTTTTAGTTTAATTTCATTATATTTTTCCAAATCCTGTTCCGTATGCAAATACGGGTCATACCACAATTCGTTTATGTTATTTTTCTTCAGCCATTGTTTGAGAGTGTAAGTTTTCGTATTACAAATGTCGAATTCTGCTAAATTTAATTCCCGTGATGCTTGTAAAACATATCTGCCGTCAGTAAAAAAACCACAATTTTTTTGAGTGATAATCAAAGTAGCAGCAGATCCAGTAAAACCGGTAAGCCATTCTATTCTTTTATTATGCAGAGGTAAATATTCGTTTTGAAATTCGTCACTATTAGGCAAAAGAAATGCAGATATTTTGTGTTGTTTCAGTAAAAGACGTAATTGATTTATCTTACTCATATTTAAAATTTACATTTACATTGATTTTATAAGTGTAATTAAGTTATAAATTGTAATTAAATTATAATTGTTATGATTTTAATCTCAATGTTTCTTAAAAAATTAACTTTTTATGCTTAAAATATTAACACAAAAGAAAAAAAATTATGCCACAATATCCAGATAAAGACAGACTTAACGAAGATAAAGACAGACTTAACGAAATTAAGAAAGGAGGACAAAAACTAGCTACTAAAGCCATGAAGAGAGTAAAACAAGCGTTCGGTACTCAAGTGAAAGAAACAGCAAAATCCGTTACCGATCAATCACAGCAAAGATCGCAAATAATAGGTGATGAAGAAGTAAAAGCTGCCAAAAAATTATTAAATCAAATAACCAATCTCTTAATCCAATTACCCCAATATGAAGCAAGTAGCCCGACATCTGAGTCTGAGTTAACCCCTGACAACCCTGCTAAAATAGCTAATGACATACGAAAAAATAAAGATAAATTACAAAAATTACTTAACAATTATGAGGAAAAGGATTTAAAAATAGTTGAATTTTCCAAATTAATTGGGCAGCATGAAAAATTAACTGAAAATGACGAAATTTCATTATTATTAAATCAGGAAGTAAATAATGCTCTCTCCGCATTACGCAGTATTAAGGAAAAAATTTCTCAGGCATTACAACAAGCAAACGACGATTATCAAAAATTACAAAAATTAGCAAATGATCGACAACAAAAAGATTTGCTTTCTCAATTAGAAGAAAGAGTACAAGCACTAAGTAATACAGCAAAACAAGCTATTGAAGGAGTCAAACAAGTAGATCTTCGACGACTGTTCGGTGCTAAAGAAAAATCCGTTGCCGATCAATTATACCAAGAATTACAAATAACAGGTGAAAAAGTAAAAGCCGCCAAAGAATTATTATGTGAAATAACCAAGCTTTTAACCAAATTACCCGAATATAAAGCAGAAAATGACTGGATAATTGAGTTAACCCCTGACAACCCTGCTAAAATAGCTAATGACATACGAAAAAATAAAGATAAATTACAAAAATTACTTAACAATTATGAGGAAAAGGATTTAAAAATAGTTGAATTTTCCAAATTAATTGGGCAGCATGAAAAATTAACTGAAAATGACGAAATTTCATTATTATTAAATCAGGAAGTAAATAATGCTCTCTCCGCATTACGCAGTATTAAGGAAAAAATTTCTCAGGCATTACAACAAGCAAACGACGATTATCAAAAATTACAAAAATTAGCAAATGATCGACAACAAAAAGATTTGCTTTCTCAATTAGAAGAAAGAGTACAAGCACTAAGTAATACAGCAAAACAAGCTATTGAAGGAGTCAAACAAGTAGATCTTCGACGACTGTTCGGTGCTAAAGAAAAATCCGTTGCCGATCAATTATACCAAGAATTACAAATAACAGGTGAAAAAGTAAAAGCCGCCAAAGAATTATTATGTGAAATAACCAAGCTTTTAACCAAATTACCCGAATATAAAGCAGAAAATGACTGGATAATTGAGTCAACCCCAGACAATCCTGTCGAAATAATTAATGACACACACAAAAATAACAAAAAATTACAAAAATTATTTAACGATTACGAGAAAAATAATTTAACAGTAATTGAATTGTGTAAATCAACTAAGCGGTACGAAAAATTAACCGAAGATGAAAAAATCTCATTAAATCAGAAATTAAGTGATACTCTCTCTGCATTAAAAGGTGTTAAAGAAGAAATTTCTCAGGCATTACAACAAGCAAACGACAATTATCAAAAATTACAAACATTAGTAAATAAAGAAACAGGTAGAACAATAGAGGATTTATTAGAAGAAATCCAAAAAGCGTGTGATCAATTACAAACAAACAATCCAAGTGCAGAATCAAGTACGTCACACCAAAATACTTTATACCAGGAACACACCTGTGATCAATTACAAACAAACAATCCAAGTGCAGAATCAAGTACGCCACACCAAAATATTTTATCTCAGGAACAAATTCAAGCTAATATTCTACCGCAAACCGATGAAAAATTAGCACAGGTGGGTAAAGAAGTTAGCAAAGTTGAAGAACTCGCAAAGGATGCTGTAAGGAAGGTATTAGAAAGAGATATACGTTTAAGTAATGTTCAACAAAAAATCGAAGGATTAGAGAGAGATGCAGCCGTATTCTCAAGTCGAAGTAAGCAATTAAAATTAAACAACAAATTTGATTACTATAGGAAAAAAGCCGCTATTTGCACCGGCGTAAGCTGTGTTGCTTCTGCCACAATCACAATCAGCTTAATCAGTTATTCCGTTACTAATTCCAGTTTTCTTATTAGCGAAGGAATTTTTTTCGGAATGTCCATAGTGTTATTTTCTATTACCGCATTATTCATAAATTATTCGAAAGTAAAATCTTTAATAAACAATGCAAAAGCCATTAATAACAATCTTAATGATCTGAGTTACTAACTTCTTGTATTTTTGCCACTACTTGTCCAAGCGAGAACGGTTTCTGTAAAAAAGAATATTTATAATTTATCTTTTCCAACTTTTTTTTCGAATATCCCGAAATAAAAATTACTTTGATATCGGGCAAAAACTTCCTTATATCACTCACCATATCAACCCCGCTCATTTCAGGCATTATTATATCGGTAAGCACTATATCTATTTCTATTTTTTTACTTCTTATTTCTTCTAACGCATCGACACTGGCAGAATAATCATACACGGTATATCTTTCGTTTTCCAAAGCTCGTTTAATCAAAATCCTTACCGTTTCTTCATCTTCGACTAACAGTATGTTTTTCGGAACAAACAAAAGACTATCATTACTCGATTTAAAACTTTTCTCTTTATCGCTAATTTGGCTGACCTTTTCATATACCTTACGTAAATAAATATTAATTTGAGTACCTTTCCCCACATCACTCTTGATATATATATAACCTCCAATCTGCCTGACAATACCGTATACCATAGAAAGACCCAAACCGGTTCCTTCATTTTCTTTTTTAGTAGAAAAAAACGGATTGAATATTTTGGTAATAATATCCTCGGATATACCGCAACCGTCATCGGAAAATTTCAGTACGATATATTCGCCAGAAACAATAACATCGTCATGATCCGCAGGAATCATATCGTCAATCCCGGCAGTAATTACTTCTTCACTCACCGTAATAACAAAATTACCATTATCACCCGACATTGCATCACGAGCATTAATTGCCAAATTCATTACCACTTGTTCCAACTGCCTTTTATCTGCTTTCACCCTACCCAGATTAGACAAATAATTAATTTTCAACTTAATATTGGTACCGATTAACCTTCGAATCAGCGGAACAACGTTATCAAGTACTTCTGAGATTTCCAACACCTCAAGCTGAAGAGTTTGGCAACGAGAAAAAGCCAAAAGTTTACCAACTAAATTAGTAGCACGATCTACATTTTGCTTGATTTGCATTATATCGACAAAGGTAGAATCCTTAGAATTACATCTAATTAAAATTAAGTCACAAAACCCCCATATTGCCGTTAAAATATTATTAAAATCATGAGCGATACCTCCCGCCAATTCGCCTACAGATTGAATCTTTTGCGAATGAATTAACTGTTCTTCTATTTTTTTATATTTGGTTATATCGAAGAAAAAGACCATAAAATTATCTGTAACGGACTTTTTCACAAGCATACTAACTACCTTATCGTTAATTAAATTAAGATTTGAAGAAATTTCATCGACAGCCGCTTGCGTAAAATATAAATTAAAATCGATTTCATCTTTAACGATATCAGCAATCCGCTTGAATTTAACATTGTTTACCAAACTAGAAAATGCATGGTTATGCTTTAGCACATTCCCATTTCTATCAAGCTGAGCGATGGCAACCGGGGCATCTAAAAATTCGGAACGTTCAAAATTTTTGGGAGTAACTAACCCGAATATTTGTTGATCTCCCGATGAATCGTACAGCATTTTTGCACTTACATAAACATTTATATTGTTATTCAGCCTAGTTGTTAGTTTTGTTTCGTGTTTCGAATTTATTAATTCCGGTAAATATATCGGTTCTTCATTAAAGCTCCGCACCTCTATTAAATCCAAAAAACTTTTATTAGCAGACAGTAATAAGCCGTCCGAGTGCAAAGTGTAACTTCCTACACAATGGTTTTCCATTACTTCGGCATAAACTTCCTCTTTAGCTTGCCTTACCGCTTTCAATAAAAAATAACCGTCCGGTCTTGCAAGAGGAAGTAATTCTAATTGTAAAACCAAATTTTTCTCCGATACCGAATCAATTTTACAATGAGATTTTCTGTGTAATGCGTTAAAGATTAATTCTTTTTTTTCATTAACAAGGCTAATATTATCTAAAAATTCTTCTAGATTATTGCTTTTGATACCACTTCTTTCATCATTATACGTAATAGCTCCATTTTGACTTATTATTAAAAAAAATTGATTATTTTTTTTCAATGCATTGGCAAATAATGCGTTTTGAAACTCAACATGATTAAGAGTATTAGAATTTTGTTTAATCTTAAAAATAAAAAAAGAAACATATAGAAAAGTAGTAAAAACAGGATAAAAAATATTTACAGCACTAAACTGAGTTAGCACTATCATAGTAATCACGTAAATTGCCGTTGCAAATACTAAAGAAGTTACCCTACCATGCGGTCTGAACGCAAAATCTACTTTGTTTTTCCTAACAAGATCTACGTACCTTTTTCTCATTTCAGTCTATCTAAATTCGATAACGTTTGACGAATCATCCATTCCAAAAATGCTCCTCCCGCATCGGATGCATGAGTAAAAAGATTACTATCAATATTAAACTTATTAAGTGAATGCCTGCTATTTCCTCCCCCGACAATACTTTTAATTTTTCCTTCTTTGGACAATTTTGCTATAGCTTCTGCAACATTTTTTGTTCCCTTACTAAAATGTTCCATTTCAAATAAACCCATAGGTCCGTTCCAAACCACAGTTTTGCACTGATTTAAAATGTTTTTAATTTGCATAACAGTTGCAGGTCCAACATCAAAGACTTTTTCTTTTTTAGGAATATTTCTTACGTCGCAAACATGAACCTCACCTTCAACATCACTTGCCGTTAGGACGTCTTGAGGCAAAATAATGTTATCGTATTGATCAAAATCTTCCTTAATTTCTTCTTCAATTAAAGAAAGGCCGACATTTATTCCCCGTGCATTTAAAACATTATTTGCAAGAGCTCCCGCTATTACCATGTAATCAAATTTCACAGCCAAACTATGAATTAATTCAATTTTTGTTGAAATTTTAGCACCACCGATAATAGCAACAACAGGACGGCAAGACTGATCGAATATCGAATTTAAAGCATTTACTTCTCGGACTAAACTTAACCCTGCTGCCGAAGGTAAAAGTGACGGTAAAGTTGCAATTGAAGCATGATTTCTATGAGAACATGAAAATGCGTCATTAATATATACCTGACCGAAAGACGCTAATTTTTTAGCAAAACCCAGATCGTTATTTTCTTCTTCCGAATAAAAGCGGATATTTTCCATCAACAAAATTTCACCATGAATAATCTCAGCAAGCTTTGGCTTTACTTCGCTAGTATTACGAGCAAATATTACTTTAGCATTAACTAATTTTCGTAACTCATCGATTAATACCGTTAGTGATAAATTCAGATCATGGCCTTTAGGCCTTCCTAAATGAGAAATAAGTATAACTTTACACTTTTTTGCAAGTAAATGCCGAATTGTAGGTATACTGTTTTTTATTCGCGTATCATCTTCAATTTTACCACCATTAACAGGCACATTAAAATCAACTCTTACTATTACCGTTTTTTTATCTAAATCTTTTAACTGAGTAACTACTTTCATTACTTTAACAAAAGAGAGACATCGATCATTCTGTTAACAAATCCCCACTCGTTATCGTACCATGCTAAAACTCGTACAAAATTATCACCTACTATTTTGGTTTCGGTAGAATCGAAAATAGCACTATGGGAGTCATGAATAAAATCAACGGAAACTAACGGTTCGGAGGATATGCCCAGGATATTTTTTAATTCCTGACTTGCCGCGTTTTCCATAAATTCGTTAACTGCACTTATTGTTGTTTTTGTAGTTGAAACAAACGCGAAATCTATCATTGATACGTTAGGAACAGGCACCCTAACTGCAGTCCCGTCTATTTTCCCTGTGAGATCGGGAATTATTTTCCCTATTGTTTTTGCCGCACCGGTAGATGTTGGAATCATCGAAATTGCACAAGCTCTGGCTCTACGCAGATCTTTATGGCTGTTATCTATCACGTTTTGATCGTTAGTATAGGCATGAACCGTCGTCATAAAACCATGTTCGATTCCGATTTTTTTATGTATAACATCTGCTATCGGAGCTAAACAATTCGTCGTACAAGACCCGCATGAAATCACTTTATTGCTTTTATCCAAGTTGTCATGATTAACTCCGTATATTATCGTCTGGTCCGCATCGCTAACCGGTGCTGAAACTATAATCTTATCAGCTTTATGCCTTCCGGCCTTATCTTTACTATTGAACACTCCAGAACATTCGAATACAACATCTACGTCCCAAGGAATATCTCCCGGTTTAGCTTCGTTAAATACGCGAATAACATCGTCGTTAACGGAAATTGAAGAATCAGTAAAATCAACATAGTATTGAAAAATTCCGTGAATCGAATCATACCTTAACAAATGTGCTTGCTGTTTTGCACCAGATCTACTGTTAATTGCAACAACTTCTATTCCGTGATTTTTATATTCTTTTTCATAAAGCGCACGCAATAGTGCACGACCAATTCTGCCAAAACCGTTAATACCTACTTTCATAGTATTAACTTATTTAGTTTTGTGTAATGTACAAAAAGGAACATCATGAACGACGAACAATTGTTATACTATAAAATTTATCTGCATCAAGCACAATGTCTATTTAATCTAATACCTAATCGAACAAATACCTCAGATAAAGATTGAACCAAATGTTCAATCATGGCATTCGTATGTTGTGGAGTCGGAGTTATTCGTAATCTTTCCGTTCCTTTCGGCACCGTCGGATAATTAATATTTTGTATAAAAATCCCGTAATCTTCCAATAAAATTCGAGAAGATTCTGCAGATAAATAAGGGTCGTTAATCATAACCGGTACTATATGGGTATTGTTATCCAAAAACCTTATTCCCCCTTTATTTAATTTCGATTTAACCTTTTGTACAACCAATCGATGGTTTTCCCTTTCTTTATTACTTATTTTCAAATGCTCGATACTCATTTTACCAGCAGTAGCAATAACCGGGGGTAAAGCCGTTGTAAAAATAAAACCGGGTGCATAACTTCTTATTAAATCGATTATTAACGACGAAGATGCTATGTATCCCCCCATAATACCATATGCTTTTGCCATTGTTCCTTGTATTATCGTCAGGAAATCGGTTAAATTTTCTTGCTCCGTCATACCGCCGCCTCTTTTTCCATACATACCAACGGCATGAACTTCATCGATATAAGTCAAGGCATTATACCTGTTTGCCATATCGCATATCTCTTTTATTGGAGCAATATCGCCGTCCATAGAATAAATCGACTCGAATACTACCAATTTTGGCACTGAAATATCTACACTTTTTAATAAGGATTCAAGATGTGAAACATTGTTATGTTGAAATATAAATTTTTTTCTTTTACTTGCCTTAATACCATCTATTATAGAAGCATGATTGAGAGAATCCGAAAATACTAACGAATCCGGCATAATAGTAAGTAACGTATAAAGGGAAGCATAATTAGCCATATAGCCGCACACGAAAGAAAGTGCAGATTCTTTGTTATGTAAATCGGCAATACTTGACTCTAATTCTACTACTTCCTTATTCGTTCCAGAGATGTTTCGGGTACCTCCTGCACCTGCTCCCATATTCCATATTGTTTCACACATTTCATTGGTGATTTTTTGGTTTTGACCCATGCCGAGGTAGTCGTTACTGCACCATATAACCACTTTCCTTTCACTAGGCTTATTATAGGCATAAGGAAATTCACCCGATATTCGGCTTAGATTAGTAAATTTTCTATATCTACCCTCTTTCTTTACTTTTTCGACAGCATTGGAAAATATGTCGTTATATGACACCATAGGCAAAGATGAGCGGAAGAAGGGATTCGAACCCTCGACTTTAACCTTGGCAAGGTTACGCTCTACCCCTGAGCTACTCCCGCAAACAATAAACATCAAGAAGATAGCACTATATGGTTGCCGTGACAATGAAAAAAAATCTAAGAAAAAAATTATTAATTGCAAAGTGTCATATTTTTTATTATTTTTCGTGTTTTTGACATTATAATTCTTCGACGATAAGGAAAATAAATTCCTATAAAGATTAATTTTCTTTTATTTATTATTAAGTTACTGCTATTATCGAGTAATGAAGATAAATAATCTGGTAGCTTTCGTATTTTTAGTTTTAAGTTCTATCTTAGTACTTGCCTTAATATTACACGATAATAAAAAAAGTGTAGAGATATATCTGCCTTCGTTATTTTCCCAACAAAGCAGTTACCTCAACAGCAAAAATCTTGTGGGCAAACCTTACGTACTGAACGTGTTTAACTCTTGGTGCACATCTTGCCTTGCAGAACACAATTTATGGTTCTCGATAAAAGACAAAGTGGATTTATACGGAATCAGTTACATCGATAATGCGATACAAGCACAAAAATTTCTTAAAGATCACGGCAATCCTTATGTTAATACCGGTTTCGATAAGCGTGGGATTAGTCAAGAATCTCTAGGAATTCAAGGCTTGCCTGAAACTTTTGTTATCGATAAATTAGGTGTAATCAGGCTTCACATAATCGGACCGATTACCGAAGAAAAGATAAATAACGAAATATTACCGCTATATAATGCTTTATTAACAGAATGATTTTTCTTCCATATAAGGTTGAATAATTTTCGGTATCGAAATCGAACCGTCGCTATTTTGACAATTCTCCATTATTGCCGCTATCGTTCTACCGACAGCCAAAGCCGAACCGTTAAGAGTATGAACAAACATGTTTTTCCCGCCTTCTTTATACCTTGCTTTCATCCTACGTGCTTGAAAATCACCACAATTCGAACAGCTTGAAATTTCACGATAAGCATTTTGCGAAGGAAACCAAACCTCGATATCGTAAGTCATACGAGCAGAAAAACCCATATCTCCGGTAGAAAGCAGAATTACCCGATAAGGTAATTCGAGTAATTTCACCACCTCCTCGGCAATACCCGTCATACGTTCGAACTCCAACGTAGAACGACGAGGCTGAACAACGCTAACAAGCTCTACTTTATCAAATTGATGTTGACGAATAATTCCGCGAGTATCACGCCCGGAACTTCCCGCTTCCGACCTAAAACAAGCAGCACTCGCAACAAAACGCAAAGGTAAATTTTTCTCTTCCAAAATGCTACCTGCTACTATATTGGTTAAAAATACTTCGCTTGTCGGTATCAACCTGAATCCATCGGTAGTTTTAAAAGAATCTTCATCGAATTTAGGTAACTGACCTACCCCGTACATTGCTTCTTCCCGTACTAAATAAGGATGGGAAACCTCGGTATAACCGAATTCTTGCGTATGCAAATCCAACATAAAATTGGTTAAAGCACGCTCTAATTTAGCAATTTTACCTTTCGTCATAACAAATCTGGCTCCGGAAATTTTGGCTGCGGTCTCAAAATCCATCGAATCACTATCCAATTCATAATGAGCTTTCGGCGTAAAAGAGAATTTTTTCGGTTTCCCATACCTACGAATCTCAATATTAGCCGATTCGTCACCACCTACGGGAACTAACTTATCGGGAATATTAGGCAAACCAGCCAATAATTTCTCCAATTCTTTATTATCGTGCACCGATTCAAGATCTTTTATTTGCAAGCTCAAATTTTTCGTTTCTTCGGTTAAAGACAAGCAATCCTCACCACAAGATCTCATTAACCCTATTTTTTTTACAAGAGTATTTTTCTGTTTTTTCAATTCTTGTATTTCGGTTACAGCCTCTCTTCTTTTTTTATCTAAGCCCAGTATTTTCTCGGCAACAGAATCGATACCTCTACTTTTCATCGCTTTATCGAAATTTTCTGGCGAATTACGAATTAACTCTATATCGTGCATATTGTTTTTTTTTGCCAACTAAACGAGGTTGATTTTTACCACAATTAAAATCATGTTATCGTATAAATTTAATACTGCCAGTTCAATATGGAAAAAAACAATTTCGTCAAAGGTGTGTTTTCATCCGTAGCAGATAAATACGACTTAATGAACAATTTAATGAGCTTCGGCATTCATCATTTATGGAAAAACAAATTCATTAAAGAAATTAATTTGAAAAAAGATTTCACACTGCTCGACGTAGCAGGAGGAACAGGTGATATTACTACCCGCATTTTACAAAAATTCACAGATTGTCAGGCAACTATCTGCGATAACAATTTCGAAATGATAAAACAAGGCATAGAAAAAACTACGAACAAAGGATACGTCGACATAGACTGGACATGCGGAGATGCCGAAAATTTACCTTTTAATAAAAATAGCTTCGACTACTACACAATAGCATTCGGTATTAGAAATGTGAAAAATGTTGATTTTGCATTGGAAGAAGCTTACCGGGTTTTAAAGCCAGGAGGACGTTTTTTATGTTTAGAATTTTCCCACATAGAAGATAATTTTCTTTTTGCCAAGTTATACGACCTGTATTCCGAGAATATAATACCTTTGTTAGGAAAAGCGGTAACGGGTAATAAGGAAGCATATCAGTATTTAGTGGACAGCATTAAAGCTTTTCCCACTCAAGAACAATTTGCTAATTTAATTACCAAAACAGGATTTAGCTCGGTTAGTTTTAGAAACTTAACTAAAGGAATAGTAGCAATCCACACCGGGTGGAAAAATTGAAATAATACTAGCTTAATGCCCCTATTAATACGGATTCGGTAAATAGCCCTTCGAACTTTTCTTTATTATCCGGGTTAACGGTAACTAAAATTCTACCAGGATATTCTTTTCGCATGTCTTGACTACCGGAAGCGATACCAATTTTTAACTTCCCGCCTAATTCGGTTCGATTAATTGCATGCCATAATCCCCCTATGTTTACCGAAATAGCAGAAGCTATCATATCCCGATTGATAGCTTCATATATTTTTTTATACAGGGATAACGACTTTCTTGCATCAACATCATGCAAGCTGTTATCCCCTAATAAGTAAACCATATCTCCGGAAAATTTTGCATCTAAGGAAACACATTTCGTTACATCGTCAACAGTGCCAACAGCAGTAATCAATAATGTCGGAGGATCGGTTAAATGAACACTGCGCCCATCAATATCATATCCCTTAAAATCGTTGAACATGCTATCCTTACCCGAAATAAAAGGTGTATTAAATGCAATTGCATAATCATAACAAGCTTGAGCAGCTCTTTTTAATTGCCATAATCTTTTCGGGTTAGTTGAATCGGACCAGCAAAAATTATCGAGTAATGCTATTTCTCCTGGGTTAGCACCTGCTACTACCGCGTTACGAATCGCGGTATCGATTGCGTTTGCCGCAATATAATAAGGGTCTAACCTGTCATTTAGCAACATTCCCACTCCCTGAGAAAGAGCAATTCCCTTTGCCGAATCAAGAATCGGTCTTATTACCGTAGCATCTGCAAAAACCTTTCCTTTACCTTGAAGAGGTTTCAATACCAAATTACCTTGAACTTCATGATCATACCGTTCAGCGATAAATTTATTACCCTGAAGATTTATCTCTTTAGTATCGGGAAGAGCTTTAATCACATCCGGTATTTCGTCAGTTATTAAATATTCTAGCGGATTGCCGTTATGTAAAAAATCAGTGTCAAGGTTTAATATTTCTTTCCCATTATAAGTAACGAGAGCATTACCGCTATTATTAAATCGACCAATTGTACAAATGCTAACGTCATGCTTATGCATAATCTTACGCAACTTATTATATTTGTTCGGAGGAACGGACAATGTCATTCTCTCTTGCGATTCCGAGACCCAAATTTCCCACGGTAACATTCCTTGATATTTAAGCGGAACTTTTTCCAGTCGCACTATAAACCCACACTTACCCATCTCTCCGATCGAAGATGACAAACCGCCCGCTCCATTATCAGTAATAGCA
The DNA here is from genome assembly GCA_018101195.1 of Rickettsiaceae bacterium H1. Classification (GTDB taxonomy): domain Bacteria; phylum Pseudomonadota; class Alphaproteobacteria; order Rickettsiales; family Anaplasmataceae; genus JACDQH01. The sequence continues at coordinate 106,541 of JACDQH010000003.1, forward strand.
TTGTATAACCCCAAATCTCTCGCATCTTTAATTAAGGCATCAGAAAGCTTTTTTTGGGTAATCGGATCACCGATTTGCACTACGGAAGCAGGGTTATCACCAGCCAAACTATCAGAAGAAAAATTTGCACCATGAATACCGTCCCGACCGGTATGGCCGCCAATTAACACTATATAATCACCATCTTTCGGTTTCTTTTCATGTGCCGGCTTGCTATTTATCGTTCTAGGGATCAAACCTATCGTACCAGCAAAAACCAAAGGTTTGGCAATAAAACGTTCGTCATAAAAAACAAAACCTTGAGGCGTAGGTATCCCCGAACAATTTCCTCCGACTTCTATGCCTTTAATAACACCATCGATGATTTCTTTGGGTGACAATATTCTTTTATTACAGTTAACATCACGAAAATAATCGTAATCTTTATTGGGTTCGGCAAAGCAAAATCCATACATATTCGCTACCGGTTTAGCACCCATACCGAAACCTATTATATCTCTATTCACTCCGACTATTCCGGTCATAGCACCGCCGAAAGGCTCTAAAGCCGAAGGACTGTTATGAGTTTCGACTTTTACCGCTATAAGCCAATCTTCGGTAAAGCTAATAGCTCCAGCATTATCGGAAAAAACAGATACACAAAAACCCTTTTTTTTGTTCATTATTTTTTCGGTCGCACCTTTAATATAGGTTTTATATAAACCTTCTTTAACATCGTCGATCGGAGAAGCAAAAATAGTGTGCTTACAATGTTCCGACCAAGTTTGCGCTAATGTTTCCAGTTCTATGTAACTCGGTTCTCTTCCTAATTTGATGAAATATTCTTTGATAACCGTAATCGCTTTATTTGACAGACCTAAAGAATTTTTCTCACTACATTCTTCTATTTGATTAAGCTCTATTTTGTTTATTTCATCTTCACAAAATTCACCAGAATCTCGAGAATCATCCTCTATAAAATGGATTTCATCCGCTGTACCGACGTTACACGATTCGATTAAAGGATTATAACCATAATTATCTTCTCCGACAAACAGCTTAACGGTACGAACTGCATCATCCAGATTAAAAACATAACCAAACGTTTGTTCTATCATTTTTTTTACAGTACTAGCCAAGCTATCGGTTACTCCCGGAAGATATGAGATTTGAGTTATTTTATCTGCCGGCTTTATATATTTAGTAATTTCTCCAGATAACCATTGATTTCCTTTATGCACAACTTCTTTACCGTTAAGAACCAGTTCAACAAATTCTTCAACTAATCCCGCTTTTCGAAAATAGAGTCGCCAATTATCGCCACTTATCAGTAATTTTTGCGCAATAAACAAACATTGCTCTCTATCTAAATCGCTCTCAATTTCATAAACTTCACACGATTTGTAATCATCCGAATATATCTCAATTCTACCGAATGTTTTGGTATTTATTACATTGTTTGCCATATTACAAAATAATATTACAACACGACAGTTAGTAAATAAAATCAGATCAAGCGATTTCTTCGAATAATAATATAATCCTTGAAATTTTTTCTTATTGTCTTATTCTTCTTACGCAAATACTAATATGTGATTCTACTATGGAAATTGTTTACATAACTACGCCAAACTTTGAATTGGCAGAAAAAATAGCAACTAATTTAGCAGAAGATAACCTGGTAGCATGCGCCAATTTATTCGACAGCATAACCTCGATATATAAATGGGAAGAAAAATTGCAAAAAAAGAGCGAAGTAGTAATAATAGCAAAGACATTAGCAGAAAAAGTGAACGACATAATAAGTAGAGTGAAAACAATTCATACTTATGACTGCCCGCTTATTTTCTCGGTCAGCACATCGAATGTTAATATTCCGTTTTTAGAATGGGTAAAGAAATCAGTTGGGATGTAGCCAAGCGGTAAGGCAACGGTTTTTGGTATCGTCATGCGAAGGTTCGAATCCTTCCATCCCAGCCAATCATACGATTTTAAAAAAATCCCAAGCCTTCGATTAACATTTTTCAATTTTAAGTAAGACATCACCTTTATAATTGCTTATTGTTTTCAGTATCAATTCAATCGTCTTACCAAGTAAATTCGTATGTAATAACAATATTTTTCATTTAATCACTACTGCAACACCAGATTCATATTTTTTCATTATTTATTTTACTATTCAGTCTTTCTATAATCGCACTCCCATAAGCCTTTACCGCATTAACGGCAACGCTATTTCCCAATTGCTTCATAGCTTGTGTTTCCGTTACGGGAAATTCAAAGTATTCCGGAAAACCTTGCATTATACGTCCTTCTTTATGGGTCAGAATTACATGTCTATTATTAACCATATAAGAATCCCAATTATGTATGCTTTCAATACCGGATTTTCTACCCCCGACTCTCAAAGTATAACCTATTTCCTTATTGCATTTACCGCAAAAAACATCGGACATTGTTATCTTCAAACCCATTTTTTCAGGGTGTTTAAAAGGAGCGAAATATCCATCTTCTTTCCTGAAGCCAATCATAAATACTCTCGGCCTGTGCTGTGGAAGGCCAAAATCCGAAGCTTTTACCACTTCATAACAAAGATCGTATTTTAATTCTTTCTCGATAACACGTTTCATAATTGAAAATGTTTTTCCATTATTATGCTTTAAAAGATTTCTTACATTTTCAAGAAATATAGCTTTCGGTCTTTTAACCTTGATTATATCCCTGATCTTGAAAAACATATTACCACGAAAATCCTTTCTTTCTTTAAATCCTTTTCCAAGCCCGATCAAACTAAAAGGTTGACAGGGAAAACCGGCACATAATACATCTGCATAGGGTATTTCGTCATTTATATCGTCATAAGAAATTTTCAATATATCGTCGTTGAATTTTCCCGATGCAAATAAACCAGGTGATATTTTCTTAAAGTTATATTCGTAAGTGTTACGCGCATGACTATCTATTTCCGAGGCGAAAACACACTCCGCGCCCAATTGATGAAATGCCAAGTGAAAACCTCCTATACCAGCAAATAAATCTATAAATTTATATTTTTTCAGCACAATTTCCCCCCTCCGTTTTCCTTTATTTAAAACCTTACATTTAAATTACTCGAAAGATTTACTTAAAATTTCATTTGAAGAATTCTTTGAATTTATCCATTCCGTTACCCGATCTATAACTTCACCTAATCGGTTTTGTCCTTTTCCCTGAAATACACACCCCCAAACAATCAGCACCCGATAACCTTTGCTTTTTAAAGCGTTCGCAATATTCGAGTCTCTTTTCTTATTGGATTCTATTTTATTTTTCCAAAATTCGATCCGTGTTTTAGGTAATTTTCCCAACTTACAGTTATGCCCATGCCAAAAACAACCGTGAAAAAAAATAACGGCATTGTATTTCTTTAAATAAATATCCGGTTTCCCATCTATATTTTTAGCATGAGTTCTATACCTGTATCCCTTGTTAAATAACGCCTTACGAAGCATAATTTCCGGCTTGGTATCTTTGCTCCTGATCTCCGACATTATCTTGCTGCGTTTTTCTTTTGTGAAGATATCCATAAATTCCACACTCCCATTTTATGATATACTCAAAACTCACAGAATAACATTTACGAAAAATATTTTGAAAAGCAATAAGTAATAGAAAAGAAACTTATTTTTTCGATAGTCTCGAAAACAAATTTTTAGGAGTGAAATGTACGTAGCAACAACCCAAACCCCGTACTTCTAACATCTGTAAGGGTTAATGTTAAATTACGAGCATTATTAAAACCAAATAAATCGTTAAACACGTTTTGATAAAGCTATAGCAAACTTACAGCCGAATTTTATCACACCGGAGAGTATTTCATAACCTTTTGTTTCTTCCGCTTTATTCTCTATTCCGATGTCATGATGTTCCATTTCTTCTTGGCGAAATCGTTTAATCGTCTCTTTTAATTCACCTTCGTCCAGTTGTTCGATTTGTTCTTGATAATGATCGCTTATTACTTCTTCTACCGCAACGGTGGAGGCCATAGCCGCTTTTTTACCCATAAAAGCGGTACCATAGCCCAATGCCTTGGCGAAAACATTCCACACGGGTAAAAATTTAGTAGGCTTCACTTTATGCTCATCGAGTGCTTCGGTAAAATATTCCAAATGATGTCTTTCTTGCTCTTTCATGTGATCGATCAGTTTTTTAAAATCTTTATCTTTTTTAAAAACTTGTGCTTGGCTTTTATATATTTTCATCGCAGCATATTCACCCGCATGGTTAACCCTGATCATTTGCTTTATTAATTCCGATTTAGCTAACGGTGATTTCATTTCTTTTTTTTATAATAAAAACAAACACTGCCAATATTATGCCGCAATATATCATATTCCATCCCGAAAGAGAAACTCCTAAAAAAACAAACTGCGGTATATCGCAACGAACTTCATGTGACGATATCGTAAAATCTAATATCTCCTTATCAGTAAGGTCATTCATAATATTTTTACTAACACACGAAACAATACTTTCCGTCCAATGTTGTTCAACTGCAAATTGATAACCGGCAATGAAACCATTAAGCAAAAAGCTGATAATCATGGCGATTATTATAAATTTTTTAGGCTTAATAATAGCAAATAAAGCAAGAAGTACAGAAGAAAAATATGCTACGCGTTGATAATAACACAACTTACATGGTCGTATATCAAAACCGTGTTCCATAACGTAAGCCGTAATAAGAGCTGATAAGCTGGCTAATAAGAAATAAATCGGCACAATTTTTTTATTTAATATTAGATTCATGCTAATTGTTGTATTTTTATTAATTGTAAATTTTTAATTACTCAAAAAGTAAAATAACATACTTATTTAAGCTGTAAAATTGATTATTATATTTCACAAGGTATAAATAACAAAACTTAATTTTATAACATACTTTAAGTCATTCTTCAGTGGTTTTTTATCTTCGTGTGACAGCAAAATACTTAACGAATTAAATGTTACACGATCAGAAATAGAACAAAAATCAACTGATCTAGGTTTCTTTATACTTTATATTATCAGAAGGGCCAAAACTATCTTTATGAAAAATATAAAGACCATTTATGTAAAATGCAAAACGTCCAATTAAATCAAATAACAAACATAGTCATAGTAATACTATAAAATAAAACACCTAAATTTCTTTATGACCTAACAAGTACTTTATCAAATTTTGATTTAATAGAATCAGTTTTATCGAAAAAAACCATTTATTATCAAAATAATATAAGAATGCATGTTTTTTACAAAAAGACACTCTTGCCTTCATATATAAGAAAATTTCATGATCTTTTACGATACGAATACAAAAAATTATTTTCAATATCGGAAACTGATTACTTCAACACAGAAAAAGATTGTACGTTCAGCTTAGGTTATGACGTTGCAAAAGAACAAACATATTGTTGTTATACTTGCTTTAATAAAAGTAACAATCAGATCGATTCAATTATGTTTGGAAGCTATTCAATGGTAAGATAGTATGCGATTAGATTATTGGAAATTGAAACAAGCAGGAAACATATTACGCAAAGAATTAATCGACAAACATCAGATCGGTATTTCTCTTTCTTCAAAAGTCAAATCTCCAATGGTAGTAGAATGAATCATTACAAAACATAATAATCGAACCCTGATACTATTTAATCGGCTCCATATCTATAATCGTTAACGCAATATAACAAAAAGCAAAAATACTTTCCTTAAATCTGTTAAATCGTTACATAATTATCGTTTGAATTTTTCGATTGAGTTTTTATATCTCACAGAGTATGAAAATCGCGATAAAAAACATACTTAATTTGATAAAACACCTTTACCAATTTTTACATGATTTCCTATCTTTGTGCGACAAAAAATACTTGACGAATAAAATATCAAATTATCAGAAAACGGTTATCTCGCAAATAACCATTCTACTCCCGAAATAATAGGACAAACCCCAGCTTACCTTTATGAAAAATACAAAGACATTTATGCAAAATGCAACAAGTTGCACTAAAACAAATAACAAGCGTAATTGTCTATAGTGCTATAAAAAGACCCAAAATGTTTTGTCACCCGAAAACCAGAGACATAGGTTTTGACCCGGTAAAATCAGATCTGTCAAAAGAAAATTATTTATTATCTCAAAACGTAAGAACACATTGTGTTACTACAGTACCAGACACAGGAGAATTCGATGTCTTACAACATAAATATATAAAGAATTATTTTCAATATCGGAAATTAAAGATTGTTTAGGTAAAAAAGAAAATTATATGCTGAGCTTAAGTTATAATTTCGCCGATGAAAAAACTTATTGTTGTTATACTTCTTTTGATCCAGAACAAAAGCGAGTTGTGTCCATTATTATCGGAGAATGTAAAAAATCATAGATATACTCCCATATTGTTCCGAACAAATGACTGCCGAAATATCATTGCATAAAGAATGCATTAAGCACCAAGGAAGTATCTAAAATATTTGAATTATCACGTGCCGAACCCTTTAACCATAAAGCAAAGGATGATTTGATTATTCCCATTCTATAGTGCCGGGGGGTTTCGAAGTTATATCGTAAGTAATTCGATTTACTCCTTTTACTTCGTTAACTATTTTATTTCCTACATGTTGCAAAAAATCCCAAAATTTTAGCTTTTTTTCTTGATTTTCAAATGGAAAGGCATTTGCCGTCATACCGTCGCTCGAGGTAACGGCTCGCAAAACACATACATGCTCATAAGTACGACTATCTCCCATTACACCAACAGTTTTAATCGGCAATAAAACGGCAAAAGCTTGCCATATATCGTCGTATAAATCATGCTTATGCAATTCACTTACGTATATAGCATCGGCTTCTTGTAAAATCATAATCTTATCCGAAGTAATTTTGCCGATAATCCTAATCGCCAATCCCGGCCCCGGAAAAGGATGACGATATATTAAATCGCGAGAAATTCCCAGTTCTAAACCTAAATTCCTAACCTCGTCTTTAAATAAAAAACGCAACGGTTCCAATAATTGCAAATTTAACTTTTTCGGTAAACCGCCCACGTTATGATGGGATTTTATGCTTGCACTAACTCCTAAACCGGATTCTATTACATCTGGATATAATGTCCCTTGTAATAAAAAATCCGCGCCTTCTATTTTTTTTGCTTCTTCTTCAAAAACTTCAATAAAGGTACTACCAACAACCTTTCTTTTTTGTTCCGGATCCAAAACATTTCGCAACTTACTTAAAAATAACTCGGATTTATCACAATATCTAACGGGAATGTGAAATTTCTCGGAAAAAGTTTTTTCTACTTGTCTTGCTTCATTTTTGCGTAATAACCCTGTATCGATAAAAATACAAGTTAATTGATCTTTGATAATTTTATGAGTTAAAGTAGCGGCAACAGTCGAATCGACACCGCCGCTTACTGCAGCAATAACCTTTTTATTACCGATAAGTTGCTTAACGTTTTCAGTTTCTTCTTTAATAAAAGACCTGTTATTCCAATCTTTGCGACAGTGACAAATATTCAAAAAATTCTCTAATAACTTTTTACCGTCAGGAGTATGAAGTACTTCCAGATGAAATTGTAAACCATATATCTTTCTTTCCAGATTTTCAATAATTGCAAATTCACAACGCTCGGTAGCGGCAATTCGATGAAATCCTTGCGGAAGAGAAACCACGCTATCGGAGTGACTCATCCAAACAGGGTAATTATTTCCTTCTTCCCATTTCAATCCTTCTTCTTGATAAATAAGGTTCGACTGCTTAATTACGTTCAGATTGGCATTACCGAATTCAGGACTTTGATCACAAACAATTTTTCCGCCGAAATAATGACAAATCAATTGCTTGCCGAAACATATTCCCAATATCGGAATTCCGAATTCTTCATTTATATCGAAAATTTTCGACTTTTCGCCATGAATTTTCGCATACAAAGCATCGTCACCAATAGAACTCGGCCCTCCGGAGAGGATTATTCCGGAATATTTATTTTCTTTTTTTAGCCCATACAGAGAAACTATTTCCGAATAAACACCTAATTCCCGAACTCGCCTGGCAATTAATTGAGTAAATTGCGAACCGAAATCGACTATGGCAACGGTTTCAATTTTCATTCAAAATTCCTTTCAAACTATTTTGGTTTCCTTCCGTAATCAAAATATTTTTTATCTCCCCGTAAAGGCTAATATCGTCAACATAAACAGCTTGCATATAAGGGCTTCTACCGATAGCTTGCTTGTCATTTTTACGGTCGAAAAGCACCGAGATCGTTTTACCAACAAAACCTTGATTGTATTCCAATTGCTGCTTTCTAAGTAATTTTTGTAGAATTTGTAACCTTTTGTTTTTTATTTCATCCGGCACCTGATTCTTATATTCGGCACTGGGAGTACCCGGCCTAGGACTATATTTAAAACTATAAGCTTGCGAATATTTTACTTCCTCCACCAACTCTAACGTCTGTTCGAAATCTTCATCGGTTTCCCCGGGGAATCCCACTATAAAATCAGAAGAAAGAGCAATATCGGGGCATGATTCTCTCACCTTGGATATTACCTCGTAGTAAAGAAAAGAATTATGCTTGCGATTCATCCGCTTCAATATTTTATCCGATCCCGATTGTACCGGCAAATGAAGATAAGGCATAATTTTACCTCTAGCTTCATGTGCCAGATATAATTCTTCATGCATATCGTTAGGGTGAGACGTAGTATACCTTATTCTTTCCAGCCCCGAAACGTTGGTTAAATGTTGCATTAACTTTCCTAACGACCAAATCTCATTATCGCATTCACCATGATATGCATTAACATTTTGCCCAAGTAACGTAATTTCTTTTGCCCCGTTTTTCACCAGTGATAAAGCTTCCCTATATATATCGCTTACCGACCTGGAATATTCAACACCGCGAGTATAAGGAACAACACAATAAGTACAAAATTTATCACAACCTTCCTGTACGGAAAGAAAAGAAGAAATGTTTGCACTACGTTCGATATTTTTATCAATCAAAGAATCGAACTTCGAGATTTCGGGAAACTCTAAATTGATCTCTTCACCGTTTTTCCTTTGTACTTTAATCAATAACTCGGGTAACGTATGAATACTTTGAGGGCCAATTACAACATCTACATTTTTTGCACGTTCAAATATTTCTTCACCTTCCGCTTGCGCAACACATCCGGCAACAACCGTTATTATTTTTCTTTTTTGTTCCTTTTCCATCAAATTTATTCTTCCCAGTTCGGAATATACTTTTTCCGTTGCCTTCTCTCTAATATGGCAGGTGTTAAGGATTATCATATCTGCCGATTCCGGGTTTTTGACTTCTTTAAAACCCAAGGGTGTTACAACATCGGCTATCATGCTCGAATCATACACGTTCATTTGACAGCCATAAGTTTTGATATAGAGGTTTTTCATGTGTTGAAAACGAAACAGATTTTAATTATTTTCTAATAGTTTTAATTAGTCAATTAGTATAACGCATAACATAAAATTACAGTTACAGCCTAATTAATCGATCACATCAGCTAAATTTTATCTATAGTGATTTCTTGGAAAAAGTAAATTTTATATTGACGCGATATTTTTATACTTATATAGTATTTAACTTATCGATTGTTGTTTGATATTGTAAATAATAAAAGTCATGTAAAAAGAAATTAAGGCAGTAGCACGTAAGCATATTATGTGTTTACTAAAATTAATTAAGTCAATTTTAAACTTAAAATAAGATGTTTTTAACATCATCTTAATATGAGAGTTTGATCCTGGCTCAGAACGAACGTTGGCGGCAAGCCTAACACATGCAAGTCGAACGAACTAAATTTTAGCTTGCTAATTATTTAGTTAGTGGCAGACGGGTGAGTAACACGTAGGAATCTACCTAATAGTACGGAATAGTTATTAGAAATAATAAGTAATACCGTATACGCCCTGAGGGGGAAAGTTTTTCGCTATTAGATGAGCCTGCGCTAGATTAGCTTGTTGGTAAGGTAATAGCTTACCAAGGCGATGATCTATAGCTGGTCTGAGAGGACGATCAGCCACACTGGGATTGAGATACGGCCCAGACTCCTACGGGAGGCAGCAGTGGGGAATATTGGACAATGGGCGCAAGCCTGATCCAGCTATGCCGCGTGAATGAAGAAGGCCTTAGGGTTGTAAAATTCTTTCGGTGAAGAAGAAAATGACGGTATTCACAAAAGAAGTCCCGGCTAACTCCGTGCCAGCAGCCGCGGTAATACGGAGGGGGCTAACGTTGTTCGGAATTACTGGGCGTAAAGGGCAAGTAGGCTGCCTAATAAGTTAGATGTGAAAGCCCCGAGCTCAACTTGGGAACTGCATTTAAAACTGTTAGGCTAGAGTATGAAAGAGGGTAATGGAATTCCTAGTGTAGAGGTGAAATTCGTAGATATTAGGAGGAACACCAGAGGCGAAGGCGGTTACCTGGTTCATTACTGACGTTGAGGTGCGAAAGCATAGGAAGCAAACAGGATTAGATACCCTGGTAGTCTATGCTGTAAATGATGAGCGCTAGATGTGGGTTTTTATCCGTATCGAAGCTAACGCGTTAAGCGTTCCGCCTGGGGATTACGATCGCAAGATTAAAACTCAAAGGAATTGACGGGGACCCGCACAAGCGGTGGAGCATGTGGTTTAATTCGATGCAACGCGAAAAACCTTACCACACCTTGACATGGAAGTCGTATTTTCTCGAAGGAAAAAAGTCGGTTCGGCCGGACTTCACACAGGTGTTGCATGGCTGTCGTCAGCTCGTGTCGTGAGATGTTGGGTTAAGTCCCGTAACGAGCGCAACCCTCATCCTTAATTGCTAACGGATTATGCCGAGGACTTTAAGGAAACTGCCAGTGACAAACTGGAGGAAGGTGAGGATGACGTCAAGTTATCACGGCCCTTATGGTGTGGGCTACACACGTGCTACAATGGTGATTACAAAAGGAAGCGATACTGTGAAGTGGAGCAAATCCCCAAAAATCACCTCAGTACGGATTGTTTTCTGCAACTCGAAAACATGAAGTTGGAATCGCTAGTAATCGTGGATCAGCATTGCCACGGTGAATACGTTCTCGGGTCTTGTACACACTGCCCGTCATGTCATGGGAATTGGTTTTACTTAAAAACAGAAACCTAACCGCAAGGAAGTACCTGTTTAGGGTGAAATCAGTGACTGGGATGAAGTCGTAACAAGGTAGCTGTAGGGGAACCTGTGGCTAGATTACCTCCTTAAACTTAATTTAAGTTAAACTTATTTTTTTATATTTAAGTTTTAGCTTAACAAAATTTGTGCTACTGTCTTTGTTTCTTTTTATTTTTTACTTATGCAAAAGTCTGAAGAAAAACAACCTTTATCTCCCCATTTACAAATTTACAAATTACCTTTGGTATCAATTCTGTCTGTCAGTCACAGGCTTACCGGCGTAATTCTTTTTTTATCCTTTATTCTTTTTTGGTATATTCTTAACTATAGGTTGATAAACGGTGACGTAAACCTAAACCAATTTAACCTTGATAACCAGATTGTTATTCCTTTTGTTTGGTTGTTCCATTTTGCACTTAGCTATCACCTGCTAAATGGAATAAGGCATCTTTTTTGGGATAAAGGATATTTTTTATCTCTTCGTTCCATTAATATAACTAATATTGCGGTACTGGTAGGAACTATCCTGCTTACGATCAGCATTCCCTATCGTTCCGTTTTTATTCTATTAATATTTTTACGGTAAATATGATGAAAGCTAAACAACACTATTACTACCAAAGGCTCTCTGCAGTTTTTATTTCAATTTTTCTAATAGCACTTATTTTCATATTTCCTCTTTTTGTAACAACCTATTCCATAAAAATCAATATTGCTTATTTACTTATCGGCATCACCTTAGCTATAGGAATTTGGCACGGATTATTAGGTATACAAACCATTTGCGAAGATTACATAAGCAACATAAAGCTTAGAAACACCACAATCACTGCAATCAATGCTATCGTTTACGTTTCCTTATTTATAGGAATAATAATTCAAGTTATTTCATTCGTGATATCATTGATGAAATAATAATCTTATGTTCAACGGAGTAATTAACTTTATCGGTACGATAATAGACAAAAATAAAAATTATTTTCAGATAAACACTCCCTTATCATTCAAAACCGAAATAGGAGAGTCAATAGCATGTTCCGGGGTTTGCTTGACCGTCATCAAATTAATGGAGAATTCTATAGTTTTCGAAGTATCGGATGCAACACTATCATGTACTAATTTAGGTAAATGGAAATCGGGAGCGAAAGTTAACTTGGAACCGTCATTAAAAGTCGGAGATCGCATCGACGGTCATTTCGTTTTAGGACATGTAGACACTACCGTTAATATAAAAAGCTTATCTCTATTAAAAGACGGTAGTCATAAACTCACTATAGAACCTAATTTAGATTTTATGAAATATATTACTTATAAAGGTTCTGTTGCTTTAGACGGCGTTTCGCTTACAGTAAACGAAGTTAAACACGACAAATTTTTTGTAAACTTACTGCCTTATACATTTGAAAACACTACGTTTCAATATAATAAACCTGGTGATAGGCTAAACATGGAAGTCGATGTTTTAGCACGTTATGTTAATAAGGCAATACACCCAAATTAATCTGCAAAATATTTTTGTAACGATTTCACCGAAAACCCATTACTTTTAATTTTTTTTATCGCAAAAGTCAGAGCAAATGCGGCAGTCATAGTAGTGCAATACGGAATTTTTTTAGCAAGAGTCGTAGTTCTAATGCTGGCGCTGTCGGCAATAGATTTACTTCCTTCGGAAGTGTTTATCACTAGAGAAATCTTATCGCTAAGAAGCATATCGACAATGTGAGGCCTACCTTGACGAACTTTATTAATAAGGTCGGCATTAATTCTTTTATTATTTAAAAATCTTGCTGTGCCGCCAGTAGCAACAATAGTGAAACCGATTGATAGAAGAGTTTCGACAATCTTAACCGTTTTTTCCTTATCTGCATCTTTCACGGAGATAAAAACGGTACCACCGAGAGGTAGTATATTTCCCCCCCCTATGTGAGCTTTGGCAAAAGCAGAACCGAAATCTTTATCGATGCCCATTACCTCGCCGGTAGATTTCATTTCGGGCCCTAATAAAATATCCGATCCGAGAAAACGAGAAAAAGGAAAAACCGAACTTTTAACCGAAATGTGCTGTAAATCATCAAGATCGCTCAAATTAAATTCGGACAATTTTTTTCCTAATATTATTTGCGTTGCAATCTGTGCCAATTTCGTATTAGTAGCCTTGGCAATAAAGGGGATAGTACGACTGGCACGAGGATTAACTTCTAATACGTAAATATCGTTATCTTTAACGGCAAATTGTATGTTAACCAAACCTTTCGCTTTAAGAGCAATTGCAATAGATTCTGCTTGTTTTTTAATCTCGTTTCGAATCTCAACACCAATTTTATCCGGAGGTAATACGCAAGAAGAATCACCGGAATGTATCCCTGCTTCTTCTATATGTTCGCTAATCCCGGCAACATAAACTTGTTCGCCGTCGGTAATAAGGTCCAAGTCCAACTCGATTGCATCCGTCAAGAAACTGTCCAATAACAAAGCTCCGTGATCAAAAATTTTTTTATTTTCGATTAAATAATTCTCCAGCTCGTTATAATTGCCAATTACTCGCATAGACTGACCACCTAAAACATAAGAGGGTCTAATAACCAAAGGAAATTCAATTAAATCAGTTTTTTCATATAATTCTTTTATGTCGTAGCAAATTGCATTTTTCGGTTGCTTTAAACCTAAAAACTTAAGTAATTGCTTAAATTTATCTCGGTCTTCGGCGTGATCGATTGCAGCACAATCGGTACCTAAAATTTTTATTCCGTTACTTTCCAAAATTTTTGCCAATTTAAGAGGAGTTTGTCCGCCAAATTGGACTATCACGCCTAATAAATTTCCTTTTTGTTCTTCCTTTTCAATTATATCTAAAACGAATTCAGCCATTAACGGTGAAAAATATAATCTATTCGAAATATCGTAATCGGTAGATACGGTTTCCGGATTACAATTTATCATTATTGCCTCAATCCCCATTTCTTGAATTGCTTGCACCCCGTGCACACAAACATAATCAAATTCTATTCCCTGACCTATACGGTTAGGACCGCTACCTAAAACAATAACTTTTTGTTTATTCGAAATTTTTGCTTCACATTCGAAACCATTTTCATAAGTGCTATACATATAAGCGGTTTCCGTATCAAATTCGGCAGCACAGCTATCGACATGCTTATATACCGGAATTACTTTTTGTTCTTTACGCAACTCTCGTATCTTGTTACCAGTCAATTCTTCCAACCTTGCATCGGAAAAACCCATCTGTTTGATTCCTAACAAATCGTTACTTAAGCCTTTTTCTTTTATATTGTTTTCTACCGAAATAATTCGAGCAATGTGTGCCAAAAACCATTTATCATATTTCGTGATGTCATAAATTTCATCGATCGATATTTCGTAACGCATAGCATCCGCTATTACCAATAGCCGATTCGGCCGGATTTTAGCTAATTCGATTCTAACATCCTCTGGCGCCAAATTTTTCGGCAATATTTCGTTTAAACCGGTTAAACCTGTTTCCAAAGAGCATAAAGCTTTTTGCAAAGATTCTGAAAAAGATCGACCGATGGCCATAACTTCGCCGACAGATTTCATAGTACTGGAAAGTTCTGGTTTTACCGTACCGAATTTATCGAAATTAAATCGCGGAATTTTTGTCACGATATAATCGATCGTCGGTTCGAACGAAGCCAGAATCGAAGGAACACAGTCGTTTCGAATTTCATCCAGCGTATAACCCACCGCAAGTTTTGCCGCGACTTTTGCTATGGGAAAACCCGTCGCTTTCGAAGCCAAAGCTGAAGAACGGGAAACTCTGGGATTCATTTCGATGACCATCAAACTTTCATCTTCATCGGGATTAACCGCAAATTGAACGTTGGAACCACCAGTTTCGACTCCTATTTCCCGCATTATGGCAAAAGAAGCATCTCTCATTTGCTGATATTCTCGATCCCTTAAAGTAAGTGCCGGAGCAACGGTAATACTATCTCCAGTATGAACTCCCATAGGATCGACATTTTCGATCGAACAAACTATGATACAATTATCATTACGATCACGTATCACCTCCATTTCAAATTCTTTCCACCCGATAATCGACTGATCGACTTGTATTTCATGAATAGGCGACATCTCAAGGCCCCTTGTAGCCATTTGCAAAAATTCTTCTTTGTTATAGGCAACTCCTCCGCCTGCTCCGCCTAAAGTAAAAGACGGACGAATAATTATAGGCAAACCAATTTCTTCCAATGCAAAATGTGCTTGTTCCATATTGCTAATAATCGTATTTTTCGGGTATTTCAGCCCTATCTTATCCAAAACGGCGCTAAAAAATTTCCTATTTTCCGCTTTTTCAATTGCTTCTCGGTTGGCACCGATAAGTTCGACGTTATATTTTGCCAGCACCCCCTCATTTGCCAATGACATGGCACAATTTAACGCAGTTTGTCCCCCGACCGTAGGTAATAATGCATCGGGAAGTTCTTTAGCAATAATTTTTCCGACAAATTCTTTAGTAATCGGCTCTATGTAAGTAACATCGGCAATTTCTGGATCCGTCATAATAGTAGCCGGATTAGAATTCACTAATATTACTTTATATCCCTCTTCTTTTAAGGCTTTACATGCTTGAGTACCGGAGTAATCGAATTCACATGCCTGACCGATTACAATCGGGCCGGCACCAATAATTAAAATTGAACGAATGTCAGTACGTTTGGGCATATGGTTTTTGAAACCATATTACCAATAAATCGCTAAATCATCTATACGATTATTTATTAAATTTAATCAAAAATTAAGTTGCAAAATTTTAATTTATGGTACGTAAGTATTATTTATCTAATAAATAGCACTTAAATAAGTAATGATTTGAGAGTTAAACAAGGGAGATAAATATGTTTTGTAGGGAGAGAAAGGCTTGAACAAGCTAAAAGAGGAGGTTATTACAGCCAAGAGATGCACGGTTACGTTGCAAAGATATGATTTCGAATCAAAAAGACAATCAATCGTAAAGCACAAAAAAACGTAAAAGAAGCCCAAGATTGCGAAAAATCAGTACCATACTCTTGGCGATACCTGTTTATGCTACCCCGGGTGTGAAAAAATTCGAGAATGGCAGCGGTAATAAACAGCTTGGCTGCTCTTACGTTTGTCGGCTTATTGTCGCAAATCATTATTTCAATGCTTTCGAAGGAGAAAAAGATACACCCGAATTCGTAGAAAGAAAACAAGACATGCCTGGACTCGTAGAAGAAATTTAAAATGTTCAAGCGCTATTTTTGCAATACTATGCGGTATTTCATTGGTGAGAAAATATGCTGTCAAAAACCATAAACAGGAGTTAACGATGTAAATACAAGGGAATTAAGGTTAAGTTCTTCTGATCTTGCCGTGTAAGTAAAAAACGCTAGATAAAAACAATACTTAAGATAATTTATCACACTTGATAAAAAAAATAGTTTGTAAAATCTTCTGATTTACGTTAGATCCAGCATCATCGATTACTTACATTGAGAGTTAATTAAATGAGACAAAACAATATGTTATGCCATACTAAAAAAATTATACCCCGGGGTGAAAAATTTAGGGATATACTGAAACTTGATAGAAAAATGCCAAAGCACGAGAAAAAACACATAGGCAGATAGTAGCATGGCTGATAGCTGTCGTTTCTTTCCCAGCCAGGCCAATGTACAGAAGTCATTTTCAGTGTTTGCAGCCATATTAAAAGTAGAATTACTTATCAAATGCGGGGTCAGAACTATGAATTTACTTATTTTTGTACATAATTAATAATCGCAGAAAAACTAGCCGGATAGTAGAAGCAAATATACTACCCCTTATTACTCAAATTAATGCCATAGTTTGACTCTTTGTTGCAAAGATAAAACACTCAACCGGCACTTCCAAGGGATCAATTGATATTTTCTAGTTTGCGTAACATATCGCTTAATAATAAATTACTACAAAAATTATAATTTATTAAATTTAATGAAAAAATTAAGTTGCAAAACCATAATTCATGATGTATCAGTATAAATATTAATATTATTAGCTACTTATTTAGCAAAATAAATCAAGTGAATAATATTAAAAATTGTTTATAATTTAAATAAAAGAGGTAAAATATGTTAAGTGAAACACAAAAATACAGCCCAGATGAAAAAGTTTATGGCGTATCGGAACATGATAAAAGAACCATCAAGCAACAAGAAGAAGCACATAGAGATATGGAACCAGTGGTTGATGACTGTTATTCAACAATCGGGACATGTACAGAAGGAATTTCCAGTGGTTGCGGTCATCCCAAAGCAGCATTACCTATCGAATGCGGAGTGGGAACAACGGGTTCTGTTGCTGCATGTCTTTTAGATAGCCATTCTATTGCCATACCAGCAAAAGCGCTTGGTGGAATATCGGGAACGTTATTATGCTGTTTTTTCACTAATTGCATTTGTATGATGAAACATAATAAATGCTATAGTTGGGTTCCTTGTTGCGGAGATAAGACAGGTAATGAAGCTACTCCGAATACCAAAGTCAGTGAACAAGAAGCGATAACCCAACAACCGCGCAGCACTTCCAGAATTAATTGATTCTCATCATTATTTAAGGTAATATTTGTGTAGTATACTTTCAATAAGAGAGTTGCTACACAAAGCTAAAAATTTTTTACATGGCATATCACATAAGTAATAAAATTAAAACGATTTGCTGCTACGATGTTTCACAAAAGACATCAAGGAGCAAAAATGCACCAAAATTATGATCTGAATTTTCAAAGTGAGCAACTCAGGTTACAACATAACAAGCGTCAAGCAAAATTACAACTTAAGAAAAACAAAGAAAGTGAATGCTGCGCAAAAATAATTTGTTTTTTCCCGAAAATTACTTGGCAACTCGCCACAGGTTTTAACTACCCGGGAAAATTTTTTATCGGTTACGGAGCGTTATCAATTTTTTTTATCACGTTAGGAATAGCACTAAACCTAGCAAATCAAGATTTAAAAGGTAATACAGTAGGCACTCAATTATTCATTACCGGATTGTTTATTGTTGTTCCTACTTTGTTATCAGCAAGTAATTGGTTGTACCGAAAATGCTGCACTTCATTGGATGAAGTAAAAGCGGAAAGTACATTAGTGAATCAAAAAAATTAAAAAATGCATGATAACATTCCTTAATTTTTATTGACCGCTAAAGAAACCCGGAATAGAATTCTAGGTTTAACTTAGCTTATATGATCAACAGCTTAAATAAAGTAACATTAATAGGACGCTTAGGCAAAGATCCCGAAATCAGAACAATGCAAGATTCAAGACAATTGGCAGCTTTTTCCGTTGCAACATCAGAATCATGGATTGACAAAAATACGAACGAAAGAGTTGAAAAAACAGATTGGCATAACATAGTAATTTTCAATGAAAAATTAGTGCCAATTGCACAAAATTATTTACACAAAGGTTCCAAGGTTTATATTGAAGGATCACTAAAAACAAGAAAATGGACGGATAGCAACGGAAACGACCGTTACACTACGGAAATAGTATTACAATTCAATCCAACATTGATAGTGCTTGACAATAAAAATGATACTAATGATACCGGCAGCAAAAAAGAATTGCCAGGTGAATCACAACATCAAGAATTCAAAGAAGACGAAGAATTAATCGACGATGAAATTCCCTTCTAAAATTCAATAATAAAAGAATCTTTAACAAAATTAACGGCTTGTAATACTTAAATTTGCAAGTATTAAGTTATAAGGTTATGATTCATGGTTAATTTATATAAATAAACAGGATGAGGTCACCCTTACTGTTATTATTCATCGTAGCTCTATCTTTGCTATTTCATTCATATCTACCTATATCGGTAAAATCTTTTTTATACGCATTAAGCCTGTCCGTAAAAGAATTATTATTATTCATCATACCGTTCATTATTTTCTTTTGTATATTTAACAGCGTTATCAAATTACAAAGTAACGCTGTTAAATTAATGACACTAATAGTAGCTATGGTTTTTATTTCTAACTTTTTCTCAACTTGGATTGCCTATGGAGTAAGCGAAGTATTCGGCAACACATTAAAACATGCTTCGATATATAATGATTTCACAAGTAACGTAAAAGAATTACATCCCTTCTGGGAATTTTCTTTACCGGCTCCGATTAACAGCAAAACCTCTATTATATCAGCACTACTTATCGGAAGTTTCATAGCATTTTTGGTACCTAAAATAGGTGGAAAGGTTAGTACCGTACTAGTAAAAATAATCGACATCTTTTTATACAAAGCTTTATCACCGATAATTCCCATATTTATCATCGGTTTCACAATTAAATTAGCACACGATCAAGTATTATTTTCAGTAATAAAACATTACTCGTTCATATTTTTAATTATTTTCGGAAGTTCCGTATCTTACATACTGGTATGGCACCTAATAATTCTTAGGTGCGAAAAAATTTGGATTGCATTACGCAACCTGATTCTTCCCCTCTTTACGGGTTTTAGCACTATGTCAAGCATGATTGCAATGCCTCTACTTATTATGGCAGTAGAGAAAAACGTTAAGGAAAAAAAAATAGTAAATGCAATCATACCTTCAATAACAAATTTTCACCTCATCGGTGATTGTTTTGCCATTCCGATACTCGCACTAACTATTATCAACACTTTTAATCCCACTCCTCTTAACATATATCAATATCTAATGTTCTCGATTTATTTCATAACAGCAAAATTTGCAGTAGTGGCAGTTCCCGGCGGAGGAATATTAGTAATGCTGCCAATATTGAAATCTACCATGGGATTTAGCGACGCTATGCTTTCGCTAATTACAATTCTTTATATTATATTTGACAGCATTATTACACCGATTAATATTTTCGGAAATAGCGCATTTTCTATGCTCACTATTAAAATTTACAATAAATTATCCAACTAAGAGTAGTGATTAAATTATAAAATCACACAAATTTAACTTTATAATAAGAATTTTTTGTCACATTTTACTATATTAACTAATTTATTAAAAATAAATACAATTAATGATAAATAATAAATATTATGTCACATCGGGTGTTTTTTTTACTTTGGGAATATGTGCTTTTAAAATTCTTGATACTCTACCAGAATTTTTGCCGAATCAAACTCAATTCTATTATAAGTTGTTACCCTATAACTATATTTTTAAATGGTGTAGTTTTGTGCTATTTGCTGTTGCTTTGACGTTTCTTATTAAAGGTAATAAAAAAAATCCACTCATTACATCCACACTTAATCAAAAAGAAATTGAAAATATAATATCAACTCTTGAATCATATAACAATTTAACGCTAATCAGAGATACCATTGAAGATAATCAAACATGTGAAGGATTTATACCGCAATTTGACGATCTAGTAATACTCTATACTCTTAAAAGAAAAATAACTAAAAATTTAGAGCAAATAAATGCGACAAAAAATCCTACTATTATACAATTACTAAAACAATATGAAGAAGCATTAAACCAAGCTATCAAAACACGAAATCAGCTTAATTCTGACCTATCAAAAACCAATTGCAAAATTCCATTAAAAAAATCTTTCAGCTATCCTAATATTAGCCGGTTAAACGCTGGTGATAATAAAGTAATATAATAATTAATTACTGCTTTAAAACTAATTTTACTCTACTGTGTTCTTTATTCAAGAATATGTTACTAATACTTGAATGAATGTATTTTAGTAACCAAGGTGTGACTCAAGCAGCAAAATACCTTAAAAAAGGAATACTTTATCTACTAAAAGTTGATAACTTCTCTTTATTTCTAAAAGAAATAAACTTTGATAGATACAATAAGATAATTAATAATTTGAAAGATCAGATTATTCAAAGTACACAATGTTACGCCTTAGAAATTAATCACGATAAATTTTGGATTATTTCGGAATCAAACATAAAACAAGACCTAAACAAAATTATAAAGAAATATAACCTTGAAAAAAAGATCTACTTTTCGATCAAAATCGAATCGATGAAATTTACTCAAAATGATAATATCGAAAAATTACAATACCAAATACTCGCACAAATTGAACCTACCAAGCAAATTCCGGAGAGAAAAAAAATATATGACTTATATGAATCGATAAATAATAAAAAATTATCTATAGCTTTACAACCGATAGTTGATAATAATCAAAATACATATTGTCACGAGTGTTTACTAAGAACTAATAATCGTTTTTTTTCTTCTACTTCCGAAGTCATTAATATTGCCGAACATCACGAGTTAATTCTTTCACTTGACGAATACATATTGGAGTTAGTAATTGAAAAAATAAAAAAGAATAAAGATTTAATACTAAGTATCAACATTTCTTGTAACAGTATTAACAATACAAATTGGTTACAAAATTTTATAAACAATATCGAAAAGCATAAAATATCTGAAAACCTAATAGTAGAAGTTACCGAAACAACAATAAAACGTAATTATACTAGATTTACAAGATTTATAAACGAAATGCACAAAATAGGAGTAAAAGTTTCACTTGACGATTTTGGTAGCGGATACACTTCTTTTGTACAATTAACATCACTTAATATAGATTTTGTAAAAATAGACGGCTCATTTATAAAAAATTTAATTTACAATAAAGCAAGCGAATTATTTATTAAATCGGTAACAGAAATAGCGCACAGTTTAGGAATCAAAACAATTGCGGAATGTGTAGAAAATCAAGAAATAGCAAATATTCTTAAAAGTTGGGGAACGGATTATTTACAAGGTTTTTATTTTGGTAAACCTTGCTTGACTTTAACATAATAAAGCTTATCATGTAAAATAATTGTTATGTTTTTCAAAAATGAGGAGGAAAAATGTCGATTAAGCAAATTCTTGTTTTTACTTACTTTTTTATTTTCGATTAACGTAAATGCCAATGATATTACCGTAAATGACATCAAACGGTCTTTAGCTGACATGCCAAGTATCAATGTCGGTATATCGACGATACGGTTTTATTTTCCAGTCCCGGTTTTTATTACCATACTAAACGTTTATGTAAAGGCAATATTCTAATATGCATAGGTAGAAATGATTTTTGGGAATCCGTTAATAACTCAGATCAGTATAGTTTACCTAAAAAAATCGGATTTCAATTAATTAAAATGCATCAAGAACGCGGTGATAACATATATTTTATTACGGCGAGAAGTAATCCTTCGAAAGCAAAAAATGATCTTAAAGATTTGTTAAAAAAAACGTTTGAAATAAAAAAAATGAATGAAGTTATATTTACCGGAATATTAGAAGATAAAATAAAGCCTATTAAAGAAAATGATATAAAAATTTATTATGGTGATTCGGATAGCGATATGCGAGATGCTATCGCAGCAGGTGTAAGACCAATTAGGGTAATGAGAGCAAATTCAATAAATCACTTGCCGTTTACTTTAGGTGCGTTTAATGAAGAAGTATTATCAAATTCGGAAGCATAAAAAGACCTAATTATTATAAATTAACGAATGTTTGCTTGACTTCAACATAATAAAGCTTAATATGTAAAATAATTGTTATATTTTTCAAAAATGAGGAGGAAAAATGTCGATTAAGAAATTCTTGTTTTTACTTACTTTTTTATTTTCGATTAACGTAAATGCCAATGGCAATGATATTACCATAAATGACATCAAACTGTCTTTAGCTGATACGCCAAGTATTAATGTCGGTTTCGATATCGACGATACGGTCTTATTTTCCAGCCCCGGTTTTTATTACCATACTAAACGTTTATGTGGAGGCAATATTATAGAATGCATAAATAGAAATGATTTTTGGGAATCCGTTAATAGCTCGGATCAATATAGTTTACCTAAAAAAATCGGGTTTCAATTAATTAAAATGCATCAAGAACGCGGTGACAAGATATATTTTATCACGGCAAGAAAGAATCCTTCAAAAAACGAAAAAGTTACAAGTTTGTTAAAAGAAACGTTTAATATAAGAAAAATGAATAAAGTTATATTTACCGGAATATCAGAAGGTAAAGTAAAATCTATTAAAGACAATGATATAAAAATCTATTATGGTGATTCGGATGGCGATATACAAGATGCTAACGAAGCAGGTGCAAGACCAATTAGGGTAATGAGAGCAAGAAATTCAATAAATCACTTGCCGTTTACTTTAGGTGCGTTTAATGAAGAAGTATTATTAAATTCGGACGTATAAAAAATAACCTAACCATTATAAATTAGCAGAGGAAAATTATTATATAATAATATTAATTTTTATATAAACAAACGACTGCATGTGCTGCTATCCCTTCTTTTCTACCTAAAAATCCCAGTTTTTCGGTGGTAGTGGCTTTTATGCTAACCGAACCAGAATCAATCTGTAATATTTCGGCTATTCTTTCTCTCATATCATTCTTATATTCTTTAATTTTAGGCCTTTCACATATTACGGTAATATCCAGATTAGAAATTTCATAACCTTGCTCTACTATAATTTCCTTAGCTTTTGCTAGAAAAAGTGATGAATCGACATTTTTCCATTTTTGATCACTCGGAGGAAAGTGCTTGCCGATATCACCGCAAGCTACTGCGCCAAGCATTGCATCTACTAACGCATGTATTCCCACATCACCATCAGAATGAGCTTCTACCGCATGACTATGAGAAATTTTTAACCCGCAAAGCATTATGAATTTTTCACTCGATTCAACAAATTTATGTACGTCATAGCCATGACCGATTCTAACACTTTTCACTTATATCTTCCTTAAATGTAATTTTGATATTACTGTTTTCTCCAATGATTATTTTAATCGGTATACCGTATTTGTCTACTATCGCTCCTTCGTCCGTAAAAATTTCACATCTGTTTTTTTCCAGCTTATGACATCTGATAATATCGGCAAAATTAAAACCTTGCGGCGTTTGTATTTTTCGCAAGTTATCACGTTTAATATATTTTGTAATTTTTTCAACATTATTTACTGCAACTATGGAATCGGTAATCCTCAATGCAGGTATAACGGCAAGATTATTTTCAAGCTCATTCACAACTCTGCTAATTAAATCGGTTGAAACAAAAGGTCGAGATCCGTCATGTATTAAAACAAATCTCGGTTCATACTCTTCTATTGCCTCCAACCCATTACATACCGAGTCTTGTCGTCTTTTACCCCCAAAAGTTAGCGGTAATAACTTTTTGTTATCAATATGTCGATAAAGATGTTGATGATTTTTATTAATTACAACTTGTATTCCGTCAATTTTATCGCTTGCAATAAAAGTGCTAATCACACTCTCCAATATATTATTTCCGCCGATCAAACTTAAATATTGCTTGGGTATTTCATTACCGAATCTAATTCCTTCTCCGCTTGCCAATATCAATGCTATTGTTTCCACACTACAATATAAACTTAGAAAGATCGAGTTTTTTAAGTATATTATTTAGCACATTCTTAACATATTTTTCATTTATGGTAAATGAAGAACCTGATTTTTCCGAAGCATTAAAGCTAATTTCTTCCAGCAATTTTTCCATAATCGTATGTAAACGTCTGGCTCCTATGTTTTCCACTTCGTTATTCAAATTAATTGCAATCTCTGCAATTTCTTTCACTCCGTCACCAGTAAATTTTAACTTTACTTTTTCGGTAGCAAGTAGTGCGGAATATTGTTTTAACAAGCTGGATTCGGTATCTTGCAAAATACTTATCATTGCTTCCTTACTTAACGGACTTAATTCAACCCTAATAGGAAGTCTACCTTGTAATTCCGGTAATAAATCCGAGGGTTTGGCAAAATGAAATGCACCCGAAGCAATAAACAAAATGTGGTCAGTTTTTACATTACCGTATTTTGTTGCAACGGTAGTGCCTTCTAACAACGGAAGTAAATCGCGTTGCACTCCTTT
Source organism: Rickettsiaceae bacterium H1 (assembly GCA_018101195.1). GTDB lineage: Bacteria > Pseudomonadota > Alphaproteobacteria > Rickettsiales > Anaplasmataceae > JACDQH01. The sequence goes on from JACDQH010000003.1 coordinate 131,614, forward strand.
TCTACTTACTTCTCCTCTGGCAGAATCAGTAGCGGTATTCTCGGCAATTTTGTCTATTTCGTCTAAAAATATTATACCGTTATTAATAACAATATCCAAAGCATCTCTAATTATCTGATCTTCATCAAGCATTTTGTCCATTTCATCATTAATAAGTAGGTTCCATGCCTCTTTTACCTTTACTTTCTTTTTCCGTGTTTTTTTGTTTCCAGAAAATAACTTACCGATAACATCCCCAACATTCATCACTCCTACTTGCCCGCCATGCATGCCGGGAATATCAAACATCGGCATCGAACTGGAACTAGCGCTTTCCCTAACATTAACCGAAACCTCGGCATTATCCAATTTCCCCGCATCTAATTTTTTAGCAAAATTATTCCTAGTTGCTTTGTGTTGCGAATCTGCTCCAACCAAAGCATCCAATATTCTATCTCTAGCAATTTTTTTTGCCTGCTTTTCAACGGAAGAACGCATATCCCGCCTTACCATATCTACTGCAACTTCCACTAAATCACGAATTATCGAATCAACGTCACGACCTACATAACCAATTTCAGTAAATTTTGTCGCTTCTACCTTAATAAACGGAGCATTGGATAACTTTGCAAGCCTACGAGCAATTTCGGTTTTTCCTACACCGGTCGGCCCTATCATTAAAATGTTTTTAGGTATAATTTCATCTCGTAACGGCTGTGGAACCTTACTGCGGCGCCAACGATTTCTTAAGGCGATTGCGACAGCTCTTTTCGCATCGTCTTGGCCTACGATAAAACGATCCAAAGCTTTTACTACTTCTGTCGGTGTAAAAGATTCGATATTGTAACTATAATCTTTAATTACATTATCGTCACTTTCTCCCTCTTCTTCATCCAAGATTTCATCTTCATTGAAATCATCATCGTCTAATAATTTACCTTCTTTCTCAGACATAATTTAACCTATTGTTTCCATAACAAAATTATCATTAGTAAATACACAAATATCCGATGCGATTTGCATTGATTTTTTTGCAATTTTTTCGACATTCGCGCTCCTAATATCAAATAACGCTCGAGCAGCAGCCAATGCATAATTTCCTCCCGAACCTATCGCCGCAATCCTATCTTCAGGCTCAAAAACATCACCGTTACCTGTTATTATCAACGATACTTTGGCATCTGCTACTATCATCATAGCTTCCAGCTTACGCAAATATTTATCGGTCCTCCAATCTTTTGCCAATTCTACACAAGCGCGCACCAATTGGTTGGGATAAGCTTCAAGTTTGGCTTCCAAACGTTCGAATAAAGTAACAGCATCCGCGGTAGCACCAGCAAAACCCGCAATGATATTATCCCCTTTTAACCTTCTGACCTTTCGCGCGGTTTTTTTCATCATAGTGTTACCCAGTGATACCTGTCCGTCACCGATCATCACTACTTTGTTATTTTTTGTTAGTGTTAATATGGTAGTCATAAAATTAGTATAATGTATTCACAATATCGTTAAAATCCGGAACTTTATCAATTTTGCCTATGCTTGTAACAGTTATAGGTTGACAGGACTCTAATATCGATTTCATAAGATCTTCCAATTGACCGGTAGTAATACAGTCTATCTTTTCTAATATTTCTTGTTTTGACACATACCTATCATATCTTACATATGAACTTCCAGCAACATCAACTCGAGAAGAATTGTTTTCCATATTCATAAGTAAACTTGATTTTATTTGAGATTTAGCTCTTTTCAATTCGTCTTCATTAATTTTGTCAGCTATTTTTTTTACTTCTTTAGATACTATATCCAATAACTTTTGAATTTTATCGGGCTCCGTTCCGGAATATATGGTTAATAATCCTACATCTTTATAACTTTTATTGAAAGCAGCTATAGAATAAGCAAGGCCGTGTTTTTCCCGTACTTCCTGAAATAAACGCGAAGACATACCCCCACCGAGAATTAAAGAAAGAACTTGAATCGGGTAATAACTGTTATCGTAATAAGAACAACCGTTAAATCCCAAAGCTATATGTATTTGTTCCAAGTCTCTCTTTTCACGAAAATCTCCGCCCTTATATTCTGCTCTTTCAACAGAATCGCTTGACTTGTTTTCAGGTAGAATAGAAAACAACTTTTCAGCTATACTTACAACCTCTTCATGCCCGATGTTACCGGCGACAGAAAGCAGCATGTTATTGCTATAATAATTTTTCTTAGTAAAATCACGCAAATGCTCTCGGCCGAACGAATTAACCAACTCGGGTGTTCCCAAAATCGGCCTACCCAACGATTGACCAGGATAAGCTGTTTCCACATATTTATCGAACAATATATCGTCGGGATGATCTTCGGTTTGAGCAATTTCTTGCAAAACCACTCCTCTTTCCTTCTCGATTTCAACTTCATCAAAATTAGGTGAAAGCAATATATCGGCAATTATATCTAAAGCCTTAGTAAAATTCTCTTTTAAAACTTTAGCATAATAAACAGTTTCTTCTTTCCCGGTATAAGCATTGAATTGCCCCCCTATCGCATCAAATTCCTTAGCAATATCAGTTGCACTACGCGATGCCGTCCCTTTAAAAGCCATATGCTCTAAAAAATGAGCTATACCGCAATTTTTTTCCGTTTCGCACCTACTGCCCGCATTGACCCAAACACTCATTGCTACCGAATCTACCTGCTCCATACGATCGGTAATAATGCGAAAACCATTAGGTAAAATAGTTAATTTAGGGTTGTTTTGCAACATGACAAGTTATTTAGAATAATAAAATTTGTATAACATTAAAACAAACTACCTTCAAAGAAAAAAGTTTTGACACATCATATTAAATTATTAAATTTATCTACTAAATAAGTTACAAATATAATGATTAAAGAAGAATTTCTTGATGTACATAACTGGGAAGGTAATACAATTAAATATCCAGATGTCTCTTTGAAAAAAGTTCTTATATTGAACAATAAAGAAAATTAGGAAGTACTAATTTTAAGGTTTTACGACAAAAATAATACTGATAGGTTTTCCGGGAGATATTTTGAAGGAATAAAAGACAAGTTAACAATTGGCTATGTTCAAATAAAAGACGCAGCTTTTGCCGATTTTCAAGAATAAAAATTATAATTACAATTTTGGCAAATAAAAAAACAGATAAATTAAGTGAAATGAAGGAATACATGAAAAGTCATGTAGAGAAAAACGTGGCGTTATTGTAAGTTCTTTTAACCCAGTTGTGTGAAGATGCGGAGTTACTCGTAACTATTACCGAGAATGATCAAACTTATTGCATAAGTAAAAAATCCGACATGACACTAATCTCAAACTATAAGGAAGGAAGTTTAAAATTTTGCAGAGAAAAAAAAGTAACTTTACATGAAAATTTTCAATTCGCTGTGAGATGAAACGAGAAAAAGCAAAAATAACCTTACAAACAAAAACATCTATATTGGCCGAGCAAAAAAACCGGAAAGACAAGTAGATACATAAAAAAAGAAGAATAAAAAACAAATTGAAAAATTATCAACAAGATTAAGTGTCATTCAAACTAATTCGCTCGCAATCAATAAAGAAATAAGATAATAATAATTTATCTATCAAATACTTTTTAACTTTCATTAAAAATAAAAATTTTGGATAAGCTTCAATAACTGTCTGTATTTTAGCATACTAATGCTTAGGAATAATCAGATATCAATTAATCATTAGTTTATAGAGAAAATAAAATGGAAGTGACAGCAGCATTTTCCGACTTATTGGATAAAAAGTAAAAAGAAGAAATGAATAAAAATATTGATGAAAGAAATAAAATTCAATCTAATGAATGGAAGCATTTTAGATACGGCCTTATTTTAGCGAATAAATATCGGAACAATGAACAAGCATCAATGCACCAAACGAAGAAATGAAATCGTTAATATTAAAATTTGCTAATAGTACCGAAAGTGCTGCAATTACTACCGTTTATATGGAAAAACAGATAAAAAGCCAGAATTAAATAAAAAAGTTGTTCACGAATATCGTGACAAAAATAGAAAAATACAATTCTTAAGAATTAACAGAACAAAGCTAGAAGAAACAGAACAACTAGCGAAAGGTAGTAAGGTTACCGAAGAAAAAAAGCGAATTGCAATGTGCAAAGATGCAAACCATTTGCAATAATTAATAATGGTGAAGACAGTACGTATTATGCAGTGGGAAGATTAATTTACAGCGGTAGAACCAAGCCCAGTATTGTCACAAGATGGAAAAGCGAAGAAATAGAAATGTATGAAGAAGCTTTCAACATATTAAAAAAAAAGAATTTTCAAAAGCTGAAGAAGATAAATCAACTGACAAAAGAAATGATAGCCGAATATTCGATATCAGCATAAGCACTGCTCACGCTCAGTCGAAAGATCTTAATAACAGATCGCCAAACATTAGGGTTAGTAATATTTCCGAATCAACTTCACAATTAGATGTAACTCTCAATTTAAACACACAATTCGAGTAATTTATAAAGTAATCCGTATGTAAAATTTGCATCAAATTTTCTTCAAGATTATTATCAAATATAATACTCAGAGATATGCTTAATAATTTCACGATAAAAGAAAATATTACCGACAATCCTTCCCTTTCAGGAAGTTTGCTCATAACAAAAGAAACAATTACTAATGCATTGGCACATTTAGTAGGAACTGTAGAAAAACGAAATGCAATACAACAACTTTCCCATGTTAAAGTGGAAAGCTTAAGTGCAAAAAAAATCAAATTAACTGCAACCGACATGAATATGTCTATTACGGAAATAATAGAAGTAGAAAATTGTGATATCGGCAAAAGCTTTACTCTACCTATCGTTACCCTATACGACATAGTCAAAAAATTTCCGACGGGATGTTTAATCAAATTAAACCAAAATAAACACAATATCGAAATCACTTCGGGTAGCGTTTTTTTCGCTCTACCGTTTTTAGACGGAAACGATTTTCCTACTATCGAAGAAGGCAAACTTCCTATTTCTTTTACATTAAGCCAAGAAGATTTCGTTCAATTATTCGGTAAAACAAAATTTGTGATTTCCACTGAAGAAAGTAGGTATAATCTAACCAGTTTATATCTGCATTCCGAAAGCGGCAAATTAAAAGCTACAGCTACTGACGGACATAGACTGGCTTTAACCGCAATTAATGCCGATATAGAAAATTTCGGCGTATTGATTTCCCGAAAAACAGTATCGGAATTAGTCAAATTATTTGATAAATCGAAAAAAGAAATTAAGGTTTTCGTTTCCGATAACAAAGTTAAATTTGTTTATGAAAACATAATGCTGATCGCTAAATTAATAGCGGCAGATTTTCCTAATTACCGAGAAGTAATACCGAAAAAATATCAAAAAAACATTTTGCTTAATAAACAAAATTTTACCGAAGCTATAGATAGGGTATCTGCAATTTATATGGATAAATCAAAATCAGTCAGATTGGTTTTTGATGACGTATTAACGATAAGTGCCAGTCATTCCGACAGCAGTAATTCCCGTGAAACGGTTAAAATCAAATATACCGGCGAAAGGCTCGACATACGTTTCAACTACAGTTACTTACTCGAAATGCTCAGCCATATCGATAGCGAAGAAGTAACTATATGCTGCAACAATAACAAATCCGCAGCAATGATTGAAAACGGTAACACTATTTACATAATAATGCCGATGTCTATATAGATTTTTTTAACGGTTACTTACTAGTTTCAGATTATCGAAAAATAAAAAATTTATGTCCTCTCTAGATATCGCTGCCACGGGAATGCACGCACAACAAGTTATGATCGAAGTAATTTCAAACGACGTGGTAAACTCGAATACTACCGCTTTTAAAAAGGCAATAGCACAATTTCAAGATTTACCTTATATAAACAAAAATAGAATTGCATTTTCACCTCGATCAGGCGAAGAAAAAAATATAATTCCTGCAGGTTTTCAAGTAGGCTTGGGAGTGGAAGTTATAGGGACAAAACGAATCAATACTCAAGGAACTTTACAAGAAACCGGTAAAGAACTGGATATAGCAATCGAAGGAAAAGGATATTTTACGCTCATCGACGATAACGGCGAGATTAGATATTCGCGTGACGGTTCTTTTAACATTAATTCGGAAGGAGAAATAGTAAGCTCGCACGGACATTTACTCTTTCCCGAAATGATCGTACCAGAGGAAATTACTCAAATTACCATTACGAAAAAAGGCGAAGTACGAGCATTAACAAGTACCGGAACCGAGACGATTACTATCGGACAAATAGAACTGGCTATCTTTCCTAACGAAAACGGTTTAACTCCGATCGGGGCAAATTTATTCAAAGCAAACGAATCTGCAGGAGAACCAATGATATTAACTCCCACTCAAGCTAATGCCGGAGAAATACTTCAAGGGTATTTAGAATCTTCCAATGCCGACCCAATAACTTTAGTTACAGAATTATTGCGCGCACAAAGAGGATACGAGATGTGTAATAAAGCTTTTCAAGTTAGCGCCGATGTTTATAAACAAATTAGCAATATACAAGCTTAGTTTTTTTTTATTATTTGCAATTAAATTAACTGCTGAAAATATTCCAGTAACCAATAAATTTATTAAAAAAGGTACTATTATCCCAGAGCAAGATATCACCTATATTGAAATAATGAAAAGAAATAATCAGGATATATTAACGGAATCGTCAATGTTAACCGGAAGTTTGGCGATTCAAGATATAAAACCCCGTTCTCCGATTCTAAAAAATCAAATTAAACAACAAAATATAATATTACGTAATAATATTGTCGACATAAGTTACTACAACAACGGTATAACTTTAAAAACCAAAGGAATTGCACTGCAGAACGGGAAGTACGACAATATAATTAAAATAAAAAGCATGAATAATAACAAACAAATCATCGGTACGGTAAAAGGAAGAAATAAAATCGTTGTTAAACCGTAAACTATTTCATCATATCTTGCGGATCAAAAACCAACTCTATGCTTTTCCATAAATCATATTGTTCTTTCGACAAACCTTGTAACGGACTGCACATATATACCGCTCTTAAAGCGCTATCCGCTACCGCACGAAAGAAAGAATCGCGGTTATAGCGCTTAAAATCGGTCAATTCCGCTGCCAAAACTTTTCCAGAAGAGTCAAGTTCCACATTAATCTTAACCATCATATCACCAGAATTAAGAGCACCATGGGGAACGCTCCAACAATGAATAAATTGGCTGCCGATCGATTCTATCAAATTAATTGTTTGAGATTGTAATTCGTCAAATCGATCTTTACCCTTACCTATCAACCCTTCTTTTTTTTTTTCGCCAATGTTTATCTTCATTTCTTTCTCTTCTTGTTTTATTGCCTTAAGAGCAGTAGGTAATTTATCGGAAGATTTAGATTGTTTCTTGATAACTTCCGATTCCATAGGTTTCTTCTTTACCTTTTTCGTACTTTGCATAATCGGTAGTTTTTCTCCGATTTTATTTTGTACTTTTTGTTTAACTTCTTTCGGTGTTTTTAATTCCTTGTCTTGCGAATAAGATTTTTTTCCCGTATCGGTAGCAATTTTTACGTTAGTAACTTCTCCAATCGGTACTAAGTCAATCACTATCGTTTTGTCGTTACTCGATTTATTTACTGCGACCGAGGATAAGTTGAAAATTAATAACAAAATAACAACAAAATGGAGCAGTAAAGATAAGCCTAAGTTTGGTTTTTTATATACCAAATAATGTTTAATCTGACGACAGCAAGGGTTACTAAGTAACAATCGTAAGTAGTAAAAAATATTTTTTTTTACATTACGTAACATCATTATCCGTAACTAATGCAACCTTCGTAAAACCTGAGTTTTGCATCACGCTCATAACTTTCACCACTTTCCCGTAATTAGATTCTTTATCCGCTCGCACAAAAACACGAATATTTTTATCGCTCGATATATCGAGCATCCGCTGCGACAAATTATTTAAATTAATTAATTGATCTCGCAAGTGTACTTCCCCTGCTTTACTTACCGTAATAACTATTGTTTTTTCCTCGCTGCCGACAAGTGCCACATTTGTTTTCGGCAGATCTACTTGAATTTCAGGCATCATAACAGGCGAAGTAATCATAAAAATAACAAGCAAAACCAACATAACGTCGATAAAAGGCGTTACGTTAATTTCATTTATAATTTTTCTATTCATCGGAATCTCTTGTCAGTAAATAAATTAAATGCGAAGAAAAATCTTTCAATCTGTGAGAAAATTTTTCTATTTTAATAACAATTCGGTTATAAAAAATCACTGCCGGTATTGCCACTAACAGCCCTACGGCCGTTGCCAATAAAGCTTCGGCTATACCCGGGGCGACAATTGCCAAAGTAGTGTTTTTAGCAATTGCAATTTCTTGAAAGCTACTCATTATACCCCATACGGTACCCAATAACCCGATAAAAGGAGATGTGGAGCCGGTTGTTGCCAGCCAATCGATGTTATGTTCGAATTCGTTAATTATACTTTTCTGTTCCAACGAAATAACATTTTCCATTTTTTCTTTAATCGATTTTTGCTTATACTTACCCGATTGATGAAGAAAATCATGTTCTTTTACACTGGCAATAAAAACCCTGGAAAAAGCACAATCGTTATTTTTTACATTGTGGTACAAATCTTTAATGCTCTTTCCCGATAAAAAATATTGTTCGAAAATATCGGCTTTTTTCATTTGTTTTTTTAGCATAATCAGTTTATCGAAAACAATGCTCCAAGAAAAAATTGATGCCGCTAACAATACCAACATTACCATTTGTACCAATAAATCGGCATTTGTAATTAATGAAAAAATCGATAAGCTTTCCAACGCCATTGTTCAAACCAACTTAATATCTTACCGAACTTTACAGTATAAAATTTCTTTTTCAATCACTGCCGAATCGTTCTTCGCATTCTTTCTTTATTTCTTTTACCGCACCTATTCCGCATAATGACGTCGGAGGAATAATACATGCTGAAAGAATAGCTCCACAAACTATGGTCGATATACTTAAAATTTGGCCAATGCGCAATTCATGAGTAATTAAACAGCAATACAGGGACGTACAAAAAAATATCGCCGTACAAAGGGTAGCGAATACTAATCTTGAATTTTCCCGATCATCGTTTTCTGTCTGCTTATGACATACAGCATGTGTACATACCAATGTTGCAAAAATTGAACAAGCAGCTGCAATAGAGCCCCATATCGTAATTAATTTGGAAGTTAAACGCATATTCGTTCTCACTGTATGAGCTATAAAAATACAATAGGAAAGAGGCACGGAAATTATTAATGCTCCAACAGATTCTAAAATGAATTTTTTCATATCGTGTTATTTTTTTAGACGGTACCAATGAGTCACATAATATATTTTCCTTATTTCATCTATGCAATAATTTTCATTACCGTTAAATTGATTAAGCGAAAAACAGTCTCGTTAAACATCCCGAAGAGTAAAATTAACATAGTTAAAATTAGCGGGGATAATAACATAATCGCGTTACCTTTTTCTGCAACATTATAACCTTTAAAATCAGTTATTATTTTCCACATATATAAAAAAGTAATAACCGAACCGAGAGCAATAACAACTACAGCTAATATCTTACCGGAATAAATTGCCGAAAGAAGCAAATACCATTTACTCACAAAACCTGCGGTAAAAGGGATTCCGATCAAGCTGCTACCTAAAACTACCAAGATAAAAACCGTCGATAACCGATTTCTTTCCAATTGAGCAACCATAAATAAACCGGCTTTAGCAATGCTGTGAAACATCAAATGTAACAGTGCGGCAGTAAGACTGGTAGGAGAATTTAAACTAATCCCGAGAATAATATAACCAATTTGAGAAACGCTAGAATAAGGCAAGATATCGATAATACTTTTTTTGCATAAAGCAAATACTGATCCGAATATTACGGCAAATAAACTAAGTAGATATAACACATTATTTACTCCGGTAAAAAAATTCGCATCATAACCAAATACGTCGAACGTGAAACGTATCATTAAATATATCGCAACTTTAGTAGCGGTAGCGGCAAAAAACGCAGAAATATAACAAGGAGCATCACGATAAGATTTAATCAGCCATTGATGAAAAGGAAATAATGCCGTTTTAATACCCAAACCGATAAAAACAAAAATCATACCCAAAGTCACCACTCCGTCACCCGATATTAAGGATAATTTATTACAGAGATCGGAAATATTAAGAGTACCAGTCATCATGTATAACAAACCGATACCGAATAAGTAAAAAGTGGCACCGACAGTACCGATAATTAAATATTCGAATGCTGAATTGGCAGCACGAAAATTCCCCATGGCAATGAGCGAATATGAAGTCAGGGACGATAATTCGAGAAATACGTAAATATTAAACACGTCATGGCTAATTACCATGCCGAAAAAACCCGTCAAACACAATAAAAAGCAAGTGTAAAAGGAACCGATTTTCTTCCGCGGTATTTCTTGCTCAACCGAAAGTAACGCAAAAGGCAGAGAAATAAATGCAATAGCAGAAATTAAAGTTAAAAATACTGCACTTAACAAATCTATTTTAAATTCTATTCCGTAAGGGGGCTGCCATCCCCCCATATGGTAAGAAATAGCTCCGTTTTGATAAACAAAAATCAAATAATACATGGAAAGAGCAAAAACAACGGCAGAAACTAAAAAAGTCAATAACCAAACAAGCCTGGGATAAGTAAAAACCGAACACAACAGAGAAGCTATTAACGGCAGAATTACTATTAAAGAAAAACTCATTTAATCTTGTTTATCACCTATTAAATTTTATGATAATGTAAAATTTGTTGTTTGTCTTGAGAAATTATTATTTCAACCAAGTATCACTAAAGCGAATATAATGGTCAAATCATTTTTATTTGAAAAGAAATAAAACAAGTCAATATTTACCCTGGAGACGACAAGAAAAGAATTAGTATTTAGTTGTTAATACTCGACTAAAAAAACAACCTAATTTTTTACAAATGAAAATCCGTCTTCAGTAAAAAAACTAAACCTCATATATGAAAAACGATTTTGCTATAATAGTTTTATTACCTTTACAAGGTAATTAGACAAATAACATGTAAGCATAATAAAATTTTCAAGCGTTTGAGTAGTAAGGAAAACCAAGTATTAGAAAAGTCATAGAGTCTTTTTTGACATTACGACTTCTACCTCTTTTATCATTAAATTCACATTAACATCTTTATGAAAAATGCTTGAACCTAATCCCGTGCGAGAGCTAACCTGAAAAAACACCCAAACGCGCAACTACCTAACTTAAAACTATTTGTAATCAATTGTGCCTATCAGAAGCCTATTACTTTAAATGGGAAAACGAACCTAAAGCAACAAAACCCAATTCATAGAATGAAAATTGAGATCCTCTGTAGGAGTCAACAAACTTAAATTACATTATTGCATTTACATCGAAAAATAACCTAACTTAATATTTTAAAAGTTTGGTTTGTTTAAATAATTTTTCTTAAAGAGTAATTATGTTATTAACTAAACTGTTTTATCAAGTTTAATTTGTTCAATTAATCAAAGAAGTGCAAAGCTCTCACAATTTTTTTACACTTAATTAATTACATTATAAAACATGTAAAATTAATGGATTCTTCAAAATTTCCGTTTCCCATTGTGCCTTCTTGGAGAATATTGATTTCCGATTGGCTACAAGAAACTTTACCACCGTTAATACTTAACATATCCTTTTTTAAGGATACCGAATTTTTACCATTGTCACTAAAAATATACAAATCACCATCAACGCTAAAAATAGCTTTGTCGTTTAATTTAGCATCAAAAACAATTTTATTCATACTCATAACTCTCCGAAATCAATTATTGTATTAATGGTATAATAATTGATTATTAAACTAGAGTTAATTTAAGCAACCCGAACAGTTGCTTGTTTACAGAGATCAGCTTGCACTGACAATTAAATCTTTCACCCAGTGTATTTATTGCTTGCTCCGATAAAAAATGATATCCTATTTCAGTTAGACTTTCATCAAACATGTCGTCAAATTATATCAGCATAAAAGGAGCCCGCGAGAATAACTTACGCAATTTCGATATTGAAATACCGAAAAATAAGTTGGTTGTTATCACTGGTGTTAGCGGATCGGGAAAATCAAGCTTGGCATTCGACATCATATATGCCGAAGGACAAAGACGATATGTCGAAAGCCTTTCCGCCTATGCCAGACAGTTTTTACAAGTACAGGATAAAGCCGATGTCGATTCGATCTCTGGATTATCGCCGACTATCGCCATCAATCAAAAAACAATATCAAAAAATCCCCGTTCGACAGTAGCTACGACAACCGAAATCTATGACTATTTAAGGTTGTTATATGCAAGAATCGGTACTCCTTACTCGCCGAAAACGGGAAAACCAATTTCTTCACAAACGATTCCTGAAATTCAAGATAAAATATTACAAATCCCCGAAGGAACGAAAGTATATATATTAGCAAGTGTGGTCCATGACAGAAAAGGCGAACATACCAAAGAAATATTACAATTAAAAAAGCAAGGTTTTAGTAGAATTAAAATAGACGGTACGGTTTACGAAATAGATAATTTGCCTATCATCGACAAAAACAAAAAACATACCATATTATTGGTAGTAGACCGATTGGTAATTTCTCCCAATCTAGGCAACCGCTTAACAAACAGTTTGGAAAATGCCTCCGAAATAGGAAATGGTATCATCTATGTCGAAATCGTAAAAATAGAAGAAAATAACGAAAATTATCACAATGGACAAATCATAACATTTTCTCAAAAATTTTCTTGTCCCGAAACCGGTTTCACTCTTACAGAAATAGAACCAAGGGTATTTTCTTTCAACAGTCCTCACGGGGCCTGTAAATATTGTAATGGTTTGGGAAAAGAACAAGCTCTGGATTTGGATTCAATTATTCCAGACAAAAGTGTTTCAGTAATAGAAGGAGCTATAGCGCCATGGGGAAAATTATACGGAGATCATCTTTCCAGCCAAAAAGCAAGAAATCGGGCGGCAATGTGTTCATCTCTCAGCCAACATTTTAAATTTAATATAACCGATCCATGGGAAAAATTAACCGAAGAAGTCAAAAATCTATTTTTATTCGGATCGAAAGAAGAAAAAATCACCATGCGCAATTACGATGGTAAAAAATCACAAAAAGCTTTTGACGGAGTAATAAATTATTTCAACGAACTTAAACATGAAAATAATGACTGGACTCGCAATGAAATAGAAAAATATTCTACTGAAAAAGACTGTACCCACTGTTCCGGCTCCCGATTAAAACCAGAAAGTTTATGTGTTAAAATCGAAGGAAAAAACATTGCGCAAGTATCCGCACTCAAAATTGAGGAAGCGATAAAATGGGTAGAAGAAGTAAAAAACAGCATTAACGACCACAAATTAAAAATTGCAGATAAAGTTTTAGACGAAATAATACGAAGACTAAAATTTTTGCTCAATGTCGGTTTAAGTTATCTGGAATTAAACAGATCTTCTGCAACATTATCAGGCGGAGAAAGCCAGAGAATTAGACTGGCTTCACAAATCGGTTCAGGTTTAACTGGGGTGATTTACGTACTTGATGAACCTTCAATCGGGTTGCATCAATGTGACAACGAATTATTGCTCAATACACTGAAAAATCTGCGTAATTTAGGTAATTCAGTAATAGTAATAGAACACGACGAAGAAACAATGATGAGCGCAGACCATTTGATAGATATAGGCCCAGGAGCAGGTTCGAACGGAGGAAAAGTAATCTCTCAAGGAAAACCGCAAGAAATTATGCAAGACGAAGCAAGCATAACCGGCAGATATCTGTCCGGTAAAGAAACAATACCTATTCCGCAGCAAAGAAAAATTAGCAACGATTATATAGAATTAAAGGGAGTAAACGTACATAACATACGTAACCTATTGATAAAAATACCGCTAAGATCTTTAGTGTGCGTCACTGGTATGTCCGGTAGCGGCAAATCCAGTTTGGTAATTCATGCTTTATACAACGCTACCTATAATATTTTGAATAAGGGGAAAAAGTATCACAATTTTTGCCAATCGATCGAAGGATTGGAAAATATCACTAATATTATCGAAATCGATCAATCCCCAATAGGAAGAACTCCTTTATCAAATCCAGCAACTTATACGGGTGTTTTTAATTATATTCGAGATTGGTTTTCCATGTTACCCGAGTCAAAAGCTAGAGGATATAAACCGGGCAGATTCTCTTTTAATAATAAAGGAGGAAGGTGTGAAGCCTGCCAAGGTCACGGAGTATTAAAAATTGAAATGCACTTCTTGCCTGATGTTTACGTAAAATGCGAACAATGCAAAGGAAAACGTTACAACAGGAATACCTTAGAAATAACTTACAAAGGCAAATCGATTGACGATGTTTTGAATATGACTGTTGACGAAGCGTTAATATTTTTTGATTCAATTCCCATAATTAAAGAAAAAATGAAATCAATGAAAGATGTAAATTTAGGTTATATTAAAATCGGACAGTACTCTACCACTCTTTCCGGAGGAGAAGCACAAAGAGTCAAGCTATCCAAAGAACTTTCAAAAAGATCGACAGGAAACACTTTGTATATACTTGACGAGCCTACTACCGCTTTACATACATGCGATATTAAAGAATTGTTGAACATATTGACAAAATTAGTCAAAAGAGGAAATACCATAGTGGTGATAGAACACAATTTACACGTAATTAAGTCAGCGGATTATGTAATAGATATGGGACCAAAAGGAGGTGATAAGGGCGGAAAAGTTATTGCAACCGGCACCCCCGAAGAAGTTGCCAAAAACAAAAATAGTGTTACCGGCAGGTACTTACAGAATTACTTGCAAACTGAATACGCTTAAAGCATAAGTTACGTACTCATAGCTCAGTCGGATAGAGCATTGCCCTCCGGAGGCAAAGGTCGTGGGTTCGAATCCCACTGAGTACACAAACCATTTAGTATTAAAAAGGTAATATAAATAAAATGGCGATAATAACAAATCACAATAAGATTTTTTATTCTTAAAAGATATTTAAAGATACTAAAATAATATCAAGAGTAATAAAGAATTAACTTACCGTTATTATTATGTGCAAAGTACTAATGCTGCTGCAAGTACAATTGTACAAGAACCATATTATAAGTCAATGTAGTCGAAAAAACAAGTATGTTTACTCGGATCACGATAACAACTACCATATGAGATTAGACAATACCAGTATATTTTTTGCTCATAACATAATACGTAATGGATCTTTTTTATCCCAATAAGTACAAAATATAGTTAGGTGCCAAAACACAAACCAAACATTATTTACGATGATTAATAACAACGCTATGATATTTCAATGCTAACTAACGGTATTAAAGTTAGGTAAATAGACATTTTAATGTTTGTGTTATCTAAACAATCAAGCTAACTGTATCGCTTAGTTTTTTATCCAGATAAAAAGTCTTTTGTTAAACATTTTCACCCAGATTTATTTAAACATATTTTAAATTAATATATAACATCAATGAATAAGTGTTGAGATAACAAACTACTATTAAAAAAAGAAATCAAAGACCTTTCTTCCATCATCTTCCGGCTTACCTACTAAAAAGGCAAGACAGTGCTAATATGAATACAGATGAAAGATGCAATTCTTTTGAAAGTAAACCTCAAGCACCTAATATTCGTGGAGGACAAATATCAACCCCCGATAAAAAATTTACTAATTAATCCCTTGGGTAGCAGTGAATCTCCAAGTGACAAATTACCTTCACTAACAGAAAAGATGGCAAGAAAATACCAGTTCCGGAACCCTTTTCAACCGTTATAATATTAGTTATCGCAGAGCCTAACGTTACTCAAAGTCAAAAAGAACAGTCCTAAGTAAATAGGCACTTATTAAACAAATTTTTTAGGCTGATATTTTTTTGAAAAATATCAACCTTCTTTTTAATTCGAGAAAACTACTTCTATTCAAATACGTTTTAACATCGGTAATGTCAAAATCCTTTTCACAAATATTCGTTCCCCTGCAAGCTGTCAAAAAAGCAATTACAAAATATGTATTGTGTTTTTTTATGCTAATTATAATATATCTGCTAAACATTAATCGAACACCAATAGTGAAATATTTTTTAATTTTCTTCTCCTTGTTAATGCTTACCGCCTGTGCAGCTACAATGCTAAGCAGGGTTATCGATCCAAATTACAAATATAATTTCAAAATTAAAAAAATGGTCGTTTTGGGTTTCGGTATGCCCATAAGTGAACGAAAAGAATTAGAAAATACGTTGGAAAAATCCATTGCAAAATATGACGTTGAAATTCTACGAGGGTTAGAAATTCTTCCGCCTACAAGAAATTACTCTGACCAAGAACTCTATAAAATCGCCAGAAGTAAAGGTGCCGATACCTTGCTGATTATTAGCGTAGACGGTAGGAAAATGTCTAAAAAACATACACAACACCGCCTGTCGAAACTTATTTTTTCGGAATTATTGTTAGCTATAATACAGCAACCTATAGCACATCTATTTATAACAACCGAAAAGCCAAGCTTAGGCGGTAAGAAAATGTCTAAAAAACATACACAACACCGCCTGTCGAAACTTATTTTTCGGAATTATTGTTAGCTATAATACAGCAACCTATAACACATCTATTTATAACAACCGAAAAGCCAAGGATGAATGCCAGCGTGAATTTAAAAAATACGAAAAACGGAGAAATTATTTGGACCGCCGAAGGCTTTAGCGTCGGCAATACCTACTACACGTCTTTTTCAGATTTAACAGCGAACGTTGCAGAAACAACCATGAAAGAATTATTCTATGCAGGGTTAATAACCCAAAAAAAAACCAAATCTTATGCCAAATCTGTAAAATAGAGAATTAACTTATAAATATGGAAAAAACATGACAATTTTAAAGGGAAGAATAAATTAATTCTTGATTTCTTCATCTAAATAGATACAAAGATCACCAAATGTTTTTAATTCGTCAACTTTACAACAGATATTATCAGTATCTACTTCTTCTCCTTTCCGCATACAATTATACGCTGTATAAGCTCTTGCCATACCTTTTTCCAATCCAGAAATTTCCCTATCTTTGTTTTCTTTCTCAGGTTTTTCGGCAAGTAATTTTTTCGTAATATCAATATTACTTATAACATCTCTCGGTTTTTTCCGATCGAAAATAGAAGCGATATTTTCTGCAGCTTTAACTCGCTTGCTTGGTAATTCACTTCTCGGTATGCCCTGCCAATCCAAAATAGTAGCAATAATGCTCGTATGGTCATACGGAGTACCGAAAGAACGAAAAACAACGGATTCGTCAACCCACGCAGAGGAAACAATAGTAGGGATACGAACTCCGAAACGATCAAAATAAAAACCTTGTTTACCAGGATTACTTTCTTCATCTGGAGTCGCCGCACCCCAAGGAGGGCTTACATGGTCGTAAATACCGCCATGTTCGTCATAAGTAATAATCAGTACCGACTTATCCCAGTTAGGTCCGCCAAAAACGGCATTATAAACTAAAGCAAGAAAATTTTCCCCCGATAATACGCTCGTCGGAGGATGCATACTGTTAACTCTGGATTGGGACCGTAACATAAGCTGCGCCGTGAAAACAAACATTGGTTCAATAAAAGAATATCTTGGTAAATTACCTTTTCCGGCATCTTCGGTAAATTGCTCGAAACCTAAAAAATTACGGGAATAACTCGAACCCCAAAGTTGAGATAACGTAGACCTTGCCAAAGAAGGCAAAATCCCAGAATCGGAATAAACGCGCCAACTAACATTATGCTCGCTTAGTACGTTAAATATTGTTTTTGCATTGAATATCAAACTATCAATATTATTAACATTACCTTGCGATGTTCCGCAGTGAAGAAAAGCCCTGTTAGGCAAAGTCTGAGTCGGAACCGAAGCAAACCATCTGTCAGAGATAGCACCATTTCTGGCAATCTCATTAATAACCGGTAATTGTTCCGGTGAGTAACATTGCATAATTTCATGGGGATTACCGCCTCGAGATGCATAACTGTTTACAAACCCGTCCATAGGAGCAATATCACCATAAGAAGGGACCTTTTCTCCATATAACTGTTTTGTAATAAACTGAAATTCCTCATGTGGAATCGTATTAGGAACTCCATCATTATCGGCTTTGTATGATACCGGTATGGTATCGACCCGATTCTCCTTAACAAACGGATTGCTATAATTACCGAAAGCAAGACCGTCATAATGATCGGGCTTCGATTCTTCCGGTTTTATCATTTTTTTTACAAGATGTTTTTCTTTGTCGTAAAGCCAACCGGTGATATTATCACACGATCTGTTTTCCATCATTACGACAATTATATTTTCAATTTGAGGCAATATTTTGTCTTTTATCGAAATCATTACTACTTCTCTTAATATGATAACTAAAATATTTATGTTTTTTACCTTATCTCTTTATATTTGGATGTGTCAATATTTAATTTGAAAAATTAAAACAGTTAGCTTTATCTCTGCCACATATTCGAAACAGAATAAGAACAAACTCCTTCCATACTAAACTCGGAATTTTCTTGCTTCGCCACTTTTTTCCGATTCTTTCATGCTCTGTATCGCTCTCTCATTAAATTAATACCATTTCATTAGAAAGCGCTTGATTGCGTTTCTAGTACTTGTGTTGTTATCTGAATCGTTTCTTTTTTCCTAGCTCTCCATCTTCTTTTTTTCTTTTTCAATAATTTGTTCTCTGTTAAACATCTGTCTAGTGTTAGAGGAGGTATTAAGTTATCAAACATAAGTTGGAGAACTAAACTTTTCTTTTAAAGTATCATCGACTTCGGTAAGCTCAGCACTCATCTTTTCCAAATCTTTTAGCCTTGCCGATATCTCGTTATTCAAATCACAAAGTTTCGACCGCAAAATTTTTCTAACTAAAGAGACTTCTTTCAGGAAGGAAATACCGTCATAAGTAAAAACAAAATTCCCAAATAATTTTTTATAAGCACTAAGCTTTTTTTCTTAGAGTTGCTATATTATTTTGCAAAATTTACTTTCCCAATCTTACTATACCAGAACTTTTTTTATAACATTAAAAAAGGAAGATTGTTCACTTTCATATTTTAACAACCTGTAATAGAAAAACTACGAAAAAAGAATTAACTTTTCCTTTATGTTTCTGCAAAGCTCGATATAAAAGTCCGCTTTTCTCGCTCTTGGCTTTTTCTATGGTAAGTACCAATAACCATACTGCAATGAGAATTCCTCTAACGTGTTCTTTCTGTGATTAATCTGTGTTAATATCCTTTTCAATACTCTTTGATAAGTTATTCTTGAGTATCTCCCTATTTTCATTTCTTCTTTTGGACGATCTAACTTTTCTTGTAGATTTTTTTTAACCTTTTCTTTCTGGTCTTCAACTAATATATTTGCGAATACATTCGTGAATGTATTTTGTTAAATATCTACCTAATGTCAGTACTACAAATCCAACTTATATATTATACTTGATTTATCATCTCCGTTGCTTCTCTCATATAAGCAGGGTTACAAAAAGCAATATTCGAATCTCTATAACCTTTAAAGAATTTGTCGGATGCAGGTTCTTTAAAATTACTTATTAATTCTTGAAAATCTTTTTGTGCCGAATCGAAATATTTTAACATTTCTTCTTCTGTTTTTGCGGTATTCCCGGTCCCTTAATTATCTTTATTTTTTCTCGCAGTTTTTTGTTATATCCTTCACACCAAGAACCAATCTTTATAAAATAAAAATTATATAAAAATGATAAACACGATACTGCCAACTTCTGAAAAGCAGTTACATAGCCAATACCGGTTCAATATGAAGCAGTGAAGGATCGTTCTTCTCTAATTTAACCTTATGCAACATCCAAAGATGTTTGTGAAAGAAAATTGCTAGCAAAACTTTTATCTGGACCACCTTTTTATTTTTTCGCTTAAAATTAATAATTTATAATTTTACTTCCGAGTTATTATCATATGATAGATCAAGAATATCAACATTTACCAAATAACCTTGCCTGAAAAAAAGAAACATAGCAAAACAAAATTTGACATTCAGTTATCTAACAATCACTACAAGTAATTTTCACCGTAGAAAATATGTTATGTAACAAATTTTAGCACCATATGGTGTATGACTTCAACAACAAATTAACCCTTTAATACTAAAACTATAATTAGAAATTTGGCTAAAAAAATTAACGTAAAAACATGTCGATAAATCAGCCAAGAAAAATAAAAATAAGCAACAGTTTTAGAAATTAAAGATATCTTGTAAGTAATCTCTATGCCATCACCAAAGAAAAGCGTGTTACACGTGACCTGCCTACAAGACTTCAAAAGCAATTGACAGCTGAAAGCTAATATAGTACAACCCTGCCAGAACCAGGAAAAAATATAAAAGGAGGAAAAAATTATGATAAATGTCAGTGCAAAAATTCAAATATCTTATTTAGAGAATAAACCTTATTACATACATGTCTTTATTCCTGAAAACGTAGTTGGCATGTATACCCCTTTTCTTAAACAACATCTGTCTACAAAGGATTATACATTGTACACACAAAACCAGATTATACGAGACAATGGGACACACCATATGACCATTATTTCTCCACCCGAATTCAGCAATTTATCAGAAGATTATAGAAAATTTATAGGCTATCCGCTGACTATCAGTCTTATTGGTGTTGGAAATATAGTGGAGGATGATAATGAAACTGTTTTTATTGTATCTTCATGTAAGGAAGCAAACACTATTAGAGCACTTTTTGGCCTTGGTCCTGCTGATTTACACGTAACCTTGGGGTTCAAAACAGGTGATATTTTTAATAAGCCTAAAGATAGAAGCGCATTACTACCTCCATTTTCCCGTGTTGTGTCGGAACCACGAAACTAAAATTTGATCCATCGCTAAAATATCAGCAAGGTACCGTCAGCTCTACGCTTAGCCTGTTTAAAAGCCGGACGATTTACAATCCGACTTCAAATTGGCGCTACCACTGGTAATGTCATAAAGTTATCAGATCTGGGTGTTGACAATGATATCACTCTTGAATAAAGACCAGCCGTTGGCCAACTCTCACAAGGTACAAGAAACTAATAATATAAAAAATCCCTGCACTACAGGGTCATGAGCTCTCGAACCGGTACTAACAAATTTGAGCTCCATATGGTGTATGGAGCTCAACAATAACTTAACCTTTTAATATCAAAACTATAATTAGAGGTTTGATTAAAAAAAAATTAATGTAAGCATATGTTGATAAATCAATGAGGGGAAGTAAAAATGAGTAAATTTAACGTAATAGTCCTTGTAAATAACAATTCGAATTCAGGTGTTTATCTTGTCTCCGGTCCTAATTATGACGATCAAAAGCTATACATTAATTCTACATTAAACACAGGATATCAATTGGAGACCGGCAATCAAACGGTTTTAGAAATGAAAGATGTCCCGGCAAGTGCTCTTTCTGAAGAAATGCTAATCGGAGTAATTTTTGCGAATGATAAAAACTATGATCGTTCCAATGATTCTTATCAATTTGCTTTCGGTAGTAACTCGCAAGGTCTATTGAGCATTCAAGGTCTCGATAAAAATAAAAAGGCACACTTTGTAATTTCACCCCGTACCGATTACAATACGAAAAACTTTTTTAATTGTCACAAATTCATATTCCATATAACAAAGCGGTAAATAAATTAAGAAAGTGATTTTTGCTATTGATATGGACCACAAAAGGCTACCAAATGCCAATAAAAGATTAACTTCTTTGGAAAATTATTTTTCACCATATTTCAACTGGCAAAATTTACCAAGATTTCACAGGGAAAATAATGGCAGAGAGAGAGGGATTCGAACCCTCGATACGACTTTTCAATCGTATAACGGTTTAGCAAACCGCCGCCTTCAGCCGCTCGGCCACCTCTCCCAAAATAATACTTCGAACATCGTCAGTATACACGTATTTTCGGCGGGAACGGATCCATTTCGCTTGTCATAGGTTTCAAACGTACTTCTTTCTTGGCAAAAGTAACATTATCGTCACGGCACCATGAAACAGTATGATGAAGCCAATTCTTATCGTCCCTATCGGGGTAATCTTCCCTAGCATGGGATCCTCGGCTTTCTTCACGGTAATAAGCCGAATCTATTATCACCACCGCTTGCGATAACATATTTCTTAATTCTAATGCTTCCACTAAATCGCTATTCCAAATCATACTTCGATCCGAAATTTTTAATTTGGAAAAAGAATAAAAAATATCCGACATTTTTATTTTTCCTTCTTGCAAAGTATCTTTTGTCCTAAATACCGAAGCATAAGTTTGCATTGCCGTTTGCATTTCGTTACGTATTACCGAAGTATGAAGCTCCCCGCCGGCATAACGTATTTTGTTAAACTCGTTCAATATTTCGTCAGTATAACTATTATCCAAATTGGAATGAGGAGATTTTATCTTAACCAGCTCAGAAGCCTTAATTGCAGCCGCCCTACCAAAAACTACGAGATCCAATAAAGAATTAGAACCCAACCTATTTGCTCCGTGTACGGAAACACAAGCTGCTTCCCCTATGGCCATTAACCCCCGAACTATTTTTTCCGAACCGTTTTTTTCTACAGTAGTAACTTCTCCGTGATAATTAGTCGGAATTCCACCCATATTATAATGAACGGTAGGTATTACCGGTATCGGTTCTTTCGTTACGTCAACCCCAGAAAAAATCCTTGCCGTTTCACTTATTCCTGGAAGACGATCTCGAATTATTTTAGGCTTCAAGTGCATTAAGTTAAGGTATATATGGTCTTTCTTTTTTCCTACGCCACGGCCTTCTCTTATTTCCATCGACATAGATCGACTTACCACATCACGCGAAGCTAAGTCCTTGGCATGGGGCGCATACCGTTCCATAAATCTCTCACCTTCCGAATTCGTCAAGTAACCGCCTTCTCCCCTTGAACCCTCGGTAATTAAGCATCCCGAACCATATATTCCAGTAGGATGAAACTGAACGAATTCCATATCTTGTAGCGGCAAACCGGCACGTAATACCATGGCGTTACCATCACCAGTACAAGTATGGGCACTGGTAGCAGAAAAATAAACACGACCGCAACCGCCAGTAGCCAAAACCACGATATGAGAACGAAATCTATGAATGGTTCCATCCGCTAAATTCCAAGCAATTAAGCCTTTGCATTCGTTACCTTCCATTAACAAATCAAGTACGATAAATTCGACAAAAAAACCGACAACCAAACGAAGGCATTGTTGATAAAGAGTATGAAGTATGGCATGACCAGTTTTATCGGAAGCGGCACAAGTCCTTTGTGCAGGTTCGCCTTCGCCAAATTCGGTAGTCATCCCGCCAAAAGGCCTTTGATAAATTTTTCCCTCTTTCGTACGTGAAAACGGGACTCCATAATGCTCGAGCTCGATTACCGCTTGCATAGCATTTTTACACATATACTCTATGGCATCCTGATCACCCAACCAATCGGAACCCTTAACGGTATCATAAGCATGCCAACGCCAATCATCCTTACCAATATTACCAAGTGCAGCACTAATTCCGCCTTGAGCGGCAACGGTATGACTTCTGGTAGGAAAAACCTTGGTTATACAAGCGGTCGAAAGACCGGTTTCAGCCATTCCGAGCGCTGCCCGAAGCCCTGCACCGCCCGCTCCGACAATAATTACGTCGTATTCGTGTTCGATGATATTATAAGAATTAACCACTTAATTACATAAATATACTAACCGCTCAAGTTATACCACATCGAACTAACCAGTCAATTTATAACCCGACACCCTTACTACCAAAACACTTAGACTATACCCTTGTTGCGAGGTGCTCGGGCCGTGCTTTTGCTTATTATTCGGCTGCGCAGCATCTCTCGAAGAATTATCTTGTTCAGTTTGTTCCTAGGTCGATACATTATTGCTTGTGCCAACACTGATTTCGCTTGCATTTTCTTTTAAAAAAACATATTGTTTTACTTCTCCTCTCCGTAAGGGCAAAGTGTAATATCTCCTTAAAATTATTTTCATATCCTTGTAAATTGCGGATCATTTCATTAACATCATGATTATTAGGTACGACTCTTCTTGACACAATTATTAATTCACCAATAAATGATTGTAATTCCATCTTAGAATCAAAAGATTCGTCTGGTTTTTGTTCATGCATACAATTAATAATTATATCTCAAACATATCATTCCATATGGCCCCTAACTCAAAAAGACACCTAATTCTATAATCGATTGCTGATCCCCCTGTTGTTCATAAGTTTGAACCACATTAATCAAGTACGAACAAAATTTTTAATATAATTTTCGTTTCTTGCTTTATTAAAAGCTTTCACAAGCTCTGAGAGAATTTGTTCTCCTTCTTTTGCCCTTTCTTGAAAATCTTTTATTGACTCTCGTAACTTCTGAAGCACATTTTCAGTTTTCGTATCAGGCATACACATATTTTTAACTAAGGCGCTATTGCAATAAAGAAAAAAACTGAACTCATGTTTTTTTACCTAAAGAAATTGATCTTTCCTTAATAAATTCCTTGATAATTGTGCTAATACATGATGATTGTTCTGGCTGTAACTCTTTTGTTGTTTTCAGCAAACCTAATTTACTTATCAAGACTCGTTTTTTATTTTTCGTTTTACAATTATCAATTTTATCTATAACGAATTATAAAAAGAGAATAGCATATTTTTTCTTAGCTTTTTACCATCCGACAAATTCTGTGAAGAGCTTTTCGACATTTATACTTTGTTGAGAATTTTTTTTCAAATATTCTGCAAGCTTAAGAGATGTTTCTCGATCAAATAATGCTTGTGTTCAGGGGGCCTGGAACACTTTCTTCCTCTTTCTTAGTTACTTTTTCTGCCTTAGGCCTTGCTCCCTGTTTTTTCCGTTTTTCTTTTTCATCACTTGCTGTTGCCCTCTCACTTGCTGCTGCTTGTGTTCCCCCTTTTTTTCTCTATTGCCTGATTTCTTTTTTCTTCTTCAGATTCCCTTATTACCTTGTTCTTGAAGCTTTTGTTGCGCTTCCAATTTTTTCCATGTTGTGATTTAATATCGTTAAGCTTGTCTCTAAAATTTTTAATAACTAAAGCATCCCAAACGCTTACTTCGTGTCGTGATATTCGGTTGTTTTTTCTTTTCGATGTTTTTGTCTATTGTGTTCCTTCCCCTTCAGTTTAAGTAAGCTTCACGTTGCTTTATGCGATCAAAGCAATCTATAATCTTAGCAAAATGTATCGATTCATGCGATTTAAAATATTGAAGAGTTATATTTACCGATGCCTAATATTCTTCTTTTTT
This sequence comes from Rickettsiaceae bacterium H1, assembly GCA_018101195.1. Classification (GTDB taxonomy): domain Bacteria; phylum Pseudomonadota; class Alphaproteobacteria; order Rickettsiales; family Anaplasmataceae; genus JACDQH01. The sequence continues at coordinate 157,052 of JACDQH010000003.1, forward strand.
ATTGGTTAAATCACTGCAAAAAAGCAAATCTCTTCCTATCTTAAGGTAAGTGCCACTATCATTCTTTTTTATACAGACGCCTGAAAAAGAAAGGGCTATTTTATTTTTTTTACCTATCTTCTTTTTTTGCTCAATTAACCGATTATTTATCTTTTCAATTTGTTGTTCCATGCTTTTTACATTCACAGGTTTAGTTTCCATTTTTTTTAATTTATAATATTATGAATATATTGGCATATTCAATCAGAAAATGTCAAAAAGCTTAGTTTTCTATTAACTTGATTGCTTCTTCGAAAGCAATTTCGTTCTTCTTTTTCAAATCTTTAGGAAGGGCGATATTTTTCCCGTCATATTTGATGTACGGTCCGTATCTGCCTTTACATAACTCTATTTGTTTCTCTTTATATTCGCCAAGAATTTGACTCTTATTCTTTTTCTCTATTAACGAAAGTGCTTCTGCCAGATCGATATAGAACAATCTATTCACATTAAGCGAGGTATATTTTCCGTCATGCAAAACGTAAGGTCCGTACCTACCCACGCCTATTTTTACTTCCGAGTCATTTTGCGGATTTCTTCCTATGGAACAAGGCATAGAAAGTAATTTCACTGCTTGCTCCAGACTTATTTTCAATAAATCCAAGCCTTTCGGTATAACAGATTTTTTGCTGCCACATTGCAAATAAAAACCATAAGGTCCTTGCTTAATTAAAACTTTTTCCTCAGAATTGGGGTTAACACCTAAGCACCGCGGTTCCACAGCTTCTTGCCCAGTAGCGCTACCGAATATACTTCTTCTATAATCGCAACCTGGATAGCTTGAGCAACTAACGAAAGGACCGAATTTCCCAATGTTTAAATTCAATTTGCCATTATTGCATTTAAGACAATCACGATTAATATTTCCTTCTTCATCTTCAGGAAAAACATATATCTCCAGCAATTTATCTATTTCGCACAAAATTTTCGGTATCTCTTGCTTTTCCACTTCTTGCACGTTAGCAATAAATAATTGCCAAAAATCACGTAAAACATCTTTCAAATCCAAATCGTGATTTGAAACTTTATCTAACGATCCTTCCAACCCGGCAGTAAAATCATATTCGACATAGCGCCGAAAAAAACTAAGTAAAAAAGCAGTAACAAATTGACCTCGATCTTCCGGAATAAATTTTTTCTTCTCTAAAACAACGTATTTCCTATCTTGCAACACGGAAATAATCATTGCATAAGTTGAAGGCCTACCAATTCCCAACTCTTCCATTTTTTTTACCAAACTTGCTTCGGTAAAGCGTGGTGGCGGTTGAGTAAAATGCTGCGTAGGTAAAACTTTTTTTACATTATAAACTTCTCCTTCTTTTATATTGGGTAATAACTCGCCTTCTTCATCTTCATTACTATCACTGCGATATATTTTATAAAAACCGTCGAATTTTATCGTCGAACCAGTGCTACGAAGCAATGCATATTTATCCGAAGAAACAAAATCAATAGATACCTTACTCAAGACGGCAGGCTCCATTTGGCTGGCAACCATCCTATTCCAAATTAATTTATAAAGTTTCAGCTGTTCCTCGGTTAAATATTTTTCAGCTTTTCCCGGAGTCAAATCGATATTAGTCGGCCTAATCGCTTCGTGTGCTTCTTGTGAATTTTTCGCTTTGCTTTGATATTTTCTCAGTAATTTAGGAAGATATTCATCGCCAAAATCATTTTTTATCATGTTTCTTGTTGCAGCTATAAAATTGGAATTAACATATAACCCATCAGTACGCATATAAGTAATCAATCCAACTTCCTCTTTGCCGATTTTTATTCCTTCATAAAGCTTTTGCGCAACCATCATTGTTCTTTTCGTGGTAAAGCCCAGCTTATTAGCCGCATCTTGCTGCAGGGTAGAAGTAATGAATGGAGGTAATGGATTTCTTTTCACCTCTTTTTTCTCTACTCTAATTACTTCGCATTGTTTGTCTACTAAATTTTTCGTTATCTTTTTGGCTTGAACTTCGTTTTTAATCGATAATTTTTCTAATTTCTTACCTTCGACCTCGAACAATAGAGCTTGAAAAGGTTGAGAATGATTAAGTTCGGCAATTATCTTCCAATATTCTTCTGATTTAAACTTTTTTATTTCGTTTTCCCGTTCGCAAATTATTCTGAGAGCCACCGATTGAACTCTGCCGGCCGACCTACTTCCCGGAAGTTTTTTCCATAAGAGCGGAGATAAAGTAAACCCGACCAAATAATCCAAAGCCTGTCTTGCTTGTTGAGCTTGTACTAAATTCATATCTATATTGCGCGGATTTTTGATCGCACTCAGTACTGCGGTTTTTGTTATTTCGTTGAAAGTAATTCTGTGCACTATCGTAGATTTTTTGATAGCGCGTTTCGCACGTAAAACTTCCACTACGTGCCAAGATATCGCTTCGCCTTCACGATCTGGGTCCGTTGCCAAGTATAACTTATCGGTACTTTTAACCGCTTTAACTAACTCGGCAATATGTTTCTTCGCGTCATCATGAATTTCATATATCATCCGGAAATCTTCGTCGGGTAAGACCGATCCTTTTTTGGAAGGTAAGCCTCTTACGTGACCGTAAGAAGACAAAATTTGAAAATTGGAACCCAAATACTTACCGATAGTTTTACACTTAGCAGGTGATTCTACGATTAATACTGACATGTTAAAAATATTATGGAACGATACTGATAACAAACTGTTTCTTTTCAAGCAAAGAATGTTTAATTTATAAAAGAAAAAATTAATTTTTTAGGTAAGAATAAAACAACCCGAAACAAATCAGACACAAAAGATAGGAGGGAAGAAAACCCTCCTAAAAAATCAAAAAGTAGTACTTTAGTTGGTAACAATTACCGGTTCTTCATCCTGATGATCGTTAGTAGTATCGTTACTTAACACGTTGTCAAAAAAACCAATATCGTCTTCCATCTTAGCAACGTCATTGCCAAATATCCTATCGAAGAAACCGACACTGCCAGGGGTTACACAACGTTCTCTTTCTTGCTTAATAATTTTGTTGTGATCGACCGTACCGTCGTCAAACATTGTTACTGCTCTTCTGTTTTGTTTGTGATACATACCCTCATCACCGGAAACAACTTGATACATAGGGTTAGTAGTGTCGCACCTTAGAGCTTCTTTGCCCATAGAATCAACCTTAATCCTGCTAGAACTAATACCTTCAGATTCCAAATAAGATTTAACCGCATTAGCCCTTCTTTCACCTAAAGCGATATTATATTCCCCCGGTCCCCTGTCGTCACAATGACCTACTATGATTATTTTATCGCTTTTATTTCTTTTTAAATCTTTAACCTGAGAACCTAACACACCTTTTGCTTTCTCAGATAATTCAGAACTATCGAAAGCAAAAAAAGTAGTATCATTACCACGAACCATAACCTCTTCACAACCCGACTTATTGTCGCCTCCATTTTCAGTGAACAAACACCCATTTACCAACAATAAAATTGCAGAAGACAGAAAAACTTTTTTTAACATTATAAACTCCTTAACAACAAAAATAGAATACTATAAAATGCTTAGCATCAGCTTAAGCTATACTATATCATTGTAATATTAAAAGTATACTATATCATCATAATATTAAAATATAAAAAATTATTCAAGTGAAATTGTCTCCTTAAAGAACTTATGCTAAATTTCAGCTTCTTACAATTGAGGAAAAAATGAGGTTATACGAATCTCTATGCAACATATTCGGTGAAATAAACAATATAGATAACACCATAAGCTTACTAAAATGGGACGGTCAAGTTAATATGCCGAAAGGATCATATCAAAACAGAATCAATCAAATTAATACTTTAAGCAGTATTAAGCACGATATTCTTACAAATAACACTCTGACCAATTTAATACAAGAAAATAACAAACAAAGAGTGCAATTGAATAATTGGCAAAAATCCAATTTAACACAAATGGAAAGAATAAATAATAACGCAAGAATAATACCGATCGATTTGTTAAAATCATTTAACCAAGCATGTATATCGAGCGAAGAAGCATGGAAAAAAGCAAAGGAAGAAAACAAATTCAAACATTGGCTACCGAAGTTACAGGAAGTAGTGAATTTAGCCCGTAAAATCGCTACGATAAAATCAGAATTTTTCAATTGCTCCAAATACGAAGCATTATTAGATAATTACGAACCCAACTTAAGTATAGAAAATATTAACTTGGTATTTACAGAAATCGGAAAATTTTTACGAAAATTCATCAATGCGGTAGCAGAAAAACAACCGAAAATAAACAAAAACGACAACGATAAATTCTCGATAGAAAAGCAACGAGAAATAAGCAAAGAAATAATCAAATTAATGAAATTACCAATAAATCACATACGTATCGACGAAAGCATGCACCCATTTACTATAGGAAATCAATTCGATACCAGAATCACTACATCATACAATGAACAAGATTTTACCAAAGGTTTTAAAGCAACGTTACACGAGTGCGGACACGCAATATATAATTTAAATCTACCTAGAGAATTCCATAACCAACCGGTAGGTCAAGCAACATTTATGGGTATGCACGAAGCCCAAGCATTGCTATTTGAAAAACAAATTGGTTCGTCTTTCGAATTTATCCGTTACATAGTACCGATTTTAAAAAAAGTGCTAAAAGGAAAAAATTGGTCGGTAAAAAACGTTTATAACATCATAAATCAAGTTTCTTTGTCACCAATTAGAATATATGCAGACGAACTGACCTATCCCGCACATATTATGATCAGATATACGATAGAAAAAGCTTTGATAGAAGATGAATTGCAAGCTAAAGATCTACCCCAAGCATGGGCGGAAGACATGAAGCATTATTTGGGTGTTACGCCAAAATCCGATGCCGAAGGGTGTATGCAGGATATACACTGGGCCTCGGGCTTATTCGGCTATTTTCCGTCATATTTATTAGGTACGGTAATAGCCGCCCAATTATTTGCTAAAATCAAAGAACAAATTCCCAACGTTATGAAACAGATATCCGAAGGAAACCTGGAAGAAATCATCAAGTGGCTTACCAATAACATATATAAGCACGGCGGTAAGTACAAAATGCAAGAAATTATGCAACTATCCGTGGGTCAAGAGCTTAATTCGCAACACTATATTTACTACTTACGGGATAAATACTGTAACAATCATGAAGATAACGAATAAAGATGTTCAAGTTGCATTAAGTACCGATCACTTAGATAATTGGGAAGCTGACGGAATATCTATAGACAGTAGAACGACACAATCGAAAAATTTATTCGTAGCAATCAAAGGAGAAAATTTCGACAGTCATAATTTTATTCAAGAAGCAGAAAGAAAAGGTGCGATAGCAGTAATAGTAAATCGCCAAATAAAAACGAAAATACCAATTATAATCGTAAAAAACACGATAAAAGCTATTCAAGACTTGGCACGCCATAAACGAACTCAAACTTCGGCAAAAATGATCGGTATTACTGGTAGCGTAGGTAAAACAACAACAAAAGACATGACTTATCACATGCTTTCTTGTTACGGCAAAACATATAGAAACAGCGGAAATTTAAATAATCACATAGGATTACCTTTAAGTTTACTGAATGCCCCTGAAGATGCCGATTATGTAATTTTGGAAATGGGAATGAACCATGCCGGAGAAATAGAGTTACTGAGCAACATTATGCAACCCGATATTTCGATTATTACGAATATAGGACCAGCACATCTTGAATTTTTTTCCTCGGTAAAAGAGATTGCTCGTGCAAAAGCGGAAATTTTTACGAGAACAAAAGGTATAGTAATTTTAAACAAAGAAGACGAATATTACGATTATTTATATAAATCGGCAAAACAATACTCCGATATTCGCCGAATAATCACAGTCGGTATAAATAAAAACACCAATGTAAAATTGGTAAATTATGATGAAAATAACATTTCGGTACTAATAGGAGGTAAACAACAAATTAAATTGGGATTCCCAACAATATACGAGCACTTAATCATCAATAGCTTATTTCCTTTAGGAATAATATATGCCCTTAACTTGGAGTTAAATAAATCTGCAGATAGCTTGAATCAATTCGAGTTACAAAAAGGTAGAGGTAATATTCACCGTGTTAACGATATAACGATAATCGACGATACTTATAATGCCAGTCCGCCTGCGGTAAAAGCCGCTATAAAATTTCTTTCCCGATTTAACGGAAGAAAAATCGCCATATTAGGCGATATGTTTGAATTAGGAAATAAAGCAAAAGAGCTACACATAGACCTTGTAAATACTATAATTCACTATAAGATTGATTTGGTTTTCACTGTCGGTACTAATATGAGATTTTTATATGAGCACCTTGAAAAGGACAAAATAGGGAGACATTTCGATAAATCGAATAACGTCAATATCTTACCCGATCTAAAAAAAGGAGACGTTATATTAGTAAAAGGCTCACGAGGTATTAAAATGGAACGAATAGTGGAAAAATTATTATCTCATGTTAAATAAAATAGATCCTTACCTAAGGTTAATGAGAATACACAATTTAACCGGAGCATGGTTATTACTCTGGCCATGTTTATGGGGGTTGGTAATTTCCAGCGATAATATTTATCAATTATTATGGGCACCGGTCTTTTTGTTCGGAGCAATAGTGATGCGTTCCGCCGGCTGTATTATTAATGATGTCATCGACATAAAACTGGATCGGCAAGTAGAACGAACTAAAAACAGACCGTTAGCCAGAAAAGAAATAACGATAACACAGGCCATGATGTTATTTTCTTCATTACTTCTTATAGGTTTCGTGATATTGCTTACCATGGGAAATTTATCAGTATTACTGGGTTCTATCGCCATAATACTTATAGTAATTTATCCATTTGCAAAATATTATTTAAAATACCCACAATTTATTTTAGGTTTGGTATTTAATTTCGGTATTTTAATTAGCTCAGCCGCAATACAAGAAAAAATTACGCTAGCAGCAATGTTATTATATATCGGCAGTTTTTTTTGGATAGTTTATTATGACACAATCTATGGACACCAAGATAAAAAAGATGATGAAAAAGTAGGTGTTAATTCAACCGCATTAACAAAGATCGGATCTAAAAAATGGCTCGGTAAATTTTATCAAACAGCAATAATTTTGTGGGCTTTTGCCGGCGTGTTATCGAAAGTAAGCATATTATATTATTTAGTCTTATCTGCAATAGCTTACCTACTGTTCAAACAATTAAAAAATGTAAACCTAGACAATAAAGAACAATGTATGAAAGCATTCCAATTTAATTCCAATATAGGTTTCATATTACTTGTAGGAACATTTTTCGGTAAAATACATGAATTTATTTAAAGAATGCATGAGCTTATTTGCTACGGGAGTAACAGTAGTTACCACCGAAAACGAGACTGGTAAATACGGAATTACCATCAACTCGTTTTGTTCTTTATCCTTGAAACCAATGATGATTCTCTTTAATCTGGAAAAAATTGCCGAAAGATTCCAAATATTTTACGAATGTGAAAAGTTTACGATTAATGTGCTAAGCGATAAACAACAACAAGTATCAAAAGCATTCGCAGAAACTAACACCAAACAGTATAAAAGATATTTTCAAGAATATGACGGAAAATTATTACCATCAATTAAAGGATCGTTATGTCATATCCATTGTGATAAACATAAAATGTATGACGGCGGAGATCATAAAATCATCACCGGTATAGTAAAAAGCATGAAAAAAAATTACGAAGGAAATCCATTGATATACTATAAAAGTAATTATTACGAATTACATAATGAATAAAGTAAAAATAGGTGTTGTCGGTTATATGGGCCGAATGGGAAAACAAATAACTTCGGTAATCTTGGAATCAGAGCAAGCGATACTTTCAAGCTGTGTATCACGTACAAAATCAAAAAAACTTTCAAAAAACAATGTTAAGATTGCAAAATCTATCTCCGAAGTTTGCCGAGATGCCAACGTTGTTATTGAATTTACAAATCCGATCACCATGAAAGAATGTTTAGCTACAGCACAAGAAACTAAAACCCCTTTAGTCAGTGGAACTACCGGACACGATAATTACGAATTAATGAAACAAGTAGCAAAAACCACGCCAATAATTTGGGCAGCTAACATGAGTTTAGGAATAAACGTGTTATCGAAAATAGTTATGGAAGTAGCAAATGCATTAAACGAAGATTATGATATCGAAATATCAGAAATACACCATGTCCATAAAAAAGATTTTCCTTCTGGGACTGCTATTATGCTGGGTAAAGCTTCTGCCAAAGGACGAGATGTTGATTTCGAATCAAAAAAATCGATTTATCGCAACACTATCAGAAAAAAAGGAGAAATAGGCTTTTCTTCATTAAGAGGCGGCGGGATTTTCGGTGAACATAAAGTTATGTTTATTGCCGAAGATGAGTACCTGGAATTAAGTCACGTTGCTTTAACAAGAAAATTATTTGCCAAAGGTGCGGTAAAAGGCGCCCTATGGCTATACGATAAAAAACCCGGTTTATATTCCATGCAAAACGTATTAAAAAAATGAGCGAAAAAAAAATACACGCAAATGTAAAAAAACTAAATCTTTGGTATGGAAAAAAGCAAAGTTTATTCGATATCGATATCGGAATTTTAGAAAAACAAGTTACATCTTTTATAGGTCCGTCCGGTTGCGGTAAAACGAGCTTGCTCAGATGTTTTAACCGTATGAACGATTACATCGAAGATTGCCGCGTCGAAGGCGAAATTACAATCGGAAAACATAATATATACGACCCGAATTTAGATGTCGTATTACTTCGTGCAAAAGTCGGAATGGTATTTCAAAAGCCCAATCCATTTCCTAAATCAATATACGATAATGTTTCTTACGGGCCGAAATTACATGGTATAAACAATAAGCACGGTAAATTAGATGAAATAGTAGAAAGTAGTTTAACCAAAGTCGGTTTATGGAAAGAAGTGAAAGACAGATTAAAAGAGAACGCTACCACTTTATCAGGAGGGCAACAACAGCGTTTGTGCATAGCACGTGCGATTGCGGTAAAACCGACGTTACTACTTATGGACGAACCGTGCTCTGCATTAGACCCAATAGCAACCGCAACCATAGAAAAATTAATTATCGAACTGAAGAAAAAATTTACAATAGTGATCGTGACCCACTCGATGCCGCAAACAAAAAGAGTTTCGGATAGCGTTATATTTTTTTACTCCGGTAAAATCATCGAATATGGCAGTACAGAAAAAATGTTTAACCAACCAAAACTTGAAAAAACAAAAAAGTACATTCAAGAGAGGTTTTAAATTAAAAAAGAGGCCGGGACCGGAATTGAACCGACGTACAAGGATTTGCAATCCTCTGCATAACCACTCTGCCACCCAGCCATTCAGAGATATAATATATAGTAAATTTAATAATTATAAAATCCCCTAAAAAAATATAAGATAAATTGTCAATTAACAAAATTGTCCTGATTCGATAATTGTTTATTTAAAGCAAACCACCCTATCAACAAATTATCCTACACCAAAATTTTCTAAATAAAACAAGTAATAACAATTAATGATACTTAAAAATTTCCATCACTCTTTGTAAGATTTTAGGAGTAAGAATCGATATCATATTAACAGATATTTTATTTTCTCCATCTTCTTGTGTTTGCAACCTATAATCGATAGAAATAATTCCTCTGCCCTTTCCTCCCGTTAACAATCTTCCGATAACAGGAGTTTTCCAAATTAATTTATTAATAAAATATATAGGTACTACATAGCCCGACAAGTCAACTTTTCTATTCTTAATATCTATCGGTCCTTCAAAGCTAATACCGAGTGACATCCCTTCCAACCAAGATTCATCAAAATTAGCTATATTATTTTGAAAAGTAAAAGGAGCTTGCAATTGATTAAAATATATACCGTCGTTATTTAACGTGTTCACTATACCTTGCAACGATGCTAAAGATAATATTTGAGTTAATATAGGCGCTTTAACTAAGAAAAAATCTTTTAATATTAAATTCCCCCTAATGCTGTCAGGTGGCGAATGCAATATCAATATTCCTTGATTAACATCTTCCGTAATACCAAGGGCAGATAGCAATAATCCGGCATCATTTGAACGAGCAAGAAATCCATTTTCATTATTTTCAATAATAAAAGCTTTGTCATCATTAAATCTACCGGTAATATAACTATCTTTATATTTAGGATTTATTTTCGAATGAAAATCAAACACCGATATGTTGTTATTTAAAATAATTTCACCTAAATCGGCAACAACATATAAGTTCTCATCGATATCAAAGTTACCGTCAGATAATTGATCTAAAGCTAACTTATCTCCTTTGATTACTATATGTTTTGTGCCATTTATTTCCTTATAACTAAGCATGATGTGATTATCACCGACTGTTAACTCACTTAACTTAAGGTCGGTTATAATTGCTTTTTCAACATTCGCTCTAGCAGTAATTTTCACTTTATCAGAATTAAGATCTAAGTTAGGTATTGAAAAAGAATCTCCATCCTTTAATACTACGTTAAATATTAACGAGCCATATTCTCCGATTTCACTACGCCAACCTATACTTCCAATATCAATTAAACTGTCAGAAATATCTATATCGCAATTGATATAATGATAATCGTCTATATAACTACTGTCTATATTAACATTTACATCACCCGAAACTGATTTTACATCAAAACCAACCATTTTAAGCAAATCTGAAACACAGAATTCTCCCTGTAGTTTTGCCTTTATCACTTCTGAATCATTATTAGCATTCAACGTAAAACTTCTACTATTAGCAATACCATTGCCGAACAAATCCCATCTATCGTTCTCAATATTCAAATCAAAATTACCATCTTGAATGTTAAACACTTTTAAAAAGCTGTCACTATGAACATTAGAGATTGCAACTTCGATTTTCCTCTCTACCGAATCATTAATTGCAAAAGAAAATTGTGCATCCGCATTAGCATCAATTTCACTTATTTTCTTTTTTAATTCACCATCATTTAAAAATGAATATAGCACTTTCAATCTACTTTTAGATTTCCCATTTATAATCAGCGGAACAGAGGAAGAACCAATATCTTGTTTAGTAATTACCCCATTACTCAAATTTATATCACCTAATTTCCCTGTTTTAACCACAACGTTCAATTGATCATCCAGTATTGAAAAATAGCCGCTCAAATCGGTAACTGGGGAAAATAACTCTTCTATTAACAATTTTCCATTAGCAAAATCTGCTGCTAAATCAATGTTCATTACATTTTCAACACCACCTTTAATTCTCAGCTTAGGATTAAGGAAATTACCTTGAGCAACATGCGATCGGAACCATTTTTCACCTTCTTGACCAATACCTTGCGGCCAAAAATCAAGCAATTCTCCTATTTCGACTGAATCCGTTTGGGCAATAATATCCATAGAACGATTATTAAGAGAATATCGACCGGATAACGAGATTTTTTTTTCTTTCGTAAAAAAATCCAAATCCATAATCGATAATATATTTTTCTTTATTTTTGCAGTAGCAGTGCCAGAGGTAATATATTCAACACGTTTATCTCCATATACCTTACCCAAAATATCATTAATTTTCACACTACCGCTGCTTACCTCACCTTTTTTATTAAAAGTGAATATTGAATTACCACTAATAATAATCTGGTAACTCTGGGGAATTAAGTTAGTATAAGACAGATCGATATTGGAAAATTGCGAAGAGATAGTCGTATAGCTTGCTAACCTTACTTCAAGTTGTACATAACTATCCCTGCCCTTTTTAATGCTTATGTTAACAACATTAGAATTGTATCGTGATATTGAACCAAAGTATATCTCGTCCAAATGCAGATTGTTAATTAAAAGATTACTTAACTTACCCTTATCAACATATTTTCCCACATAACTCAAAACTTTTTTTATTTTGTCCAGGTCAAAACCCTCACTTGCAGGCAGAATAACTTTGGGATTAGTAACATCGAGATGTTTTAGGGTAAAACCAGAAAAAAAATACTTTACATGTACGGTAGCGTCTATTTTAGGTATTTTTCCAATCAGCAAGCCGTCTTTATCTTTTACAAGAATACCAAATAGGCTGATTTTGTAATCGCTGTTATCACTATTAACCACTATATTACTAATCTTTAAATTAAAATCAGGAAATACCTTTTGAAAAGTATTTAGTATATACTTATTGACATAAGCATCGTATATTTTAATGTTATCCTGGTAAAAAAATCCAACAGTGGCTATAATCAAAATTAATAAACATAACGCACTAAAAATGATTTTGCGTATGGACATGTTATATTGGTTTTTAAAAAACAATTCAAATTATCAACCGTATACCTATTTAAAACATTATATAGCTATTTTTTTTTTGCAAACTTTATCAGACAATACTCAATAGTAAAATAATTTATTTTCAGCTACAAGTAACAACAGAATAAATTTTATGACTGACATTTTACTTCTTCATATATAAACCAAAAACCACAATCCATTTCCGGTATTATCGTTACATAAATAGGCTGAGTTTCAGATAAGTACATTACAAACTGATACATATTTACTATATTTTTAAGAAATTCGGAATTAAGTAAAAAGTTATTTTCTAATACTTTTCCCAGTAAACTAAGTTTTTGCCAAATCTTTACATAAAGAGGTTCATCATTTAACCATTGTTTGTCAATATCAAACAAGTTGGCAAATGCGTTATTGTATAATTTGATTCTCGTGTTTTTATCATAAAAAGAAATAGCAGTATTTACGTGAGACATAATATTTTTTCTATTATCGTGTAACTCGCCAATGCTTTTCCGCGCTTGAATTAACTCGGTTGCATCATGCGCAAAATTAACAACTGATTTTTCTTTTTTAATGCTATTAATCATTAATATTTTTAATTCTCCTTCGATGCTCAATCTTTTATTAATGCTCTCTTTCTTTAAATTAACTTGAATACATTTGTCTCTAAAATACTGAGAATACAACTTATTCGAATATATAATTTTTAAATTTTGCAGATCATACTCCCAAACAAGGTAAGGCAATCGATCCAATATACCCATATAATACTGTTTATTTTCCAATATATTTTGAGTATGAGCTTGCGTTTTCGTATTTAATTTAACGGATTCAGAAATGTCTTCAAAAATTAACATCAAGCCTTTTATTTTACCGTCTTTTTCATTAACCACGCTCTTAACCCTACATTTAACATATTTTCGGCTTTCTTTCATTTTTAAGGTAAGAGAAAAAACCTTGGAAGAATTAGATGCAAGCGAGCAATAATCTTTAAGCTCATCCGAATTTTCAATCAAATAATACAACTCGTTCATCGAGTACACGCTCTTGAAAAAAATCATTTCGGTTCTATTTTGCATATCTACAAAACAAAAACCTATATCGAAATTAGTCAGTATATCGCGATAAATCTTACTATCGTTTTGCAATGATTTTATTTTGTTGTGTTGCTTTAATAACATCATTAACAGCAGCACTATTATAAGAAAAGTTAACCCCTCCAATTCGAGTAGAGCAGCAATAATAATCAGTCTCCTTCAATAAATTATTTAGTATTTAGTATTTATTATCCCACATATGTTTCTTAAGATAATAATGTTAAATTATATCGTTAATAAACCATCAATTGCTTGTTTCATAAAATTATTAATAATTTCTTTCACGCTAGATTCTTTTTTTACCATACCGACACTTTGCCCCGCCATTAACGACCCAGTTTCTACTTCTCCGTCGATTACCGCTCTTCTTAGAGCACCAACCCAATATTTCTCTATTTTCAGTTGAGCTTCGTTTTTCGATAAACCTTCATCATAGTACTCTTTTACTACTTGTCGCTGAAAGTCAGTGAACTTACTGGTAGACTTATTACTTATCGCTCTAACCGGAATTACGGCAAAATTATCGTCAACTTGAATCGAGACGGTGGTATCACGAGAAGACGCTTCGACAAATTTTTTCTTAAAATCAGTATGAGCAACGGATTCCTTTGCACAAACAAAAATTGTTCCCATTTGGCATCCGCTGGCACCCATCTGCAAATAATTCACCATCATACTACCATGGCCGATGCCGCCAGCAACAAATACAGGTACGGTACTATCTTGAAAAAAAGGCAAAATCTCTTGAGCAAGCACGGAAGTACTGACGGGACCTATATGTCCCCCCGCTTCCATCCCTTCTATTATCAACGCATCAACACCATTTCTAATCAGACGTCTTGCAATATTTACTGCAGGAGTAAAACTCATAACTTTTATCCCAGCTTTCTTTAAATGTTTTATTGAATCAACCGTAGGTATTCCTCCAGCAAGAATGACATGGGTTACCTTCGTTTCAATGCATACGTCAAACAAATCGTAAATTTCAGGATGCATAACCACGATATTAACACCAAAATTATTTCCTCCAGTTAACCCTCTAGCTAAATGAATTTCCTTTTTTAACATCTCGGGAGGCATAGAACCGCAAGCAATAACGCCGAATCCTCCGGCATTAGAAATAGCGGAAACCAGCTTATGTTCCGATATCCAGCTCATTGCTCCGCCCATTATCGCATATTTCGCTCCTAAAAAACTCGTACCTTTATGCCATAATCGTTCCAGATCCTTTACCATATACGCTTTAATATATTTTCTTTATCGATAATAAGGTGCTTTAAAGTTCCCAAAAAATGTAAAGATATGAATACAACAAAAACATATGCACCGACAACGTGTAGCGTATGAGCGCTAACAGCCAATTTTTGATTTTTTTCTATGAGTAGTGGGACATTGATATCGAAAAACCAAGTAAAATTACGCCCCGAAGAACTTGACATTATATATCCCGAAATCGGCATACTAAACATTAACAAGTATAAGCACCAGTGCACAATTCTAGCTATGTAATCAAGCAGAAAATTATTTGGCATCGGAGGTATTACTGTAAAAATTCTTATCAATAATCGCAGCAACACTAAACCAATAATAGTCACACCTATTGCTTTATGTATTCCATATATAAAAGGTTTAATCGCATCATCGGCCTTACCCATATTAAAACCTACAATAATTAAACCAATGATTAACATCGCCATAAACCAATGCATAAATCTGAGAAATAAATTATATTTTTTAACCATAAGCACCTAATTTATGTTCATTACAAACATGGTAATAAACGATTCAGGCGAAGTAAAATTTATTACCCCAATAAAAATAAAATTTATAAAATCTAATCGTCAAATAATGACTTTTGTCTTTTACTCCATTTGCTAATACTATTAGGTAACTTACTTTGCCAATTAAACACATGTTTACTTACCGTATTCGAAGATTTACTAAATAAATCGACTTCAGGGATAATCTTTTTTTTCAATTCCGGTTCCAAAGTACTTAACACCCAATTATTAGTAAGATTTAAACATCGCTTTATTTCATTAGACGAAAACTTACCGAAAGATGAAACTTCTTTAGCAAAAGTAAATAAAATAATCCGAAGTATCGAGCAAATAACTCCGATACATATGAATTTTCGGATACCTATTACTTACCTCTTCGATCATCAATTTGTTTATAGTGTTACCGAGCATAACGTTACTGCAATTTCATAACCTTAAATCCCAAATAACGGCAAATTTGAATCCGATGTTGATATCCAATCCGCTTTCTTTTTCAATAGCATGGGCTATTTCATGGATAATTACACTATCCAATAGCTTTTTTATGTTAATTATGTGCTTTCGATAATAAAATACTTTATCGAATACTCTGTTATGAATCGATCGAGTAGAATTAATGCAAAAACCCTCTTGATTATACGAGAATCTTTTACTAAAAACATGAAATAATAATCTATTTTAAATACATAACGATAGTGTTACGTTTAGTAATGGGACGGAAAGTATAGAAAATTATATAAACATGACTTTAGCTTGCTGTTTTTTATGTATAGGTCTATCATATCCACACCAAAAACAATATAATTCCATATATTACGTTTTAATTACTTCAATTTTTATTTTATGGCTAAAAAATAAAAAATTTACCACAATTAGTTAACATTAATTCTAATGTTAGGAGTATCATGTATATAATTTGTGTCATATTTTTCTTATTACCGATTTATGGATTTTCCGACCCATTACAAATTTCTGACAAAGAAAGCAAAAGTTTGGCACCAGTTAATTTACAACAAAATTTTAATAACAAAATTGAAGAAAAAATTAACTTGCCAAATTCAGCTAATGATGAAGAACAAGATGATGAAGAATTATATCCTAATTTACCCCTGACGTTAGATGACAATATTTTAAATCAAAGAAATAAAAGTCTAATTACCAATAAAGAAAAAAAAGCGAACGTCGGAAAAGGGAAAGTAATAAAGAACACTTCTCAAAAACAAAGTGAAAATAACCATGAAGATACTACAAAAATAGATGATAAATTCCCGGGAAAGAAAAATACCACTAACATTTCACCTTGGTTAGTTCCCGAGCAAAAACCATTAATAGAAAAAAAATTTATAATATTACCCGAATCTATTTCACGTAAAAAATATAATGAGATCAATCAATATTTACCTAAAGCAACCTATATGTCCGATTATAAAAAATTATTGTTCCAGGAAGTAAAAAACAATAACGTAAATGCCATACGTGCATTGATAGAATTAATCGAAGATGTAGACTTTCGTGACGAAAACGGTAATACTCCTTTGCTTTATGCCGTAAATCAGGGTAAAATAGACATGGTCAGATTGTTAATAATGAAGGACTCCGATTTAATGGCAAAAAATTTAAATTACCAAAGTGCATACGATTTAGCAATAAAAAACGGAAGACTCGATATACTCAACATATTAAACGATGCGAAATCATAGTGAAAAATTTTCATTCTACGGTAGTAAATTCTTTTAATAAAGCATCCGGTTACTATAACGATTCTTCGAATTTGCAATTTCAAATTGCCGACAATTTATCCAAGATGGTAAAGATCGGAAAACATGATTCGGTGCTAGATTTAGGTTCTGGAACCGGTTACATTGCCCAGTTAATTAATAATCATAACATAATTCAATTAGATGCTGCTTTTAATATGTGCAAAATTGCAAGATCAATTACCCCGTATGTCGTTAATGCTAAAATGGAATCGTTGCCATTTTTAAATAATTCTATGGATATTGTTACCGCATCATTATCGTTACATTGGTCACATGACATAACTAAAACAATTAAGGAAATGTACCGAGTGATAAAAAAAAAAGAAAACTACTTATATCGATACCGATAAAAAACACTTTTAACGAACTGAATTACGTCTTAGCATCCTTAAGATTACCTGAAATAACATTTTTTACTTTCCGAGAATTATCAAAACTATTAACAAAAGCTAATTTTATTATTGACGTTAATAGTTATACTGATTACCTACAACAAGACTATAAATCATTTGAAGAATTTATCAGATCAATGAAAAAAATCGGAGTAAATATCAATAAAAGTAACAAGATTATCAATAAAAAAATGTTTAATGAAATGAGAAAAATATACGAGGAAAAATTTGCTATTGGCCATAGAGTAAAGGTATCTTGGTGTATTGCATATATTTCAGCAATAAAGTGATAATAGTACAAAAATTCGGCGGTACTTCTTTAGCTACCGTAGAACATGTAAAACGAGTCTCTTCATTTATTAAGAAAGAAATCGATTCAGGAAACCAAGTAGTAGTAGTAGTATCTGCAATGGGGAATTTTACAGATGTTCTTGCCGGTTATGCAAATAGCTTTTTCAGCGATAACCTTGCAGAACAAGATGTAATTCTGGCAGCAGGCGAACAAATCACTTCCGGTTTGTTAGCGTTATATTTATCTTCTATCGGAATTAATGCACGTTCATGGTTAGGGTGGCAAATTCCAGTACATACTGACGGTAAACATACCAAAGCTGAAATTATAAAAATCAACACTGCAAATATTAAAGATTGTTTATCTAAAGGGATAGTATCAATTATTGCCGGATTTCAGGGAGTAAATGAAAATAATCGGCGTATTACTACCATCGGTCGAGGTGGATCAGACGTATCGGCCGTTGAAGTTGCGGTGAGTATAAATGCAGATAGGTGCGATATATATACCGATGTAGATGGAGTTTATACTGCAGACCCGGGCTTAGTACCTCAAGCAAAAAAATTATCCGTTATTACTTATGACGAAATGCTAGAAATGTCTGCTATGGGAGCAAAAGTACTACATACCAATTCCGTAGAAAGTGCCATGCAGAACCAAATGAAAACCCGTGTATTATCAAGTTTTAATCACGAACCAGGAACTTTATTAGTAAACAAAGAGGATAATATGAAAAACAAACCAGTAACGGCAGTTACTTGCAACAACGATGAGGCTTGTATAACTATTTCTTCGGTAAAAACACCAAGTAAAATTTTTTCTCCCTTAGCGGAAGCCGCTATTAACGTAAACATCATAGTACGAAACCTCAATGCAAATAACTTGACTTTTACCGTAGGAAAAAACGATCTTGAAAAAACATTAAATATTTTAAAAGAATACGAACCGGTAATTGACGATAAAATCTCAATAATTTCGATAATCGGCGTAGGTATGTTCGTTAATTCCGGTGTTGCTTGCAAAATGTTTAAAGCATTGGAAGAAAATAACATAGAAATATTGGCAATTACAACATCGGAAATAAAAATTAGTGTTGTCTTACATCAAGAATACAGAGAGTTAGCCGTCAGATTATTACACACTACTCACGGCTTGGATGCCGATGAAATTCGATAATATAACTAGTTATAATAACCGAGAACAATACTCAAATATCTTCCCGGAGTAAAAGCAAATAAACCGGCAATAATTACACCGATCATCGTACCGATCATAAATAACGAGTGTTTTTTCACATTATGCTTTTTAATATAAAAAATCCCTAAAGATAGGCTAATCGTAGTCCAAAAACTTAATAAATGTATCGAGCTAAAACTACCGTGATTTACTTCTCTAATAAAAAAAGAAGAAATTATCGTAATCGTCATAAGAGCAGCCCACATCGATCCAATTAATCGATGCAGCAAATTACCTTTTCTTGCCATAAGATTAACAACACCTAAGATAATGGCTAAAACAGCGGTAAATAAATGAATTTCAATTATCACAATAAAACTTTATTTTCAGTAAAATACAACAAGGCAAAGTATTGTATTTTTCATAAACTTACCACTAGAATTACAAGGAAATATATGAAATTACTGATGTTAAGGTAAATTAAAAATTAGTTAAAATATAAATCAATTATTATTTCAGGTAAAAAAGATAAAAAAGTCACATTTCATCAAGAACACAATAAATAACTGATTATAATGTGATCTTATAATCATATAAGACCACAAATAAAATCTAACAGTACATAAAATCAATATTCAAGTAATAACGATCATTACCATTATCTTCGGCTTTTCCTCTTTCAAACCATCGAGCATCTTCATTTAACTGAATTTGTATTGGATATTGATCATTTAGATAACGTATGTCTATTTCATTCGGCTTAGAACCAGTTTCTAAACGTATAGATTGGTTTGTTTGAATTAAGCCGTCACTAAACGCACACTGTTCTAAATTATCATCAGAAACTCCTTCGTGACATTTGACTTCATTTCCTCCAAAAGCAAAAGTAAAACTGATATCGGATATATCTCTAGGCTTACCATAACTACAATCAAGATCAATCGAGTGATTGGTGTGACCAGCAATTTTACATGACGAGTCATCAACTTTTAATTCTACATCTAATGCATTATGGTGATTAATATATAGAAACTCATCATCCCTGCTTCCTATTTTCACAAAACGATTAAAATATTCCCAAATTGAATCTTCGTATAAGCATTTATAATCTGCATTTTCTTGACAATTATACATTTTACCGCCGTATAAATTAAAAATAGCATCAGGACTACTACTTTCTTTTCCTTTTTTCACAATCACCTCACATTTAAAAAATCATCCCTTTAAGATATAAAACGATTATTAATAAATTATTCGTGTTTAAAATCAAAATGTGTTATTTAATATCGTGTAACCTTTCTTAAAACAGAAATAATCCGACTCTAAGTTTAACTAACCTGCTAAACCGATTTAGGTAATCTATTTTCCTTATATTTTGCAACCTGACCAAGGCCTTCCTCCACCAATTTATCACTTTCGGTATCTATTACATTTTTGAGTTCATTCATAAACTCATTTTTCAATAAGGATTTTTTCATCGGAGGCAGAAAACTAACCACGGCATTACCGGGTATTTTTTTATTAAAAGTAGAAAATGGCCAAAACACACCACAATTAATTGCCACAGGTACGAAATCAACATCATGTAATTTATTATTATCGTAAATAATAGAAATACCGCGTTGGTATTTCACATCCTCTTTTATCCCGACCCTTCCTCCTTCCGGAAAAATTATTACATTTCTGTTTTGACATAATAACTCATTTTTTACTTTTCGAACCATATTTTTAAATGACAAAGCATAAGATTTACTATCTATGGGAATCATTCCAGAACGAAATAAATACCCCCCGACAAGGGGCATCCACATCAACTCTTTCTTTAATACGTAAACCGGTTGTTTCACTACGTATGCTAACAATAAAGTTTCAAAAGCAGAATGATGCTTTACCATAAAAACAATTTTATTATCTTTAGGTATGTTTTCTTTACCTCTGATTTCGTATTTTAAGCCGCAAAAGATTTTCAAGGCCTTTAAAATCACATAAATCCACGGTTTACACGAATATACAGTTAAGCGAGGAGGAAGTAATAAGAAAGGCAAAGCTATTATTCCGTATACTAATGTCCACAACACCAAAAACGCATTAAACAAAAAATTATTCATTCTCCTCCTTGGTTAAAATCAGCTAATTTTTCAGCTTCCGAAGCGGTAACCAATGCATCGATAAATTCATTAAGCATACCCTCCTTAGTAATTTGATCGATTTTATACGAAGTATGATTAATTCTATGGTCGGTAACCCTACCCTGAGGAAAGTTATACGTTCTGATTCGTTCCGACCTATCTCCCGAACCGATTTGCCGCTTACGCATTTCCGATCTTGCCGAATCCCTTTTATTTCGTTCGACCTCATACAACCTTGCACGCAAAACTTTCATTGCTTTAACACGGTTCTTATGCTGAGATTTTTCATCTTGTTGAGTTACAACTATTCCCGTAGGAATATGAGTGATACGGACGGCACTATCGGTTGTATTTACCGATTGTCCTCCAGGACCGCTAGATCGATAAACATCGATACGTAAATCTTTTTCATTAATTTCCACATCAACCTCTTCCGCTTCCAGTAAAATAGCCACCGTAGAGGCAGAAGTATGAACTCTACCCGAAGATTCCGTTTCGGGGATTCTCTGAACTCTATGCGTACCAGATTCGAACTTTAACTTGGAAAAAACATTTTTCCCCGTAATGCCTGCCGACGCTTCTTTAAACCCTCCAATTCCTGTGTAAGTAATATTTAGTACTTCGAACTTCCATCTATTATTTTCAGCATAACGTTGATACATCCTATATAATATAGTCGAAAATAATGCCGCTTCTTCCCCACCGGTACCGGCACGTATTTCCAAAATCACATTACGTGCATCATCTTTATCTTTGGGTAATAGCGATAATTTCAACGTTTTTTCTATTACGGGTAACTGTTTTTTACATTCTGCCAATTCTTCTTCGGCCATCGCTCTTATTTCCGGGTCATCGTCACCTAAAACTCCCTGTAATTCCAAAATGTTTTTTTCAGTATCATTATATTCATTAATGATTTTAACAATCGGTTCAAGTTCGGAGTATTCTTTAGAGTTTTTAATAAATTCTTCAGAAGAAGCTTTACTATGCTCTGCTAATACTTCCTTCAAAAGATTATATTTTTCCAATATTTTTTCCAGAGTTTGCTTAAAACTCATTGCGTTTTTAATAAATTTTAAGTCTTAATTTTACATTTCATACCGGATAAGTTCAATACCGATCTGAGATAAAGTTAAGATCTTAATTAAGCATTAGCTTTAATATTAATTTATCGTAAAATTTAAGCAAGAGGATTTTTTATGCAAAATATCAAAGCAAAATTACAATCAAATACTCATTTCCATTGTAAAAAAAGGGGTTGGTAATCAGAGTATTAATTAGCCTTATCTTCAGTAAATCAACTATCTTCCATGGTTTTTTAAGTAATAAGATCCCAGTAATATATCTCTAAAATTATTTATGGGAATTGTCGAATCGATTTTACTATCCACACTATTTACCGTGGCAACATGTTTACGTAATAACAAGATTGACGACGATTATCTAAAGGCAAAATGGAAGAACAGTGAAAAAGTTGTTTTGGAAATAATATGTAATTCACGATAAGATATGTTTTTTAGCAAAACTAAATGCTATCAGTAAAAACAATTCCCATATTACAAGATAACTATTCTTATTTTATTTGTGATAATTCAACAGGAATCACCGGTATTATCGATCCACCTTGTGCCGCACCGATATTAAAACGTATTAACAGCAAAAAATTAAATTATATCCTTAATACTCACCATCATTGGGATCACACCGGCGGAAACCTGGAAGTCAAAAAAACTAAACAAGCTCAAGTAATAGGCGCGGCAATAGATAAAGACCGTATACCCGGAATTGATATTTGTGTTGAAAAGCAATTTAAATTCGGCAATTGTACTGTTGATGTTCTGCATGTACCGGGGCACACTTTAGGTCATATCGCATTTTTTTTTAAAGAAGAGAAAATTTTATTTTGCGGTGACACTTTGTTCATTGCCGGTTGCGGCAGAGTTTTTGAAGGAACAATGGAGCAAATGTATAACAGTCTCCAATTACTCAAAAATCTACCGCAAAAAACAAAAATCTATTGTGGCCACGAATACACCGCTTACAACATTCGGTTTGCACTATCAATAGAACCAAATAACTTGGATTTGCAAAATGCTTATCGCACAATAAAAACTTTACGCAAAGACAAGAAACCGACAATTCCTTCCACAATTGCTCAAGAAAAACTAATTAACCCCTTCCTGCGCACAAATAGCGAAGAAATCAGATCTAATATTAATATGATTAATCACAGGGATTTAGAAGTATTTACTAAAATTCGTCATCTGAAAAACGGCTTTTAAATAGAAATTAACAGCCAATTGAAAAAAATAATGCTAATATTAATATAGAAATTATGCATTATTTAGGTCACAGAAAAAGGCTGAAAGAACGTTTGCTGAGTAGTAAACGCGGCAGCATGGCTAGTTACGAATTATTGGAATTACTATTGTTTTTTGCTAAACCAAGGTCGGATGTTAAACCGCTGGCAAAAGAATTATTAAACAAATTCGGTAACATATCCAAAATACTCGGTGCAAATAGTGACGATCTTATCGCAGTTCAAGGAGTAGGCCAATCAATTATTTGCCTTTTACGCTGCGTACAAGAAATTCTGGAACGCACTCTACAAGATAAAGTAAAAGAATTACCGGTAATTAACAATTGGAAAACATTAATTGAATATCTCAAGGGTAGTATAGGTAATTCTTCAACCGAAAAAGTAAGAGTTTTATATTTAAATAAAAAATTCAAAGTTCTTACCGATGAATTGCAAGATGTCGGAACAGTTAATCAAACTCCGTTATACGTACGCGAAATTGTAAAAAGAGCCTTAGCAGTAGGAGCAACTTCGCTAATACTTTCACATAATCATCCCAGTAACGACCCCAAACCTTCCAAAGCAGATATCGATATTACCAACCAAATAATGATTGCATGCCAAAGTATTGATATTCAACTTATTGACCATGTTATTATTACAAGTAACAATTATTTTAGTTTTAAAACCGAAGGATTACTATAAACTGTCTTATCGAAGCTTACGCCAAGATTAACTTATTTTTACATATCGTCGGCAAGAATCCCGACAGTTATCACCTATTGGAAAGTGTGTTCGCTTTTACCGAAGTTAAAGACGTTATTACAATCGAACCAGCAAATAAGCTTTCGATTAGCTTTAGTAACGAATCGATCAGTGAAACCAAAAATACCGTATATAAAGCAGCAGCATTACTTGCAGAACATCTGAAAAAAAAAGCACGATTTTCAATCAAAATAGAAAAAAAAATTCCTATAGCTGCAGGAATAGGGGGTAGTTCTGCAGATGCAGCGGCAGTATTGAAGTATTTATGCAATATTTGGAATGTGAAAATGACTCGAGAAATATACGATATAGCTTTAAAAGTAGGTGCAGATGTTCCTGCATGTTTACATAGTAAAGCGTCTTTAGTACAAGGAATCGGTGAAAAAATAACTCCAATAAATAATTTTCCTCAACTGATGGCAGTTCTTATCAACCCCGGAATCGAGGTTAGCACTAAGGAAATTTTTAAAAGATTTTCGGGAAATTTTACTAAAAGTAACAAAACACCAATTACACAAAAAAATGTATTCGACATTATACGAAATAGTAAAAATGACCTGCAACAAGTAGCAGAATCATTTTGCCCGGAAATAACTAAAGTAATATCTCAAATAAAAGAGCAAGACGGATGTTTTGTTGCCAGAATGTCGGGTAGCGGCCCTACTTGTTTCGGCCTATTTAAAAATAGAGAAATGGCAAATAAAGCGTTAGTCAGCTTAAGTAAAAAATTTTCTTGGTCCCAACTTACCGCATTGAATTAAACGTTTTTTAGTTATTCGTTTTACTTTACTTTTTCAGATTTTCTATTACTATGGTATGAATTATCCAGAGAAAGAGAAAAATAAAAAACTTTTTCCATCTTGTTATTAACTTGCTTTTTTATTTTTAACGTAGCTTCAGATAATGAAAAGACACGAATTTTGCTCCGGTTGTTAAATCGGGAAAACATTTTAGTGTAATACAAGTTCTAGGAAAGTTACAGAAATCAACAAAAGCAAGTAACGGCCAATACCTTTTTTTTGAAAAAGAAGCTGGGGCAAAACCATTAGCGTTACTCGGCACACCTGTTGAAATACCGGAATTTCTTGCAAATAATTCTAATTCGGAAATAGATAACCATATAAAAGAATTATCCGAAATATATGAGAATAACAAAATATAAACCGCAAGAAAGATTTCGCGGATTTAATTTCCATTTTAAGATTTTATGACACAATTTGTAAAGCAAGTTGCTTTCTACTATCTACCTTTTAACACTAATCAAGAAATAGGTAAAACTTTATTCGATTTTTCAACTAACGTTCAAGCTTTTAGAGAATAATTACGACTTCTTTTAAAGAGTACTAAAAAAAATAAATTCAAAAGGCACTATGTGCTAAACTCAGTTACCCTATAAGAAGACGGTATGATGAAAATTGCAGAAAGAGAAATTAATTTCAATAAGTTACTGCTATTATCACATGATAGCTTTATTAAGCTTGATAAGCTAAAATTCAATTTTTACTAACTTTGATACAAAGAAATTCGCTTATTATTAATTTATATTGTAACTTGCAAATAAAAATTCAACTACCTACTTCTATAATATAAAGCTTGAGCAATATCTTCCTTTCCTACATTTGCTTTTCCTACAAAATCGGCTATAGTCCTTGCGATTCGCAAAATTCTAACGTAACTCCTCATTGAAATATCTAATTTTGTCAATGCATTGTTAAGTAAAGATTCACCCGTTGCATCTGGTAAAGCGACTTGCTGCAAAATATCGTAATCAGCTTCGG
This sequence comes from Rickettsiaceae bacterium H1, assembly GCA_018101195.1. Lineage (GTDB taxonomy): Bacteria > Pseudomonadota > Alphaproteobacteria > Rickettsiales > Anaplasmataceae > JACDQH01. Next base: position 182,894 of record JACDQH010000003.1, read on the forward strand.
CATTACATTTTATTCCCAAACCCCTATACCGTTCTAATTGAAGATTTCTAGCGGCAATCACCTTTTCTTTTAACTCTGCCGTGCTTTCTTCTTTTGAATAATTACCCATTTTCAAAATATCTATATTCGGTACGTCCAAATGAAGATCTATTCTATCTAACATTGGGCCCAATATTTTATTTTTATAATCAAATCCACACCTAGGTGCCCTAGAACAAGATTTATTTACATTTCCCAAATAACCACATTTACAAGGGTTCATTGCCGCTATCAGTTGAAAATCGGCAGGATAAGTAACATGAGAATTCACTCTTGCCACAGTAACGATTTTCGTCTCGATAGGTTGACGCAGGCTATCCAAAACTGACCGAGAAAATTCGGGAAACTCATCTAAAAATAACACTCCTTTACTTGCCAGAGTCACTTCCCCCGGTTTCACTCTTTTACCTCCTCCAATCATAGCAGCCATAGAACAAGAATGATGAGGATCACGAAACGGCCTGTGTACTTTCACCGTATTATCAAGTTTATCGACAACACTATTAATCATATTTATTTCAAGAATTTCCTGTGGTGAAGGATCGGGCAATAAACCAGGCAAACGTTTTGCCAACATAGATTTACCGATACCAGGAGGTCCAACCATCAAAACATTATGGCCACCCCGCAGCAGCAATAACCATGCCGTATTTAGCGCTTTTTTGCCCTTTTACATCTTGCATATCCGTTGATTTTTTCGATTCCTCTTTCTCTACGTTTTTCGGTTTCGAAAGCAATTCCAAACCGCTAAAATGCTTAATTATTTCTACCAAATTATTTGCCGCTATTACTTCGTTACATCCCGACAAAACAACTTCCGCCGAATTCTTATTCGAACAAATAATTCCCTTATTATTTTGTTCGGCAAAAATTGCCGCAGATAAAACACCAGATACCGGCATAACAATTCCGTCCAACGACAGTTCTCCCATAGCAATATATCGCTCTATCTTATCTTCAGGTATTTTTTGCATCACCTTCAATATCCCCAAAATTATTGCTAAGTCGTAATGACTTCCTTCCTTAACTAAATCTGCAGGAGATAAATTAACCGTAATACGTTTCGGAGGCATGGCAAAACCGATCGCACCAATTGCTGCTCTTATTCTCTCACGTGATTCGCCTACGGCTTTATCCGGCAAGCCGACAATATTAAATGCCGGGAGTCCCGAAGATATACAAATTTGTACGTCAATCTCGACAACCTGCATTCCCTGCAAAGCAATAGTGCTAACATGAGCAAACATTTATATTATTCTTAGCATAAACAAAGATTATAACCTTCATCACGCTATGAGCAAAAAATATAGCTTGTTATATACACAACTGAATTTTTAAACATTAAAGACATGCAGAGGAAAAAAAGAGTTATTTTCTATATCTGTTTTTCTTGTATACTCACGAACATGACAAAAACCTTTTCTTCGTTATTTATAATATGGGTGATTTTTTCAGGTCACTTCAGCCCTTTTTTTCTTATTTCGGGAATTATAAGCTCCCTTGTAATCATATTTATAATTTTGAAATTTACAAAAATCTCCCTTTATCAACCGTCTTTACGATGGGCAAAATACATATTATGGTTATTTTACCAAATGATTACTTCGTCTTTCCCAGTAACAAAATTAATTTGGCAAAAAAATCCCGATATTTCGCCAAAAATCCAAAGAATAAAGCATAACCAAAAAAATGACCGAAAAATTGCTATACTGGCAAACTCTATCACTTTAACTCCCGGAACGGTTACCATTTTTTGTGACAAAAATTACCTATATTTTCACAGCTTGATCGAAAAAGGTTCGCTTGAAGGGGTCAACAACATAATTAAACAACTCGATTAATTTGCAAATAAATCCTGTTATTCATATAATTTCTACTGCGACAATAAAAAATGCTATGAAAAAAGGAATTCATCCGAAATTACGTAAAATTACCATCAAGATGACCAATGGTAAAAGCTTTAAAACCATGTCGACATATCAAAAAAGCGATACGATAGTCTTAGATGTTGATCGGCATAACCATCCTGCTTGGACCGGAGTTGATAAGGGAGCAATGGAAAACGTAAGTAGCGTTGCCAAATATAGGAAAAAATTCGGTAATTTCAACTTATTCGACGAAGGCGAAAATTCACAAGAAGATAATAAGAATACCGAATCTCAATAAGGCTTGTACCTCCATCTTCCCTTCGAAATTCTATGAATTAAATCGAATATAAACGTAGCTACATGTATTACAAGGAAAACAATACAAGGCCATAACATAACCTTAATCGCAAAAATCAAGTATAAAATCGCACCTAATATCATAAGAAATTTCACAGATTTAATTATGTCGTGTTCCAAAATATCCTTCATTTTAAATCTTCCAATCTTCGCACAACTTTCTCCTGGGTTAACAATTGGGGCAATATTTTATACTCCCCTTTACTATTATACAGTACGTACAAAGGAACCCCTATTCTATTAAAACTTTTAATATAATTCGTTATATTTTCATCACGTTTAGTCCAATCGGCAAGCATGTAAATTACGTTATTCTCTTCCAAAGCATTTTGCACTACTTTTGACAACAATACCAATTGCTCGTTAATTTTACAAGTCAGGCACCAATCAGCGGTTACCACTACCAAAACCTTATTTTTTTCCTCTAATAATTTAGCTAATGCTTTTTCAGAAAATGCTATTTGTTTACTTTGTCGAGCATAATTAATTAAATCGTAGCTAATTTTTAACGGAACGAAATTAACAAATATTAAAAATACTATAAAAAAATGTTTCCATGCACCTTGAAAAAATTTGACCGAATTCCATAACCATATAGTAAAAACAATTAATACTGTTCCTGCCAATACTGGTAAGACCAAATCACCGTTAGTTTGTTTTATCAGCACCCAAAATAACCAAATTGCAGAAAAATACATCGGAAATGCGAGAAGCTCTTTAAATTTCTCCATCCAATTTCCCGGTTTAGGTAAAAATGAAAGCAGTTTGGTGAATTTCGCACATAATAAGTAAGGAAAAGCAAAACCCAAACCTAATGCCTGAAAAATTAATAAAGCATAAAGTGTCGGTTGAGTGAAAGCAAAACCTATTGCCGTTGCCATAAAAGGAGCAGTACAAGGGGTAGCAACTAAAACCGCTATCACTCCAGTAAAAAAACTTCCGGAGTTATTTTGCATATTTGATTCTTTAACCGAAAACATAGGAATCGAGAAAACACCAGAAAGATTAAGACCTACGATAAACAGTAAGTATGAAAGCAATACGACAAACATGGGAGATTGCAGGTTATATCCCCAACCTACGACGAAACCCAAGTTCTTTAACAAGAGAAGAGTTCCGGACAAAGCAAAAAACGATACTAATACTCCGGCAGTATAACTTAAACCGCTCGATAAATTCGAAGAACGACGTTTAACCAAAGCAAGAACTTTAAGGGACAATACCGGAAAAACACAAGGCATTAAGTTAAGTATTATTCCGCCGAGAAAAGCAAATAAAAACTGCATAAAAAGCCAATTCTAGCAGATTAACAGCAAAGTTACTATAAAAACTTTCCTTGAGCAAGATTTAAGAATATGGTACAAAATTACCCGGACGGATGGCCGAGCGGTTTAAGGCACCAGTCTTGAAAACTGACGTACGTGCGAGCGTACCGTGGGTTCGAATCCCACTCCGTCCGCCAACCAGTCTAAAGTTTATTGTCAATTTTTTCAGAAAAATTACAATTAAACTTAAATATGGTTTTTCATAAGAAGAATTGCATCGTGTTCAACATCCGTAACTGAAAACCCTCCTTCTAACGAAGCATTTATAGCAAAGCTTATTAATCTACAAAAACTTTGGGAACAATTAAGATGAGACGGACAAAAACGTTTATTAAACCAAGAAGAAAAAGTATCCGATAGGTGATACCAAGATATTCGGTACATTGGTTGTTATCTCATACAATGTGCAAATTAATTACCTACGCTTCACCCTCCCGACGAAGAATACCAATGTCAATTGTTACCATTGATAAGGCTCCTCCATACCCATCGTGCTGATTTCCATAGTGACTGGACAGACCTGAAGATCTGCTGCGCAACATCAAGCTTATCTACAGCAAGAGCTGACTCTGGACGAACATGTACAAACACGCTGCAAAATCATCTCCAAGACTGAGTATCGGCTTTCTTGTGCAGTGTTTTACCAGAAATCTTAGTAGCTCATCTGATGACATTACGCTAATTCTCACAGAAATAGAAAAATCTCTCGAGGACCTCCAAGAAACATGTATGTAGCCGCATGATTCCACTTAACGTCCGTCACTCCAGGCAACTGCTTTCTGAAAATTATCTAAGTAGCGCCTATTTGCCTTATAAAGTAAATGATGATCGCAGTCCCTTAATAATTTGAACCCTCAACTTTAGTTGAATTTCTGTCCGTCGAAATGGGACAAATATCAACAGAGCAATCAAACCGATCAGTAGGAACTATTGTTATGTAACCAGACGACATACCGTTGAGCTTGCCACTACTTTCTAAGCTTTACCAATCCGACGATCACTTGAGGGTGAGCGTATTTTCCTCGAACTCCCCTTTATTTATTATTATCCCATTCTTCTCACCGCTCGGAATACGAATAAGTCCAGTTGAGCCCTATTTTATCTAATTTCTACCAATCCCAGCAGCAACGTAACCTCATTAGTTGAGGCCTGAGCTACAAACGTGCCAAGATCTCACCATGAACGACACCTTGCCATTCCAGCCCGTGATAGCAGAAATTTTATCAAAAATTGCCTCAAATCTTATCAATCCTTGATCATGGTACTCACACAGGATTTTCGCTGATCCCGACAGCCACCAACAAACTAAACTACCGATTGATTTCCATTTACCTTCAGTTAGCGTGGCTGTCGACTCTCTGCAGTAACTTGTTCTACGGGCGCAGTCGGCATCCGCAGGAAACAAAATATCGTTTAAAGAAGACAGGGTTATGTAGTCTTCAAGTACTTCATCAATAGATGAGATTTTTGCTTCCAATTCCGAATGTATTTCTATTCCCTTTTATTAGAGTTCTCCCTCATCTTTTCTCTGCATACACTCCACCTCCGCTTCCAGAAAGGGCTTTACGCACAGCTGCGTGTGCGTTGACTTTTCCATATCCAAACCAAGGGCTCCAACCATCAGTATCGAATTGGCCATTATCGTAAGGGGCCACAGGAGATACATCCCAAGATGTATCACGATCAAAAGATGCCGGAGGAGTCTTGGGATATGGTGAAAACTCCAAGTCAGTATCCGCAGTTTCTTCAAGCATCTGCTGAACTTCAATCGCGGATAATTTCTGATCTGCAGATAAGATTAAACCTGCTATTCCAGCTACCAGAGGAGTAGCGCTCGACGTTCCACCAAACTCTTCATCCACCAATCCCCTATAGCCTGAAGTAGTTGTTACTGGTAGGCCCTTGACAGATAAACGAAAATAGGTATGTGAGTTACTCGACGGTGCGCACAAACTTATGCCCTCACCATAACACGAATAATGCGATCTTGAAGAAACACTTGAGAGTGCAGCTACGTGCATTACACCGGGAATACCAACAAGATTGTTTTGAAAAGAGCGAGATGTTCTTACACCTGCCCAATACCATTGTTCAAATCGGTATTGCCAACCATTTGTGTAGGGTATATCGACAGAACCATTATGTTTAATGGGACAATTGCTATTACCTGCAGCCCACAAAAAGAGAATACCCTTTCCTCGCCTTCCACCTGTTTGAGTTAGTTCCTTGATTCGATTTACGACGTTTGAAGACCAAATCGAATTTGGTACGGCTCCCCATGAATTTGAAATTACGTCAACTTTATCTGCCAAATGATTAATAGCAATAAGTAACTTCGAGTCGCTTATGCTCAAGCTAGGACCATTCGACTCCCATTTTATAGGATACAATGAACAACCTGGGGCCGCTCCTACTGTCAATTTTGAATTAAGTTCCGCCGCAATAACCCCACAACAAGCAGTACCATGATTGGAACCAGCAAGGTACATTCCGGCAGGAACGGCATCCACATCAGCATCAATCACTAACCTAGTACCCCGAAAATATCCCCAGCCTGAAAATTTACGATTGCCAAAATCAGGATGATCAAGACGGCAACCATCATCCGTCACACCAATAACAACGTCTGATTCCCCAACAGAACCAAGCTCGGCCCATGCATTTTCACATAAACTTGAAGAGCGAGAATCAAATTCAGGATTATTTGAATGTGTATGAAGGTGCCATTGATCATTATATTTGGGATCAGAAATGGTAGACAGACACCCCAATTTATTAATTGCACTCATTCTAATTACCGACACGTTCAAGTCGTGTTCAACGGACGCTATGCCTAATGGTTTCTTTTCATTCAGCTCAACAACTATTTTGATCGGGTCTTTTTCGCTCTGAGCGGTGATTCCCATTAAAAATGTATCTTCAGATATTTTTTCCAGCATTAGCAAAGCGTACTTTGCTGATAATTCAGTTAGGACATTATTCTCCAACTTATCCGATAGTGTTACAATTATTCGATCTGTTATGAGGAAAGGCATTTTACTTTCCTGGTCCATCAAAAACTGGTAGACAGGAAAATTTTTAGATGCTTCTTTTATGCCTTCCATATCTGACCGTGTGGATTTCTGTATGGCCATAGATGCCGAAGAAAGTTTTTTCTCAACAGTCAGGCCATATTTTTTCATTTGTTCAGGTTGAGACCTAACGACAACTTTGCTCTCATCAACCGTCAATTCAATTTTTTTTCCATTTCTGTAACTATACATATTATTTTTTTTTATGCTTTGTCATAAATTATTTATGAAAAAAAAACTATTTGTCAAATATAATTATGACGTTTGATAATTACGCTGCTCAAGATGAAAATGAATAAACACCCGCAACATTCAACATCATGCCATCCAGCTTGAAGTTATAGCCATCGATTTTGTGATCAACCGCAACTAACACTAATGACAAAAAGGGTTTCAAACATAATGATTAGTAAAGTATTTTCGCAGTCATGATTAAAATTATTCCAAGAATGGAAACAAAATCAGCACAGGACGTTGCAATATAAATCTTGCTTTTCGTTGTTTTCAGAGCTATTTATTTGTAGCAACACATTGGTAAATGTAAAAAATTCAAACTCAAAAAAGTTCAATAAACTTAAAGTCTTTTTTTAATTTTCAGAAAATTACAATTAAATTTAAATATGTTTTTTCATAAGAAGAATTGCATTGTGTTCAACATCCGTAACTGAAAACCGCCCTTTCAACCAAATATCTATAGCAAAGCTTATAACCTGCAACAATTTTGGAAACGATTAAGAGAAGGCGTACAACAACATTTATTAAATCAAGAAGAAAAAGTATCCAATAGTACCAAGATATTGAGTACATCGCTTTTTACCCCACCCGACGTCAAGCAACCAACTTTTATCAAACTTTAAAGTAGGACTTCTAACGTTAGATTATTGCGTAATTATTTTTTTTAAGAATTTTAGGCAAATTTAACCGTGTAACAGCTTTTGCACTTTCATTATTTTCCAGATCAAACGAATCACGAATATTTAATAATCTTTTCCGAATAATTTGTTTTTAAGACAAAATCTACCGAACAAAACCGCAATCCTTTATTTACCGAAAGAGATGCAAGATCTTTTTCGTTTAACCAGGCAACGATCAACTATTTTAAAAGTAATGATTCCGTTTTTATTCGGCTGATAAAGTAACTGTCCGATAAAATAACCGGATCTTTTCAATTTGTTAAACAATCACCGGTTTTGATTTGCAAAAATATTTTTAAATCTTGCAATGCAATTATATTAACGAAAACGCTCATTTTTAAGGTTATAACTAGCCAGATATAAATGATTCGGTACATAATAATTAACAAATAATTTTTCATACAATGCACTGTTTAAACTCTTTTTGACACAAATAACTTTTCGCATCATTCTAACTTTCCGAAAAAACAAGTCTTTTAATAAAGTAGGAACACTTTTATCGGGATAATATCTTGATATAAAGATGATTGTAAGGCTCTTTTTCTTTACAAAGAACTTCAACAAGAGTATCAGGTAAATTCCCGAACCGGGAAATCAGTTGTAATATCCTCCGTAATGACACTGAATCCACCCGAAATTGGAAATTTCAATGTAATTTTTATTTGAACTGAAAACCGTCTAATCCGGAAAATTTTTAAATTCCGAAGAGATATTTTTTACTCCCAGGGAAAATAGTATCGGGAGTAAAAAAACATTTTCATACAATAATATCCAAGCTTAACAAATCCGTATGATTATTATTTTCTTTTTTAAGAAGCTCGGTAACGTAGAAAGATTTTACTTCTTGACTCCCCCGTAGCACCAACGTTATCGGAAGTAAAATAAACTTTTTTAAGTAAGATTTGCGTATCGTATCATTTTTTGCAAACCGAACAGATTAAATCTGAAAATAATAAATCAATAACAGACCGGAAAAAAAAATCTAAAAAGAGAAGTAGAAGGACTTTTTTAACAAAAATTTAAACACATAATTTTCTTTAAAAATGAAAAATACAAAAAACTTCAATTAATCTTAAAAATAAATGTTAACTCTAAAAATAAAACGCTAAATTTAGCTATTATAAAAAAACATTTCTTTGTTACTTTTCGGCTCCTGAGACGAGAAAACAACACTCTCTAATTTTATATTTTGTATACTACCTTGAATTTCGGTTAACGAAACGGTTTTTATTTCATCCAATTCATCAAGTATAGGCTTATTTGTTTTTGCATTAATAAAGTTACTTAACGTTCCATTTAGGCAATTAAAATAAATGCTGTTATCTTTCCCGTTCAAAACCAAAATATCACCCGATTTTGCATTTTGTTCAATCAACGAACTCTTTCGCCCCAAGGCTGCATCATGATAAAATCAAAAGACTCACCGTTTTCATCACATGACAATCTAATATTATTTATCAATTCTTGCCTTAGGCTTAACAGTTAATCTAGTTAAACTTTCTTTTTGATCAGATAAAATAACTGCCCTTAATATAGCTTGACCAATAATTTCAGATAATTCGTTATCAACTGTTTCCTCTACATTTTCATAAAGTTCGACAAAATTACTTATTACGTTTATCACCCCCTATTTGAATAACGGCAAAACCTCCCGATGGAATTGACGCTTGTTTATTTTCTATTTTCCCATTTCTTAAAACTGTGTTGTACGATATAGATTCTTGAGAATTGTTTCTTAACACCACAACAGGTTCGGTTTTTTCTTTGCCAATATCGAACCGTAAAACACTTTTTCCTTTTGTCCAATAATATTTCCTTGTCTAATACAATCCTTCCCACTTGAATTATCTTTTTTTTACCAATTAAATTAGTTTGCTGCCTTAATAGATTTATACTACAAATAGCAGATGTTTTACACTCATATTTTTCATTCCATCTTCAAGTAAAACCTCAATTGTTCATGTTACCCTAGTTAAAAAAACAAATTATTACTTTACTCAAACAAAATAGGTTTAGGGTTGTAAAAAGTCGGAATATAATACCCAGTATCACTCAATCTGATATCTACGTTCTCTCCTTTTGCATTCATAAGATGAATTATTATGTCTCGGCCAGCAGAAAATTGTGCTAAAGTTTGAATAGAAGATAAATTAAGAGGTTGAACGGCATCATCCGGAACTTTCTTTTTTCCCTCGCTCTTTCTATAAGACCACACTTCCGTTACTTCCCGTTTACCAAATTCACCTATTACAATTGCGACTGCATTTTGCATCGCACTAATATCAACATACGAAGGGTCTTCTACTTTTACTCCAGCAACATAACTATCGTTATCAAGCTTTAGTAAGAGGGTATCAGAAATACCGGTAATAAAATCAGCCGACTCTAGAGAATTAAGCCAATCGAAAATATCTTTTTGTGATAACTCGACACCAGAACGTATTAATTGTTGTTTCACCTGTTCCGCCGAAGGAGGTATGATTTCCTTAATATTTTTTCGTTTGCCTAATAATGTAAACCGGTTGGGAAGGAACTTTCCGGTCGTAGTAGTTTTTATGGAACCGTTTAACGAAATATAATGAACAGGAACCTCTTCATCGGCAAAATTAACAATTTGCTGCCTGCATTTTCCGCAACAACTTGCTTCGATATTTCCTTTAGGATCATCGGTGCCTTGTTTTAGCTCTTTAGGTGCTCCCATTAACCAAATTTCTTCTATTTCGACATATTTCCCCAAAGAAGTTACCATTGCGGCAATACTGCCTTCTTCCGCATGCGTACTTAATCTATGATCAGGATTTTCAACATTAACACCAGCAAAATAATAGTTTCGTTCATTACTGATTTTTGCTTTAAAAACAGCGGTAACCGCAAAATCAGAATCAGGAACGTAAGCGTTAATTCTTAATTCGTACAACCAATCCTGTACTTCTTGATCAGTTAATTCTTGACTTGTTCTTCGAAATATTCTCATAGGTTGAGTGAATAAAATAAAAGCAATATATTGGATTATTTACCAATTGTAAATATCCGTGCTCTTAAAAAGTTTACTACCGAAGTTGTTTTTAAGTTAACCTAAAAAAGCATTAATTCGTGCATTCAATTTAAAATTCTTATACGTCAATCCTTAACTTATTTTTTTTAATAAAATGTAATAAATTAAATACTAGATCAGTGATATTAATTTAGCTTACGTTTTACAAAATTTAATTAAAAAGTGATTATGTACAAAAATATTGCAATCATCGGAACTTCAGGAGCAATAGGGAAAGCATTTTCAGTGCAATTACAACAAACGGTAAAAAAAGTTTATGCCTTTTCTCGAATTTTACCTACTAACAAGCTCTCTAACGTCAAGTATTATCAAATTGATTACACCAGCGAATCTTCCATTAAGCAAGCCGCTGCAATTGCTTCAGCCATTTCTCCTCTTGATTTGGTACTGGTGGCGACCGGAATCTTACATGATGAAAAACTAATTCCCGAAAAATCATTACGTGATATCTCAGCAGAAAAATTTCATCACTTATTCACTGCCAACACTATTACTCCAGCCCTAATAGCAAAATATTTTTTATCTAAAATGCACAAAAACAAACGCAGTATTTTTGCTGCTATTTCTGCTCGTGTTGGAAGTATTTCCGATAATAAAATAGGAGGTTGGTATGGATACCGAGCTTCTAAAGCAGCACTAAATATGATAATTAAAAACATTGCCATCGAAGCAAGTAGGAATTATAAAGAAGCAATTATCGTAGGTCTACATCCTGGAACGGTAGATAGTAACCTTTCTAAACCTTTCCAAAATCACATACCGAAAAATCAAGTATTTACTCCCGAATATTCGGTAAAAAAATTGTTAACAGTACTTGAATCTTTAACAACACCGGATAGTGGAAAATGTTTTGCTTGGGACGGAGCAGAAGTAAAACCATAAAAACTATTTTTCTACTCTACTGAAATTTAATTACATTAGGTAAACTGAAACCAATATGATATATAAAATGGAATTTTGCTAAAAAAAGATATGAGCAAACCTATCGTGATCAATTGGTTTCGCCAAGATTTGCGTATATTTGATAACCCTGCTTTATTTGAAGCATCAAAGCAAGGAACCGTATTATCCGTTTACATTCTAGACGATAAAAATACAGAAGATTCTGCCGCAGGTTCTGCTAGCCGTTGGTGGCTTCATTATTCACTCAAATCTCTAAATCATAATTTGGACAGTAAACTATCATTATATAAAGGCAACCCCTCAACTATCATTCTTGATTTGATTAATCGCTACCCAATCAAAGCAATATTTTGGAACAGATGTTACGAGCCGTGGCAAATTAACCGTGACAGTAATATTAAACAAAAACTCGAAAACAATGGAATAATAGTTAACAGCTATAACGGATCATTACTGTGGGAACCTTGGGCGGTTAAAAAAGAAAACGGAAGTCCTTATAAAATTTTTACTCCTTTCTACCGTAAAGTATGTCTGAACGCCGCTGTCCCACGTAAACCGGTGCCTAAACCTGCAATTATCGAGTTACACCATGATGCTGCAAACTCACTTACCATCAACGATCTATCGTTATTACCTGCCATCAGATGGGATAAAAAAATGGAAAAATATTGGGATATTGGTGAAGAAGGAGCACAAAAAAGATTATCTCGATTTTTAAACAAAAACATAAAGAACTACAAAAACGGTCGGGATTTACCTGCCAAGGCTTATACTTCTCGATTATCCCCTCATTTGCACTTCGGTGAAATATCTCCCCATCAGGTTTGGCATCAAGCAAGAAAACGGGAAAATGATAAAAATATCGATCATTTTTGTAGTGAACTGGGTTGGCGCGAATTTTCTTATAACCAACTGTATTACAATCCCGAATTATCCGAAGAAAATATACAGAAAAAATTCGATCGATTTCCTTGGCAAGAAAACAAAAAGCATTTAATTGCATGGCAAAAAGGAAAGACTGGTATTCCGATGGTCGACGCCGGTATGCGCCAACTTTGGGAAACAGGATATATGCATAATCGCGCCAGAATGATTGTCGGGTCGTTTTTAGTAAAAAACCTTTTGTTACACTGGAAGCATGGCGAAAGGTGGTTTTGGGATTGTCTGGTTGATGCCGATTCAGCGAATAACAGTGTAAGCTGGCAATGGGTAGCGGGATGTGGTACCGATTCCGCACCTTACTTCCGCATTTTCAACCCGGTTACTCAAGGGCAAAAATTCGATCCCAAAGGAGAGTATGTAAGAAAATTTATACCCGAATTAAAGAATTTACCCGATAAATATTTATTTAGTCCGTGGGAAGCGCCTGAAGAAATATTGCAAAAAACAAATATCACGTTAGGTGAAAATTATCCCAAGCCGATCATCGACCTTAAATTTACCCGTGAAAGGGCATTAAATGCTTTCAAAAGCATATGAGAAAGAACTGCAGCTGATTCTTTATTAAAATCGATATATTCTTACTCTCTTTTCTTATTAACAAAACTTGATATTTTAGCACATATTAGTATATGTCGTGTAATTAATATTATTTTGATATAACTTAAATGTTGCTCGACCATACTATAATTACATATTACAGAAAGACTTTGCAATGATGGGAAAAATGTTTACACCCAGAAGTAGATTTTATCGGATCACTTGTCGAAAGATCAAGCAAAGTTTCGGTAATCGAAGCGGCAAAAAATTTTAGCAACACCTTAAAAAATGTCGAGATAAGATCGGGCTTTAGACCAAATTGTGTCAGAATACGATCTCATGTTAATGAGCTTATCAGGCAAGTTTAAAGCTGTTTTTATTTAAAGCTGTTTTTTAATGACATTCACAGATCGGCTTTTCTAAAATAGAGTTATTTTACGATAGTAAATCGTGTCAACAAAAAAAGGAAAATTTTTCAAGCGCACAAGATGAGTAAGATAAGTATTTCAATAATTATTGCAAGAAATTGCTTTGTTTATATTTTATTTTTATAAGTAGTTATTTCGTGAATTACGATAAGCAAGGTTTAACACATTACCTTTATCAAGAACATAAAAGTCCCTATTAATTAATCTACTTCATTATCGGTAATTTTTTTACTTGACATCAAAAATAAAATAATGTAAGTAATTTATGAAAAATCCGGAGGAAAAATAATGAATAATAAACAAGGTTATGTTTATCTGGCATCAGGTATTTTTAATGCTGATACTAATTTATACAATGGTTATCTTGCCCAAACACTAGAAGCAAAGGGTTATAAATGTTTTTTACCTCAAAGAGACGGTTTCGAAGTAGCAAATCTAGCAAAAATTACCGGTTATAAGCCTGATTTCATTAATGAAATCTCTCATTACATTCCTTATTTCTTGGATCTAGGTCATTTTATGAGTCGTTCTATTGCAGTAGTAGCTAACCTGGATGAACCGATAGATTCGGGAATGACTATTGAAATTGCTTATGCAAAAATTGTCGGTCTTCCCGTAATTGGAGTCAGAACAGATTTACGATCACAATTCGGTAACATCAGTGATACTATAGGAATCAACCCTTTTCCAGTAATGCAATGTGACGTGTACATCAAACATCCTACTCCAATCGGTGAATATAAAGATGTTATTAATTCTTTAGACAATTTATTTATTGATATTCAAAATCACCTAAAAAAATTACTACAACAAAAGGAAAATAAAATAAACGAGATTGCTACTGACCCTGCACTTGTTAACTTAGCCAAAGGGGCAGAATTACTATTCTCTGGAATAGGTAGTATAGATAACATTCATACTCAGGAAAATTTGCAAAAGATTATCGATAATTTCGTACATAATCGACAAAGCTTTTTTAACCCTTTATTACCGTTATTAGTAAATCTAGAGCAAGATAATAAGTAAAACAAACACGCAAAATTTTTTATCTTTTTTGCAGAGCTTAATTCAAGACTATTTTGTACTTAATCACCAATGTTTCACAATGAAACATTGGTTAAGACGAAATTTTCAGTTGTTATTAGTAACACATAATCGATATAATTAATTTATGTCGTTATTAACAGTACGAAATTTATGCCATAAATATGGCAATTTTCACCTAAAAAACATAAACATCGGTGTTAACAAAAAAGAAATCGTTTATATAATAGGAGAATCCGGCTGCGGAAAATCAACAATACTAAAATTAATCGTAGGTTTGGAAAAACCTAAATCGGGTTTTATTACGATCGATAATCAAACTTTATGTTCCGATAAACTCTTCGTACCGCCGGAAAAAAGAGGTATAGGAATTATTTTTCAACATCCGTCTCTTTTTCCTCATAAAACCGTCATTGAAAACGTTATGTTCGCCATTCGTGATATGGGAAAAAAAGAACAATACGATGCCGCTATGAAAAAGTTAGAAGAAGTAGGAATGAAATCTTATGCCGATAATGCTCCTCATACGATTTCAGGAGGGCAACAACAGTTGGTAACCATAGCCAGAGCATTAGTACAAAAACCGAAAATAGTTTTATTAGACGAACCGTTTTCCAGCTTAGACGTAACATTAAAACGAAAAATCAGAGAACAAATGTTACTAATCTTATCCAAGTACAACATACCGATAATTATCGTTACCCATGATCCGGAAGAAGCGTTGGAAACGGCAGATAAAATATACATAATGAAAAATGGCACCATAATGCAAGAAGGCTCGCCATACGAAATATATTATAACCCGGTAAACGTACACTTTGCAAAGTTTTTCGGTGTAGTAAATAAAATTCAAGCGGAATATAAAGGCGGAGAATTTACCTCGATATGGGGAAAAATTAAAACGGATCGTTCTCCGCCGTCACTACCCTACGTAAGACCAGAAGCAATATTACTTGCCAATCAAAGAGAAGGTATAAAAGCAAAAGTACTAAATGTTCGTTTCTTTAACCGTATAGTCGACATAGCTATCGAAAACGAAACATACCATATGCGATTTACAATTGCTTTATTGCCCAAAAAAGACGATATTATTTATGTAACGCTTGACCAAAAGCAAGTGTTATTTTTAATCGATTAATTAAAGGAGTTCTTTATGAGTTTAGGTCCATGGCAAGTATTTTTGATATTCGTGATAATATTAATACTATTCGGTGCAGGTAAATTACCCCAAGTAATGGGAGATTTAGGCAAAGGAATACGTAGCTTGAAAAAAGGCCTTCGCGATATCGATAATGATGAACCAAACACCTAGTGAGTTTGGGGGCACGTATTTTAATGCGTGCCCGCAGATTCATTCTTCCTTTTCTTGTTATTGTGACAATAACTTTTTCACTTTATGTGCTTTTTTTATTGCCATGTCATATTTTAACTTGGACAAGTGTTCGATATATAATTTTCCATTTAAGTGGTCTATTTCATGCTGAACACATCTGGCAAGCAAACCTCTTGCTTTGATTACTTGCTTGTTACCATTATAATCCAAACCCTCAACAGTAATCCTCCTTGGTCTTGATACCTCGCCACGTTGTTTAGGAATGGACAAACAACCTTCTTTAAAAACAACAGAATCATCGGAGTACTCGGTAATAACGGGATTAATCACAAAATAAGGACCTCCAACCGCTTTATAATCTTTATATCTGTTAAATTCGTCATATTTGTCAAAAACATATTTTTCGGGAATTTCCGCAACAAAAATACGCTTGTGAACTCCCACCTGAACGGCAGCAAGACCAACACCATTTGCATCACGCATTGTTTCCAACATATCGTCCAATAAATTTTTCACCTCCTGATCAACTGTTTCAACTTGTTGAGAGCAAACTAAAAGCCTCTCGTCAGGTGCTACTACAATCGGTAATATTGTCATTAATGAAAATAAAAATACCATAATAAAATACCATATTAAATCGAAATGTTTATTAATCCAAGAAAAAAGTTTATTAATTCAAGAAAAAAGTTTATTAATTCAAGAAAAAATGTTTATTAATTCAAGAAAACAAATAAATGTCAGAGTACTAATTTTACAAGCTTTTTTTATAATTACCTCTTTTATTATTATTATCAGACTGATCACTATATGTACAAGCCAATCTATTCAAGAACATATCAAGTGTCAAGAAAATTTTCATAAGCGCCCAGATATTATCGATAGAAACGGAGTGAAATTAGCAGTCGATCTAGAAACAGTTTCCTTATATGCACATCCTAACAAGATAAGCAATCAAAAAAAAGTAGCAGAAAAGTTGCACGAGATATTTAACGATATTTCGTATGAAAAAATGAACGATAAATTATCACCTTTCCATCCGTTCGTTTGGATAAAAAGGCATATCACTCCCAATGAACAATCTGCGGTAAATAACTTGGGAATACCGAACTTAAAATTCTATCCCGATCAAAAAAGAGTTTATATTTTCGGTAACATTTTCGCCCATATTTTAGGTTACGTAGATACCGACGGTAGAGGAATATCAGGATTAGAACGATATATCGATGCAAACAAAATTGCAGAAAAAGAAATAATACTTTCTCTCGACAACAGAATACAAAACGTTCTTAACGAAGAATTGGAAAAAGCAGTATCGCATTACCAAGCATTAGGGGGAGCAGGGGTAATACTGGATGCCAATAACGCAGAAATTATTGCCTTAGTCAGTTTACCTAATTTTGATCCGCATAAACTCAGTAAATTAACCGATAATCAAAAATTTAATCGAGCAACGTTAGGCGTTTATGAATTCGGTTCCATTTTAAAACTATTTACCGTGGCAGCCGCACTAGACACAAACATCACTAATGTCGAAGAAGAATACGACGTGTCGCAACCGCTGAAAATAGGCAAACATATGATTAAAGATTTTCATTCGCATCCAACTCCCAAACTTTCGGTAAAAAAAGTATTTACGCGTTCTTCGAACATAGGCATGGCAAAAATAGGAATGAAGTTAGGCCCTGATTTACAAAAAGAATATTTTCGTAATATGGGTTTAATTTCTCCTCTTATCGTTGAAGTTACAGAAAAATCAAACACTATTGTTCCAAAATTATGGAATAATGCGATCACTGCATCGATATCTTACGGATATGGAATTTCTCCTACGTTATTACACGTAGCACAAGGAACCGCATCATTAGTTAACGGCGGCAAATTTTATCCTGCCACCGTATTTCCCGGAAAAAATAATAAGCCGATTCAAGTAATAAAAGAAGAGACTTCGGAAACAATCAGAATGTTAATGCAAGCGGTAGTAAAAGATGGCACCGGACGCAGAGCAAACGCAAAAGGTTATAATGTCGGCGGCAAAACCGGTTCGGGAGAAAAAAATATCAAGGGTGTTTACAAAAAAAATGCTAACGTGTCCTCGTTTATCGCTGCATTTCCTATCGAATCGCCAAAATATGTAATAGTTATAATGCTAGATGAGCCGAAACCCGCTGACGGTAATAAGTTTGTTACAGGAGGAATAGTAGCGGCACCCATTATAAAAAAAATAGTGAACAGAATATCTCCGATATTAAATATCCTACCGGAATAAAACGGTGCCGTTACCGGGATTTGAACTCGGGACCTCTTCATTACCAATGAAGTGCTCTACCCCTGAGCTATAACGGCAATGTAAGATATATTAGCATTTTATATTAGCCACGTCATTAACGATGTTTTTTCATTGTTCGATACCCAACATATCGTTCACAAATTCTCGAGCGGAAAACTCTTCGATATCTTCCGCTCCTTCGCCGAACCCAACGTAATGTAATGCCACTTCCGGAAATTGTTTAGCTAAACTAACAACTATCCCTCCTTTGGCAGTGCCGTCTAATTTTGTCAAAATCAATCCGTTAACACCGGTCATTTCTTGAAATACTCTCACTTGATTTACTGCATTTTGACCTGTTGTTCCGTCCAAAACTAAGATTATATTATGAGGAGCATTATCATCGTGTTTTTTAATTATACGAATAATTTTATCTAGCTCTTCCATAAAATTTTTATATGTATGAATTCTTCCCGAAGTATCAATTAGCACTATATCACTACCATTTTGCTTGGCATAGTCCATGGCTTTATAAGCAATACTGGCAGGATCGGAATTTTCTTCACCTTTAATTATTTCACATTCCGCATACTTTCCCCAAATTTCCAACTGTTCGTTTGCCGCCGCCCGAAACGTATCGCATGCGGCAATTACAACCGACTTGCCAAGAGCTTTATATTTATATGCCAATTTCCCTAAGGTGGTCGTTTTACCGTTACCGTTAACTCCGCAAAATAACATAACGTGAAGGTTGTTATCACTATTGAAATCGATCGGCTTAGCTACCGGTTCGATTATTTTAACCATCTCGTCGGCCAATATTTTTTTTACATATTCTATCGAATTCTCTTCACCGAGTTTAACGGTAGTAAGCTTATTGATTAAAGCTTTAGTTGCAGTAACACCCACATCGGAAGTTATAAGAAGCTCTTCCAATTCTTCAATAGTAGCTCGGTCAATTTTTCCACGAGCAAAAATTTTATTTAATTTATCGTGTGTTTTTTCTTTTCCCAACTTAAAACAGTGTGAAATCCATTTATATTTATCTAATATTGCCACAAACTTAAATTAATATTAACATTAGCTTAATTTACCATTTAATTAAAAAATGGCCAGTTATTTTATTATGGGCAGCGGAACTGACATAGGTAAAACTTATGTTCTTACCTCAATTTGCAAAGAACTCGTACGTAAAAAGAAAAAGGTAATGGCTCTCAAACCCATCATTAGCGGTTGGATGAACAATCATAATAACGACGTAGTACGAATTTTATATTCGTTATCATTACCGATAACTCAAAAAAATATCGATTTGATCTCGTTTAAAAGGCTTAATCCGCCTCTTGCCCCAAATATGGCGGCAAAAAAAGAAGGAATTCGCATAAATTTCGACGATATAGTAAATTTTTGTGCTCGACACGTCAACAAATACAATTATCTTTTCATCGAGGGTGCAGGCGGAGTAATGTGCCCGATAACAGATAGTACCACTTATACAGATTTAATAAAAAAATTGGAAATACCAGTAATTTTTATCGCCCCGATTTACCTTGGCACGATCAGTCATATTTTAACCGCGCTTGAAGCTTTAAGAAATTGCCGAATAAAAGCAGTAATTTTAAATCCATATAACAGTAAAGATAATTTAGATGAAAACGAATTGAAAGAATGCATTCAAAACTTCACCAAAGCTCCGGTAATCATTTATAATCAAGAAAAGGTATTAGTAGAAATATTATAAAATTCTTACTATTAGTTACATCCGGAAGAATTGTCCATTAACAGCTTTTGGTGATTCTACTCCGTTAAGTTTAGAAGAAGCATCCGTTTGTTTTTTATTATCAAAGAAACACTTATAAAGTGCAGCACCACCAAAACTAATTATCGCAAAAGTAACTAAAGAAGACGCTAATGCAATTGCCGGTATTGCAAACTTAACGTCACCTTTAACTAAAGGAGTAACCGAGGCAATTCCGCCGACAGCAATCAGAATGATAGTACCACCAACAACACAAAGTGCTTTTTTAATTCCCAGTGTTATAACCTCATCGTTATTACTTTGCTGAACACTTTCTTTTTCATCTTGCTCCTTAAGCCTGTACGTTTCTACACTTGAAAAAATATCCGGTAACGTTGTGTTTCCATAGTTTCGCCTGAAAAGCTACCAACTTGTTTAAAATCTTGTTGTGCGTCATATTCGATACTTTCGTCGATTTTTCCCGTGTGATATACGGGAAGCCAATTGTTGCAAAACGTAAGATTCTTCGCGGGTAACAGAACTACTTTTTTTTACTAACAGAACAAAATTTTCTTGATTTTCAATTACTTTCCTTACTTTATTTTCTAAAGATAATTGTGTTATTTCATTACCAAATGAATAACCTACAACTAACATTTCCGCCGAAGGAGCTGAATCAACAATTAATTTAATCACTTTTTCTCTCGTTTTCCACGTATCGTAGATTTTTTGTAAATCCATTTCACTTTTAGAAAACCTCGAAATATCTGATGTTAGAGATGAAAAAACAACTCGGTAATAATTTTTAATTATTTCGGCTTTCTTATTTTGCTTAACACTTTAAGCATGTTCTCGGTTACTAAACTGCTGAAACAATTAATTAATTGGCAATATAACTCCTTTTTTTACCATCTAAACCATCGTAGTGATAATTATCATCATCACACCTTTTAATTATATCTTCCAATACTTCTCTATATCTTCCAATACTTCTCTCAAATCATCTTGTGCTAATTTAGAACGAGAAATAAGACCACCGATAACTTCAAAAAATTGTTTTTCATCTTCTTCGGAAACATTACGGTCGATGTTTTCTTTAACTTCTTCTTTTTTTGTTTTACAAACTGCCCTGATTCGTTAACTATTTCGCTATTTTCTTCAGTTGTATCATTAAGATTTTTTTTCTGTCTTATCTTTAGAGAGCGAACTATCCACAATATTTTCATATAGCTTAGTAAATTTATTATCCCAATTTATTTTCGGCATTATTTCTTCTACTAATCTAAAAAAATTATAAACTGTTTTTTCTTGTTCTAACTTTGGGCTGACTTGCCGAGCTTGCATTTTTTTAGTTAATTTATTAAACTAAAAACAATTTTAGATTAAATTAATTAATAAATGCTATACTAAATAACTAAAGTACTATTGAAAAGTTTTTAACTGAAAAGTATTTGTAAAAAATTTACAAAGGCAAATTATCGTGCTTGCGCCACAATCTATCTACTTTTTTATCGGCTAATAATTTTAGTGCCCGGCAAATTTTATAGCGAGTTTGTTTCGGCTCGATAATGTCGTCGATAAAACCTCTAGAAGCTGCAACAAGCGGAGTGGAAAATTTTTTGCGATATTCATCGACTAAAAGAGCAATTTTTTCTTTATCGTCCGAATGTTCGCGAAATATTATCTCTACCGCACTTTCCGGCCCCATAACGGCAATTTCCGCATTTTGCCAAGAATAATTGATGTCGCCTTTCAAGTGTTTCGAATTCATCACAATGTATGCTCCACCATAAGCTTTACGGGTAATAATTGTAATTTTAGGCACCGTAGCTTCAGCATAGGCATATAATAATTTCGCACCGTGTTTAATTATTCCGTTGTGTTCTTGGTGTACCCCCGGTAAAAATCCCGGTACGTCGACAAAATTAACCAGCGGTATATTAAATGCATCGCAAAAACGAACAAACCTGGCCGCTTTTCTTGACGAATTGATATCTAAACAGCCGGCCAAGTTCAGCGGTTGATTGGCTACAACTCCAGTGGTTTGACCACCAAACCTACCAAAACCAATTACTATATTATTAGCGAAATCGGGTTGTATTTCGAAAAATTCCCTTTCATCTACCGTTTCATGAATAATATGCTTAACGTCATATGGAACGTTTGAATTCTGCGGAATGATTTTCGCTAAAATATCATTCGTACGATCAATAGGATCATATGTAGACCTAACAGGCAATTTACCAACATTACTGGAAGGTAAATACGAAATAAATTCACGAACCCGTAATAATGCGTCAATATCGTTAGCAAAAACTCTATCAGCAATACCAGTTTTACCCGAATGAACGCTCGAACCACCTAATTTTTCTTGGCTTACCTCTTCAAAAGTAACTTTTTTGATTACGTCCGGCCCGGTAACAAACATATAAGAACTGCCGCGAACCATAAAAGTAAAATCAGTAATCGCCGGTGAATAAACCGCACCTCCGGCACAAGGGCCCATAACCAAAGATATCTGCAGAATTACTCCGGATGCGTCGACGTTTCGTTGAAATATTTCACCGTAACCGCTTAACGAATCGACTCCTTCTTGAATTCTGGCACCTCCCGAATCGTTTAAGCCAATAAGCAAACATTTATTGTTAATTGCCAAATCCATGATTTTACAGATTTTTTGCGCATTCGTTTCACTAAGCGATCCACCCAAAACAGTAAAATCTTGAGAATAAACCAAAACATCCCGATTATTAATGGTACCTTTACCGGTAATTACTCCGTCGCCGGGAATTTTTTTATTATTGATACCAAAATTACCAGACCTATGCTCAACAAATAAGCCGAACTCTTCGAAAGAATCTTTATCAAGGAGTACTTTTAACCTTTCTCTGGCACTCAATTTACCTTTTTCATGCTGCTTATTTACTCTTTTGTGTCCTCCACTTAAATAAGCAGCATTTATTTTTTCGGTAATACTATTTCTCATGGCGTTATAGCTAAGTTTAGTTACCTATTATAAGCTATTTTGATCGTTTCATCAATTTCACCGAGATTGTCGTTAATAAACTTACCAAGTTACCTAGAAAAAAGTACGTCAATCAGGTAATAATATTAGCAACCATATTAAACAACTAAATTATCAATTAGGTTGTGTAATCCGGCAGCATCTTGCACGCCAATCGATCTATCTACTTCTTCACCGTTTTTAACAGTAATAAACGTAGGAAAAGCTGAAACATCACATGCTTCCGTTAATTCCTTATATTCATTTACGTTTATTTGATAAAAATTGTGTTCGTTGAAAGCATTCCTATTATTATCTAAAATTTTTTGTTGTTTTTTACACGCCGGACATCGATCAGAATAAAATTCGTTAATTCCGTCTTGTAATTCGCACTTTACATTTTCTGTCAAACTATATGTCATAATTTTCCTCTTTTATAATAAAATTAGAATGATAAAACAAATGTATTTATTTTCAACTTAAACAGTGTATTATAAATATAAAATTAGCTTTTTTTATGGTTCATTTTGTTAATGAAAAATGTGTAAAATGTAAATATACCGATTGTGTCCCAGTATGCCCGGTCGATTGCTTTCATGAAGGAGAAGAAATGTTAGTTATTGACTCAGAGGTTTGTATAGATTGTGGTGCATGTGTCCAAGAATGTCCTGCTGATGCAATAATACACCACGATACTTCCGTTGATGGAAAAAGCGTTGAATGCATTTTAAATGAAAATGATGAAAAAGAGCTCAGCGAAGTGCAAAAAAAAGCAAAAAAAATGCTTCAATTTAACAGTAAATACACACAAAAATGGCCATTAATCACAGTAAAAAAAAAACCATTACCAGATGCCGAAAAATTTAAGGATAAATTAGACAAATTCGATTATATTTACGACAATGAGAAAGAAAAAAGTTGATTATGGCAGATGATACGAAAAAAACATCTTTTGCCGATAGGTTTAAAAAAGGCGGAGGCTTTGCAGGAACTACAGGCAGTGGTGTAAACTTTGCAAATCGTTTACGGCCCGACAAAGCTAATTCGAATAATAACAATGAAGATAAATTTAGTGAAATTAAGAATAAAAAATCGGGAAACAAATCTTTTACCGATAAAAAAGGAATAAAAAAGCAAAATACCGACGACATGAGCCGTGCCGAACAAGTCCGCCGAAAACGTAGCCAGAACGTATTTTTAGTACGCGGTAAAGATAGGAATAGATCTGCATGGCATTATGTTCTCGTAGATAACAACAAAAGAGAATTATTCTTAGCGGCAACTAGAAGCGGTTCGTTAGATGTTGCAGATTACGGGGAAGTATTAGAATCCGGTTGGGGAGAAGATCCGCCTAAAAGTGTCGTAAAAAGAATAGAGGACGAATTTAATCTGTAGTGCTGAAATTATATAATACGTTACAAAATACGAAAGCCGACTTTGTTCCCTTAAACGATGAAAACGTACGGTTATATGTTTGCGGTCCTACCATTTACAATTTTCCTCATATCGGAAACGCAAGATCGGTAATCGTATACGATTTACTATTCAGAGTATTACTTCATTTGTACAAAAAGGTAACTTACGTACGTAATATCACTGATGTCGACGATAAAATAATATCTGCTGCCGACAAAGAAGGTAAAAGCATAAAAGAAATCACCGATTACTATACCGATATATTTCATAAAAATATGAAAAGCTTAGCTTGCCTAAACCCTACCTTCGAACCAAAAGCAACCAATCATATTAACGATATAATTTTATTTATAGAAAAATTACTTAAAAAAAAGCATGCTTATATAGCAAACGGATCAGTTTATTTCAATATTTCCTCTTACTCTCCATATGGAAAATTATCTGGAAGAAAACAAAGTGATTTGATAGCGGGAAATCGAATAGAAATCGACGATAAAAAACATAATCCAGGTGATTTCACATTATGGAAATCAACCGATAAGCATGGTTGGAATAGCCCTTGGGGTTATGGAAGACCAGGTTGGCATATAGAATGTTCCGCTATGAGTATCCTACACTTAGGTAACGATTTTGATATTCACGGCGGAGGCTCAGACCTACAATTCCCTCATCACGAAAACGAAATCGCACAAAGTTGTTCAGCTTATCCCGAATCAAAATTTGCTAATTATTGGGTACATAACGGCTTTGTTTTGGTAAACGGCAAAAAAATGAGTAAATCCCTCGGTAACGTATTAACCGTACAAGACTTAATAAAAACAGGAATCGAAGAAAGCGCAATAAGATATTCCTTACTTAGCACTCATTATCGAAAACCCCTAAACTGGACCAAAGACTTATTACGAGAATCTACCGACGTTATGAATAAATTTTTTGCTATTGTTCAAGATTATCCTGATAAAAAAGAAAATTTAATTCCAGACCGAGAAATATTAAATGCATTATGTGACGATTTAAATATTGCGAAAGCAATAACAATAATGCATCAATATGCCGGAGAAATAAATAACGGAAATAAACAACTATTACCTAAACTGGCTTGGGGCTTAAACTTTTTAGGCTTATCTAGTAACAAAAAAAATTATGACGAAAATTACATAGAAAAATTAATTGATAATAGAAACACGGCAAAACAAAATAAAGACTTTGCTAAGGCAGATAAAATAAGAAAAGAATTAGCAAAAATAGGAATCGAATTACTTGATGGTAAAGAAGGCAAAACTACATGGAGATCAACATTAAAATTTTTCAAAAATTAGATTATCGGTAAAAACTAATTTAATAAAACGTATTGAGCAGCAGATAAACGAGCTATTAGCACTCTATAAGGAGAGCAAGAAACATAATCCAAACCTAACTTAGCACAAAAATGTACTGTTTTCGGGTCTCCAGCATGTTCGCCGCATATACCAATTTTCAAGCTCGAATTAGATTTTTTACCGCGCTCTATCGCTATTTTCATTAATTCTCCAACGTCATCTTGTTGTAACGAAGCAAAAGGATCTGTTTTCAATATTTCGTTTTTACAATATGAATTTAGCACGGGAGCAGAATCATCACGTGATAACCCCATAGTCATTTGAGTTAAATCATTAGTACCAAAACTAAAAAATTCGGAATGAGCTCCGATTTTTTCCGCATTTAATGCGGCAGAAGGAAGCTCTATCATATTACCGATCGAATAATCAACCAAATACTCCCATGCTACCTTTTCTACCAAATCCTTAACAAAACAAAAATCTTTTTCATTCATCACAAACGGAACCATAATTTCAGGTTTAACACCTGGAACAGCTGTAGCAGAAGCAAGAATTGAACGCACCTGCATTTCATAAATTTCCGGATAAGAAATTCCAACCCTACAACCGCGATGACCCAACATAGGGTTTACTTCTTTTAACTTATTAATTCTTCTGACAACAACCAAGTGAGGAAGATCCACATTATTGGCAAAAGCACGAATCGATTTTTCGTCATGCGGTAAGAACTCATGTAAAGGAGGGTCCAATAGCCTAATAGTAACCGGCAAATTACCTATCTCACGAAAAATTTTAGTAAAATCTTCCGTCTGTACTTTTTCCAATTCACTTAACACGGCTAATCTTTCCGAACGTGTTTCGGAAATTATCATTTTTCTTACTAGATTAATGCGATCAGAACTAAAAAACATGTGCTCCGTACGACACAATCCTATCCCATCAACACCAAAAAATTTGGCCGTCTTAACATCTTGTACGTTATCAGCATTCGCCCTGACATCGATTTTTCCAATGTTTGATACTACCTTCATAAAATTATGAAATTGATCGAAAAAAACAGCATTGTTAGTTGTTGCTTCGCCTAAAATTACTCTACCGCTGTTCCCATCCAAAGTAATAATTTCGCCCGCTTTTACAACTAAGTTATCTTTCGTAATAAACATTTGTTTTTCATAATCGATAACAATTCCTTCGGTACCACACACGCACACTTTACCCATACCGCGAGAAACTACCGCTGCATGAGACGTCATCCCTCCGCATGTAGTTAAAATACCGACCGCACTATTCATTCCCTCAATATCTTCGGGACTAGTTTCTTTGCGCACTAAAATCACATTTTTTCCCACTTTAACTTGCTTTATCGCTTCGTCTATGGAAAAAACAGCTATACCTGAAACCGCACCAGGAGCGGCAGGTAACCCCCTGGCAATTATTTTATAATCGGATGTTTCATCTAACACCGGATGTATTAATTGCTCGAGTGAAGAAGGTTCGATTCTCACGATTGTTTCTTCTTTCGTAATCAAGCCTTCATCCAACATATCCATAGCTACCTTAATTGCAGCCTTAACGGTTCTCTTTGCCGAACGGGTTTGTAACACCCATAATTTTTTATCTTGTACCGTAAACTCCACATCCTGCATATCGCGGTAATGCTCTTCAAGTTTAGACTGAACTTTCAATAAAGATTGATACGCTTCAGGCAAATCTTTTTTCATATTCTCGGAAATTAGTTTCGGCGTTCTTATTCCCGAAACTACGTCCTCACCTTGGGCATTTAAAAGGTATTCTCCGAACAATTCTTTCTCCCCGTTCGAAGGATTTCTGGTAAATGCCACACCAGAACCGGAACTTTCATTCAAATTACCGAACACCATTGCTTGCACATTAACTGCAGTTCCCCAATTTTCCGAAATACCGTTTATTTTTCGATAAGAAATTGCCCGCTTACTCATCCACGAATCAAAAACCGCTTTTACCGAATTAATTAATTGCAGTTTAACGTCTTCTATAAATTCACCGCAATTCGACTTTATTAATTCCTTAAATTTTTTTACTATTAATAATAAATGCTCTTCGGTAAGTCCAATATCTTCAAATATTCGGTTATCCGCTTTGACACGACCTATAACTTTTTCAAAATCACTCACATTAATTCCGAGAACAACACTACCATACATTTGAATAAACCTACGATAACTGTCATATGCAAAGCGTTTATCGGGAATTCCGTTTACCGTTATCTCGTTAATTCCCAAATTCAAAATCGTATCCATCATACCCGGCATGGAAGATTTGGAACCTGAACGTACGGATAGAAGCATAGGATTATCTTTATCACCTAATGTTTTTCCCATTTTTCTTTCCAGCCTTAATATTGCCTCGTCAATTTCACGAATCACGTAATCGGGTAAATTTCTGTTGTTATTATAATATTCGGTGCAAACTTCGGCAGTAATGGTAAAACCCGGAGGAACCGGTAATTTTAAGCGACACATCTCGGCAAGGTTAGCACCTTTTCCGCCCAATAATTCTTTCATAGCTATATAACCTTCCGATTCACCTACGCTAAAGGTATATATAACTTTTTTCATTGAAGAACAGATAATGTGATTAACAAAAAATTTATACAATCGATCAGGCTAAAAATCAATTTCCAGAACGTGAAAATACAAATTTTATGTTAAAATTACAATACACAATAGGGTGAAAATACTAATCGTTGTTACAATCGATAAGGGAATAAGTTCCTATTAACCAGGCATGTTTTACATCTGAATAAAATCCTGCTAATCGGACCAGATAAACATTTTTTTCTTCTACTTTATGCGTATCGATAACCTGATAATCTTGCTCTATTTTTTCTAACAATTCGGTAGCAATTAATGTGAAATCTTCTCCTTTACTCGGCTCTAATAGAACGTTCCCCAGTACTAATACCGATTTTTCATCACCTTTAAACAAAGGAGCTACAGCAAACACTTTAATATTGCTATTAATTAAGTAAATCCACCACTTATCATTTTGATTTTTATCAGGAAAAGGAACAAAACCGAAATGAGTATCGTTTTTACCTAAATAAGCAATCAACTTTTCGGCATTCGATTCGATTTTATTTTCAATAAAATTACCGAAAAACTCTCTACCCAACCAATAACACTCCCGGTTTAAAGCAATAATCGAAAATTTTTGCTCGTTATATTCCGAAATGCTAATAAAATTACGCCAAATATTAATAACAACCTGCTTCGGATAAAGGGGAAATAAGTTTAAACAGGCATTATATATCACTTCTACTGCCCTTGACGGTCGAATGGTACTTCCTTGTTTTACGTATTTTTCTTTTACCACCCTTACTTTATGCATTATTTCCATTCTTGCTTTAAGCAAGTCACATATTTCCAGATCTATCTTGTCAATTTTTACCCTATAACCCAAAATGTCATATAATTTTGAACTGTCCATACGCAAACAAACACTTAACTATTATTTTTGTTTTCTTCAATAAAAAACGCTCGCTTGCAACGTTCGATATGTTAATTAACAAAATCTTCCCAAACGGATTTGACCGATTCTATATCTTTTATTAATCGTGGATAAATATCTTTTTGCCGACAATAAAGCACTTTCGATATGTTTTGTATAGTCAATAAATAGAAAGATTGCAAAGCTTTTTTCGCTTCCACTTTTTCTCCGCTTTCAGTTGAAGAAAGTAAAGTTACCAATATTTTTAGCGATTTATCCAAGTTTTTTTCTTGTTTACTTGCGTCAGCTTGAGCTTCGCTAATTAATCTTAACAACTCTTCGTATATTATTATGATCTCCTCTATGTTATTGTCTGAAAAATTTTGATAAGCATTGTATTGTTTACCGTGCATATTATAATCACCTTGACAGACTTATAACTATAACTATGGATGATGAAGAAAAAACTAACACGCGTAAAATTTCATGTCACGGTGGTGAAAGCGGTCATCCGTTAATATATTTAGATATTACCGACGATAAAGTAGTTTGTCCTTACTGCGGAAAAATTTTCATCTATGATCCCTCAAAAAAAGATAAATGAAATCTTTGTCAGATTAAGTGCTAAGGACCCGCAACCAAAAATAGAACTAAATTACACAAATAACTACACTTTATTAATTGCAGTTGTTCTTTCCGCTCAATCAACCGACGTTAGAGTGAATCAAATAACAAAAGAACTATTTCTACTGGCAGATAATCCGCAAAAAATGTTGAATTTAGGATTGGAAAAATTAAAACGAAAAATAAAAAGCATTGGTTTATATAATTCCAAAGCAAAAAACATAATAAATTTAAGTAAAAAACTAATTGATGACGGAAAAAACGATATTCCATGTGACTTCGATTACCTAATTTCGTTACCGGGAGTAGGACGAAAATCGGCAAACGTAATTTTAAATTCGGCATTCGGTCAGTTAACAATAGGAGTCGATACTCATGTCTTTAGAGTAAGTAACAGAATAGGTTTTTCCAAAACAAAAAACGTTTTGGCAACAGAAAAACGGTTACTTAAAATAGTGCAGAAACAATTTTTACGCAATTGCCATCACTGGTTAGTATTACACGGTAGGTACATATGCAAAGCAAAAAAACCAATGTGCGATAAATGCCATATTGCAGATTTGTGCGAGTACAATAAAGCGAAATTAGCAAGCCAATCCAAAAATTAAATTGAAATGTTTATTAATTTGCAGTTTTATTCACCTGTTTTGCCCTGGCAATTGCCAAAGTACTTTTTTCTTCTATACTTTCGGTAATCGTGCTTCCAGCTCCTACTTTCACATCCGATGCTATGTAAAGGGGCGATAACAATGAAGAATTTGCTCCGATAAAACAATTTTTATCAATTACAGTTTCATGTTTTTTATAACCGTCATAGTTACACGTCACAACTCCAGCTCCGATATTTGTTCCGCTTCCTACCTTTGCATCACCAATATAACTTAAATGCTTTATTTTTACATCATACGATATTTGACTGTTTTTAATTTCGACAAAATTACCGATTTTACTTTTTTCATCTATCGTCGTCCCATCCCGAACACGAGCAAACGGTCCTATCACACACCCGGATTTAATATGAGATCCTTCTATATGAGAAAACGACAAAACAGAAGAATTTTTTTCAATAATAACTCTCGTTCCGATAAAAACATTAGGGTATATTACTACTCCTGGAGCAATTTCAGCATCGAACGAAAGATAAACGGTTTTCGGATCTAAAATCAAAACACCATTATCAATTGCTTTTCTCCTTAAATTATTCTGCATTCTATTTTCGGCTTGAATTAATTGTCCTACATTTTCAATCACACTAAAGTCATCGTCATCGACAGTAACTTGCGCTACTTTTTCAACTTGCTTCAACAATTCGTTCAGTGTTTTATAACTTTTTTTGCAATTAAATGCGGTAATTCTATGTGATTTATTTTTCACGATTACGGCATTATTGCTTTTCATAAGCAGATCTATCCGTTTAAAAACATAAGTCTTGCAATATAAGGAATTAGCAGGCAGTAAAATTATATTTTGCGCTTTAGTACGCTTCCTAATTTCTGCTAAAAAAGATAAATCATTGACCGATTTTTCGGTATTCAACTTAGGAATCGAAAAGTCATAACTATCGGGCAAATCACCAATTAAAAACTTATCTGCCGCTAAACTTGCCAAGTCCTTAAGTAAGTAATTTATAACGTAATCGCCACAGACTTTTTTCAACATAAAATCGTTATTGAAAATAAAGCACAGAGCCGTTTTTTTCTCAAACATTACCGCAGTAAATTGTCGATATTTTATCTAGCAAGGAAATAGCATCCTCCTTTGACCTTTGAAAACTATTCCGACCAATTATAGAGCCGTCACCACCGCCAAGATTGATTGCTTTTACTTCGCTTAATATCGATTGTTCGTCTTTGCTTTTTCCTCCGGAAAAAACAACTAACCTTCTATTGTCAAAACACGCTTGTTTGATTACTCTTACTCTTTTTTTTAAAGAATCCACATCTAAATAACAGCCCTGATCATATTCTATATTGTCAGTCGGCAGTTTTACTTTTATTATGTGCCCGCCAAGTAAACAGGCCATGTGAGCACCATACGCAATTACGTCAAGTGAAGTTTCTGCAGTTTTCGATAATTTTCCGCCTCGAGGATAAGACCATATTACGACTGCCAAACCATAATATTTTGCTTCTTTAATCATTTCCCTTGCTTCTTCAATCATTAAATTATAATTTTTCGACCCAGGATATAAGGTAAAACCCACCGCAACACAGCCTAAACGAAGGGCGTCATTAACGGTTGCGGTAACGGCCTGATCCGGCTCTTCCATCGATAACGAATTAGAACTATTCATTTTTAAGATTAAAGGCATTGTCCCTTGATTGCCCATTCCCCCTTCCAACATACCTAGCGGAGCGGCATAAGCACTCACCTTTCCTCTCAATGCCAATTGAAAATGATAATTCGGATCATATGCCGCAGGATTTATCGAAAAACTTTTTCCCGGCCCATGTTCGAATCCTTGATCGACAGGTAATATAAGCAGCTTACCCGTGCCAGATAATTTGCCGCATGTCAACATCCTGGCAAGATTGGTTTTGCTACCGAAATTATCCGTTTCGTAATTACCAAGTATTTTACGAATTATTTCCGGCAACATAAATTTTTAAATATTTTGATATCGTCAAATAATATTACAGCAAGCACAATAATGTAAAATTAATTTAACATCATGATTTTCAAGTAAATAACAAACTATTTCTTTTAAGAAAAAAACAGCTTAGAATGATTTTATCAAATCACATTTACATAACACATTATGTTCGACATCAAAGGAAAGAGAATATTATTAACGGGAGCAACGGGAGGAATCGGCAAAGCGATATTGGAAGCTGCAAATAAGCTGGAAGCCAAAGTTATAATTTCCGGTACCAGAGAACAAGCATTATCCGAGCTAAGAGAAGAATTTGGCGTCTACATTATAAAAGCTGATTTATCCGATAAAAATCAAATAGAAGATTTAGTAAAAAATGCGCAAGCAAAAATGGGCGGAATCGACATATTAATA
Source organism: Rickettsiaceae bacterium H1 (assembly GCA_018101195.1). Taxonomy (GTDB): domain Bacteria; phylum Pseudomonadota; class Alphaproteobacteria; order Rickettsiales; family Anaplasmataceae; genus JACDQH01. The sequence goes on from JACDQH010000003.1 coordinate 215,552, forward strand.
TGTAACGCAGGAATTACCGACGACAAATTAATATTAAGAATGGACGACGAATCATGGGAAAAACTAATTCGAATTAACTTGACTTCAACATTCATGCTTAATCGCAACGTAGCAAAAATTATGTTAAAACAAAGATACGGCCGAATAATAAATATGTCTTCCGTAGTTGCATTCACCGGTAACGCTGGACAAGCAAATTACGTAGCCGCCAAAGCGGGAATGGTAGGAATGACAAAATCAATCGCATTGGAATTAGCCAGTAAAAACATTACGGCTAATTGTATAGCTCCCGGTTTTATTGCAACACCCATGACAGCCAGAATAAGGGAAGCGCAAAAAGAAAACATAATCAAAAATATTCCCGTGGGAAAAATAGGCGAGCCAAAAGACATAGCGGCAGCAGCAATATTCTTGATGAGCGACGAAGCAAAATATATAACCGGCCAGACAATACATGTAAACGGAGGGATGTATCAAGCATGATTTCCCATAGAATAATTGGCAAGAGTTACACTTAGTATTAATATTATCAAATACTTGCTGTCTTTTCTTCAAATCTTGAGGAGTAAATACCATCAGAACCAAGTATTTCGTCTCCCATTTCCCTTTTTATAGGCCTTACGTCTTTTATATGCGAAGTTATTTCTTCTATTTTCTCCGATCCAATTCTTGAAGTAGCTACGCTGATCGTAGAAAATATCTCATTAGGAATAACACCAAATACAAAGGCAATCGCTCCCATAATTACCACCGTTCTAAGAGCGATACGTTCATATTGATGAAGTAGTGGTGTAATCACACTTAGTATTATATACAACAATTGAAACCCTATTATTCCTAAAATCGAAAATTTTAATTTTTGATCTCGGTTTAGAGCGAATTTTCTAGGTTGTTCGCTTCTATTTTCACTAATATTTTGATTTTCAAGTTTTTCCAAAAGCTCTTCTTGCTTATTATTACGCGTCCAAGTAAAGTATGTTCCGCGTAATATTAAGCACAGTACGACATATTGGCCAAAAATCAATATCCAGGCAAACATATAAGGGTTTATTTTATCTTTATACAAAGTACTGATTATTACTAATGCCGCTTTTAAAGACACTTCCAATACGGAACATGAAGTTTCCTGAAACCACACGTTTTTAAATATGGTTTTTATTTTTTCACGACTTAAATTAGCCCATTTATTTGGCATAGTATTAATATTATAACGTTCTGCTTGTTAATCAAATAAAATCACTTAATTATTCACTTTGTATAAAATATTGCTTTTCGCATGCGAGTAACATAAGCTTTAAGCGATATTTGATGACTATACTATATATGGAATTTATTTTACATAATCTGTGGAACTTCAGTTACTACTTACTATCCTTTGTTTTAGTAATATCGTTAATAGTTTTCGTCCATGAACTCGGTCACTACATAGTAGCAAAAATATGCAAAGTCAAAATCGAGGTCTTCTCGATAGGGTTCGGTAAAGAAATCTTCGGTTTTTACGACAAGTCCGGAACTCGTTGGAAGTTTAGTATGATTCCTGCTGGAGGATATGTGAAAATGTTCGGTGACACTAATGAAGCAAGCGTTGAAAACGAAAAATACCTCTCTTCAATCCCAGAAGAAGAAAAAGAGCTAACGTTTCACTTCAAAAAGTTACATCAAAAAACATCCATAGTAATAGCCGGACCGTTAGCAAATTTTCTACTTTCCATACTTATATTATCTTTCCTCTACGCATTTTACGGCAAACCTTATACCCCTCCTATTATCGGCAAAACCATTGAAAAAGGAGTTGCACAAAATGCCGGTTTGATCGAGGGAGATAAGATAATTTCGATTAACGGTGAACAAGTAAGTACTTTTGACGATATCATACGTATCATCAGTACCAATTCCGAAAAGGAAATCTCACTTTTTTATGAAAGAGAAGGCACTATAAATCATACGATTTTAATTCCCGAATTAACAACTTCGAAAGATATTTTCGGTAATACGATTAAATCTCCGCAAATTGGTATTTCCATAAGTACCATCGAATATAGATACATGTCTATCCCTACTTCGATATACGTTTCCATAATCGAAATAAAAAAGATCATACAAACCACATGTAAAGTACTTTGGCAAATGATAAGAGGTAAACGGAATTTAGACGATCTGGGAGGACCGATAAGAATTGTAAAATATTCCGGTCAATCAATGAAAAAAGGAATAATATTTACCCTTTGGTTTATTGCTATGCTTTCAGTAAATGTCGGTTTTATCAATTTGTTACCTATTCCGGTACTAGACGGAGGACATTTGCTCTATTATATAATAGAATCTATCAGTAATAAAAACTTTGCTGCTAAATATCAAAATTATTCTATTAAAGCGGGAATAACGATAATTTTTATAATTCTGGCATTAACTACCTTCAACGATGTAAAGATGCTTTTTTTATGAGGTATCAAGCTTTATTTTTTCTACTCCTTAGCACTATCTTAAATTTTAGAGCAACAGCAGAAATAATCACATCTATCGTCTTAACCGGTAATATAAATGTCGAAGGCGAAATAATAAAATCACAATTGAATTTCAAAATTGGTGACGATGTAAATGACAAACAGTTAAATTATGCAATAAAACAAATGTATAAAACCGGCCTATTCGCCAATGTCTCGATGAATATTGAAGACGATAAATTAGTAATCAACATAGAAGAGAACCCTATAATAAGTAGGTTATCGATCGAAGGTAACAAATCGGTAAAAACAAACGACATTAAAGAAAAAATCAAACTAAAGACTAATTCTATTTTTACAAAAGAGAAATTACAAAGCGATATATTGAAAATGGTCAAATTATATAACGACAACGGAATCGTCGACGTAATAATCGAGCCCTATAAGACTCCACTAGAAGATAATAAAATAAACCTAATATACAAAATCGAAGAAGGAACAAAGACCAAAATTCGTAAGATAAATTTTATCAATAACGAACACTTTTCCGACAATTTACTAAAAACCGTTTTATTCAGTAAAGAATATAGATTCTATAATTTTCTAACCAACAATCATTATTACATTCAGGACAGAATTACACTGGACGGCAGCGTATTAAGAAATTTTTATTTCTCCAGAGGTTTCCTTAATTTTAAAATCGAATCAATTATTCCCGAATTTGATGGTAATGCAGTATATTTAACTTTCATTGTAGACGAAGGAAAAAAATACACAGTAAAGAGTAACAATATAACCACTAACATTGAGGGTTTAAACACAGACAGTATTCAAAATATAATACAAACTAATGAAGGTGACGTTTTTAACATAAATAAGGTAAATCGATCCATATCCGAAATAACTTCCTTCTTACACGATAACGGTTATTACTTCGCAAATATTACACCCGATTATAAAACAGAAGATAATACGGTAGTTATAAATTACAAAATCAACGAAGGAAAAAAAGTATATGTAAATCGAATTAACATCGAAGGCAACGATCACACTTTAGATCACGTAATAAGACGGGAACTTAAAATTTCGGAAGGCGATCCCTATAACTTAACATTAGTTAACAGATCTAAACAAAATTTGCTTAGATTAGGCTTTTTTAACGATGTCGAAATTACAACCTCAAAAGAAAATCCCAATCAAGTTAACCTTACCGTAACAGTAAAAGAACGTAGTACCGGATCCGCAAACATTGGCGGAGGAATATCGTCAGAATCAGGCTTAGTAGGAAATATTAACGTACATGAAAATAATCTTTTGGGAACAGGAAATTTCTTGTCCTTTTCTTTAGAGAAAGGATCATCCACTTTTAGCTCCTCGATCAATTTTACCAAACCTTATATCTTCAATTATCCAATCTCATCGGGTTTCGACTTATTTCAAGAAAAAACTAATCATAAATACGATAATCCTTACGACAGTTCTTCTTACGGATTTACATTACGAGCATCTTATAAAATAAGCGATAATTTAAAACATTCGTTAAAATATTCCTACAAAAAAAATACTCTATCGGGTATAGACAAAAGTGCATCTTCCTCAATTAAATCTCAAGCAGGAGTTACTCACACTTCTTTAATAGGACATACACTTATCTACGATAAATTAAGCAACCCAATCAAGCCAACGTCCGGTTATTTGTTAAAAGGCGAACAAGAATTAGCTGGTATAGGAGGAAATTTATATTACGTACGCTCCGATTTTTCGGCAGCAAAATTTATGACAGTAAAAAACTATGAAGATATCGTTTTACAGATGTCATTAAAAAGCGGTTACGTAAGCGGATATAACAACCAAGAAGTAAGAATAGGACAAAGGTTTTTCATGGATAATTACGAATTAAGAGGATTCAAACTTTCAGGCATAGGTCCGAGAGATATTGCTACCGATAATTCATTAGGAGGAAAATTTCGCGCTACGACAACTTTACAGGCCGATTTTCCTATCGGTTTACCGAGCGATTTGGAAGTAAAAGGCTCTGTTTTTCTCGATACCGGAACTATAACCGGCCTCGATTCAAAAACAACAAACACTGTTGATTCAGGAAATTTAAGAGCTTCAATTGGTTTTGGCATTTCTTGGTTTTCCCCAGTCGGGTTATTAAGATTGGATTTCGGCTTCCCTATAATAAAAGATAAATTTGATAAAACAGATATGATAAGGTTTAACATGGGAAAAAGCTTTTAGAAATTTGTGATTCTCATCAATTGCATCCTAACCGATTTTTGATATTTCACTAACACTAACACATTTTCTTTCAGCTTTTCTTGATCTGTCCCCTAATTTTGTGCTATACTAGTAAATACAAATTTATTTATAATTAATTAAAAATGGATAGCTTAAGTTTTAAGGGGCCTCTTTTACATCAAAATCTTTATCTATCTGAACTTAATCCATTTTTTTATAAACACTTTTCCATAAAGCGACAAAATAAGTTTTAATATTTTTTGATTTCTAATCATTTTGTAAAAGTCGTTTTAATAAGGAGGAAAATCTTGAATACTGACTACTTATCTCTAACCAAAGCTGCTACAATACACATTCTTACTTGCGGCAGTGCTGTAATTTTATATGCAATACATTACAGCAAACCTTTAGATTTTAGGATTTTCATTTCTACACTTGTAGTTGCTCAAATGCTTGGAACAGCACTTTTAGTAAATGAAGTGCATAATGAAACCAAAAAAATAAAAAAATGGAAGCAAAAACTCGATGAAATCAATAATAACAGCTTTGATACTAAGATTGATGCTAGCAAAAAAAGTAAAAACAATAAGTTATTTTTCTATCTGGCAACTGCCGTTACCGTCTCACAATTAATTAGTGCGGTAGGCGATACTGCTCTTAGCATACTTTACTTTAATACCAATAAAGTAAGTACGAAACAATATGTATCCGGAATACTTATATGCCTAGCAATAGGCACCTTTATACCCATAATATTCGAATACACTGCAATAGAAAAAGAAAAAGCAAGCTCAAATTTAATAGAAGTTTTGGAGGAAAAAGTAGAAACGTTAGAACAAACAAAGAAATAATGTTATTAACTTTGCAATCACAGTCATTATTGATAAAATTTTTTTATTTGATCCCGTAGCTCAGTAGGATAGAGCGACAGATTCCTAATCTGTAGGTCATGTGTTCGAATCGCATCGGGATCAGTTTTCAGTTCCTTTACGAGCAAGACTATCTGCAAGTTCATTATTATCATCACCGGAATGACCTTTAACCCAGTTCCATTTTACCAATTTACGTTTTTCTACTTGTGAATCCAACTCTTGCCATAATTCCCTATTTTTAACAGGTTTGTTATTTGCCGTTTTCCAACCGTTCTTTTTCCAATTAAATATCCACTCGGTAATTCCATTTTTCACATACATACTATCGGTATATAATAAAATGTCACACGAAACCTTAACTGCTTTTAATCCTTCGATAACCGCTCGTAGTTCCATCCTATTATTGGTAGTATGTTTTTCGCCACCAAAAAATTCTTTTTTTTCACTTCCCGATATTAAAACCACGCCCCAACCACCTTTACCCGGGTTACCTGAACATGCGCCGTCAGTATATATTTTTACTACTTTATCCATTCTTAATCCGCTCTGCCAAAATAGAAACAATATTATGTTTTCCGACAATCGAATAACTACCGACGTGTGCTATTAAGCCCGATGCTTCTTTTATTAATAAAGAATAATCAATTGGGCTTTTCGGATACAAAAACACGTCGGTTTTTCCTAAGACAACGTATAATATACCCATACAAGAGGAACCCATTATTCTATACCGCATGCCTTGCATTGCTCGAAAAACTCGGCCGTTTATTCCGCTTAACCCGACAATAATATCTTGAGAATCGTTTACGTTACCTATACGCAATTTACTGGTTTTATTTTTAGTATCTAGATAAGCACCGACGCCTTTTTCTGCCCAAAATATCTCTCCGGAAATAGGCAACATCGTAACTACCGAAATTACTTCGTGATTACGTAACAGAGAAATCGAAACGGCAAAAAAAGGGATCGCACGATCAAAGTTATTTTTTCCGCTAATAGGGCTAATATCCCAATAGCATTCTTTACCTTCGTCAGGATTAAAACCGATATCGGGCCTAAACCTTTGCAGCTCTTTTTCTATAATCGCTTGTGACTTATTATATGCCATATCTGCGAATTTTTTCACGCCCAACGAATTGTAAGAACTTTGCAAATCGTTAATCTCGTAAAAATCCCTTGTCACCGATTTGGCAGCCAACCTGATAGCGGACATCATAATTTTTACGTCGGCAGAACAAATGCTCATTATTTTTCACGTTCGACGTAACTATCGTCTTCGGTATTTACTACTACTTTATCACCAACCGAAATAAAAGGAGGGACCATAATGCTGAGGCCATTTTCCAGTTTAGCCGGCTTATAAGAAGCAGTAGCGGTTTGTCCTTTAATCGACACTTCCGTTTCCGCCACGACAAATACCATATGCTTAGGAAATTTAATCCGAATTATTTGTTCGTTATGCGATAAAGCTTTAACTACGATACCGTCGCTAAGATACGCTAACTTTTCTCCCAATAATGATTTTTTTACGGAAAATTGTTCGTAAGTACTTTGATTCATCAGCGTAATAAATTCACCATCAGAGTATAAATATTGGTATTCTTCTTCATCCAAAACCGCTTTTTCCACATTTTCACTCGAGCGAAATCTTTCGTTTAATTTGGTATTTTTGATAATTTCTTTCATTTCCACTTGAATGTAAGCACCGCCTTTTCCCGGTTTAGTATGCACAACTTTTAATACCTCCCACAAACCGTTTTTGTGCTCGAGGATATTACCTACCCTGATTTCATTTGCAATTATTTTCACAGTTAATTCGTACTTAAAGTTTAATCAAGGTACTATAAATTTGCTTTCTATTCAAGTATTACAAGCTACATCTTGTATTTTCCGGCCAACTAATATAAATAATCATTTTCCCTACGTGCAACAAAAATATGAAACAAAAGAATTGGAAGCTAACGGAAATCAACGATTTATTTAACATTTCGTTTAACGATTTACTATTTCAATCTCATTCGATTCATAGAAAAAATTTCGATCCCAATTCGATTCAATTAGCAGCTTTGTTAAACGTCAAAACCGGCAGCTGTCCTGAAAATTGCCATTATTGTCCGCAAAGCGCTCACTACAACACGGGACTAAAAAAAGAAAAATTAATGGAAGTCGAACCGGTTAAAGAAGCGGCAAAAAAAGCAAAACAAAAAGGCGCTTCCCGATTTTGCATTGCTGCCGCCTGGAGGAATTTACATAATCGCGACGTAGAAAAAATTGCCGATATGGTGCGTGCAATTAAAAACGAAGATTTGGAAAGTTGTATCTCGGTAGGAATGGTAACGGAAAAACAAATGCGAAATTTAAAAGACGCCGGTTTGGATTTCTGTAACCATAACATCGATACGTCGCGTGAATTTTATCATAACATAATTACAACTCGTACCTATGACGATAGGCTCGAAAGCATTAAAAACATTAAAAATGCCGGGGTCAAAATTTGTTCCGGAGGAATTATCGGTATGGGTGAGAGCAAAGAAGATCGGGCAAAAATGCTACTTACTTTATCGGAATTTCATCCGCCGCCTCTTTCCGTACCAATTAACAGGCTGGTTCCTATTAAAGGAACGCCTCTGGAAAAACAACAAAAGATTGGTAATATCGATTTCATTCGCACAATTGCAGTTGCCAGAATAATTTTTCCTAAGTCTTACGTAAGGTTATCTGCCGGACGTGAAGGAATGTCGGAGGAAATGCAAGCATTGTGCTTTTTTGCCGGAGCGAATTCCATGTTTTACGGAGAAAAATTGTTAACCACTCCTAACCCTAAAGAAAATAAAGATTTGGCAATGTTAGCAGAACTAGGAATAAAATCAGTTCGATAGCTTAAGACGTTTTTATTCCCAATTCTTTTAACTGAGGTTTTGTCGCTTCACCAGGAGCGCCAATCAAAATATCTTCCGCTTTTTGCGTCATAGGAAAGCATATCACTTCCCTAATATTTTCCTCGCCCGTCATCAGCATCAGCATTCTATCTATACCCAGTGCCATCCCTCCGTGAGGCGGCGGACCGAATTTAAACGCTTTCAGCAATGCGGGAAAAGATTTTTCCACTTCTTCCTTTCCGTAACCGGCAATTTCAAATGCCCGATACATATTTTCCGGTTTATGATTACGTATCGCTCCGCTCGCAAGTTCAACACCATTACCGACAAGATCGTATTGATAAGCTAAAACTTGCAACGGATCGCCACCTTCCAAAGAAGACTGAGGCATGGAGAACGGGTTATGAGAAAAATCTATTTTTTTTGCCAATTCGTCATATTTAAACAAAGGAAAATCCATTACCCAACAAAACTTAAAGTCGTTTTCATCTATCAAACCCGCTTCAAGAGCAAGATGCTTTCTTATCTCACCGGCAAATTTCTTAATTTCATTTTCATAATTCGAGATAAAAAAAATCGCATTATTTTTTCTATCGCCGTCACATAACCTATTTATTTCCTTATCGGATAAAAATTTGGCAATCGGCCCTTTTGCTTCTCCCGTTTCGGTAAAATTGATATAACCCAAACCGGGCAACCCGATCGACCTGGCATAATCGTTTTGTTTATCGAAAAAATTTCTGGAGTTACTTCCGACATTCGGCACGGAAACAGCACGTACCGCCATACCTTTCGCCACGTTATTTTTAAATAAACCGAAGTTAGAATCGATAAAAACATCAGTAACGTCTTTAATCAATAACGGATTACGCAAATCCGGTTTATCAGTTCCATATTTGAGGATCGCATCACGATAAGTTATATGAGGAAAAGTACCCGCTTTAATATTAAATAAATCGGAACACACACGGGAAATAACTTTCTCCATTACCTTAATCACTTCTTCTTGAGTAACAAAAGACATTTCGAAATCCAATTGATAAAATTCGGCCGGAGAACGATCCGACCTGGAATCTTCGTCACGAAAACAAGGTGCGATCTGAAAATATTTATCGAAACCCGAAACCATAAGCAATTGCTTAAATTGTTGCGGTGCTTGAGGCAGAGCATAAAATTTCCCTTTATGTAACCTGCTGGGTACCAAATAATCCCTGGCACCTTCCGGAGACGAAGCTGTTAAAATCGGTGTTTGAAATTCGGTAAAATCTTGCTCTAACATCAAATTTCTCAATTTTTGTATGAATTTAGAACGCAAAACAACATTTTTTTTCATTCTATCTCTTCTCAAATCGAGAAAGCGATATTTTAGTCTTAATTCATCCGACGAATCTTCCTCGGAATTAATCTGAAACGGCAACACTTCCGATTCCGATTCGATTTTCCATTCTGTAACCGCAACTTCGATATCACCATTTTTTACTTTATCGTTTACCGTATCTGGGCTGCGCTTTACTAATAATCCCTCTACAATAATCACACTTTCCAATCTAATCACAGGGGAATTATCGGTGAAAACAAGCTGTATTATCCCATATCGATCACGCAAATCGATAAAAATCACTCCTCCGTGATCTCTAATTCGGGAAACCCAACCACATAATTTTACTTCTTCTCCGACAATATCGGTCGACAATTGATTTGATTTTTTCGTACGATAAGGATGTCTCATGTTATTTTTTTGCTATAAACTTGGTTATTAATATCAAATAACACGAGATAAATCACAATCCCAATAAAAATTTAAGGTTGATAACAAATCTTTGGCTCCCCTTATTAAAACCTCTATTTTTTTACATTATCTAACAAACTACTAGGTTTCAGCGACATGCATTTACCACTATTATTAGAATCAATTACCGAGCCTTCTACAACTCGACTTGAATTAATTACCGAAAGCGAATCAGAAGTACTAAAATTACTTACTTTAAGTGCATCTTCAAATCTCTTCCACCCATCTAAAAAAGGCCGCAGATTAGCAAGTAATTCCAACAAAGGAAAATAATCACACTAAAAAAAAACGAACCCTCAAGTTAAACATATTCTCCACAAATGGGAACAATATTCAATTGCATTATGATAGTGACTAATAGGTACTTATAATAAGTAATATATTGCGACTTTATAACGTTAAAATACTCTTCTCTTTTTTCAAGCAACTTCTCAAATAAAGCTTTAACATCTACCTTTCCGGAACTAAGAGCGTGATACGTTCGTTCCTACCTAATAACATAGTTTTTTTAATGCTCTTTTCTCCAGTTGCCGGTTTTGTGTTTATGATCGAATTAAGCTGCGACATAATTTTTTTCTAATTTCTCTCTTCATAACTCTATATCCATCATCAGATCTAAACTGGAACCCAAATTCCAAATAATCTGGTTTGCACTACAACTAAAAAGAAGCTAGATGATCCATAATTTTCCTTTCTATTTTTTGTTTTCGTTTCATTTCTCTACTTTTTGCTTAGGTATTGACGATATTTTTACTCCTTAATCAATTATTAAAAACAAATTTTTACTTTTTTATCAAGCAATACAAATAAAGTTTGGGACAGTAAAACTGCTTAATTGTTTTTTTAATAGCATTTTATTGGCACTTTCCAATGGATAGCTTGAGTTGAGGTATTGTGTAAGCAAAAAAGCGGCTTAAAAAAAAACATAATACACCACCCATTAGATGCGTTAGGTCAATTTCACTTATTTGTGTTTGTTTTCTTGACCTATTAAATCGACATTATCACTTAAAAAGTAATTTAGCTTAGCGGAGTAAAGTCAGCTATATTTCTTACAACATTGATTTTTAATTTTTCCTATACTCGGCTAATGCTGCTAAAAAAGGGATAGGGGAGTCTCAAGTGAAAGTAAATACTCTTTTACAGAGGGCTTTAAAGCTTGACGTTTAAAAAATTGTTTTTCAAAATCTCTTCTGGAAAAACGATGAAAAATTTTTGTCATATTATAATCTTTTCCCTTCACATTACTTAACAGTTGTTTTGCTTGATCAGGAAACTCTTAAAGTGTACAAATCCATTTTACCCCTCGCATAATCAAGATATAGACAATCCGGACATAATATAATTTCTTAATGCTCCTTTCACTTTATCAAACCCGTAATTTTGTTGACATAGTTAAGTTGGCTTTTAACTTCTCTTCCGTACCAATCAAATCATCAAATGCGTAATAGGACGAGTAAAAACAGATGAGTCAAAAAATCACCAACAACCCTGATTAAACAAATATACACTTTAATTCCATAATAAAATTTATTCGCTCTCTTATTCTGTTTTATGATTTCTTTTTTCATTTTTTGCAGATTAACAGCATTCCTTTTAATTAGATTTACTTCCCAATCTTCTAGCTTTATCCCACTATGATCATTTTTTCTTGTATCAAAATTATTTTTTGTTGCTGGTTTTATCATTTTGTTACTCCCGAAATAACTGTTAAAGCTATCGATATCAGAAAAAGTATAAATCAACCTTTTTTATGCAAGTAACACAAAAAATGCTAACATTTTACTTTTCAGTAAAAAAATGAAAAGTTGGCCATTTATAGAAGCGCAAAAATTACTTGACAAATCGCCCAATAAAGAAAGTTTCACCTTCGAAACCGGTTACGGTCCTTCTGGTTTACCTCATATCGGCACATTCGGCGAAGTACTTAGAACAACTATGGTAATTAACGCACTAAAAGAATTAAAACCCGGGGTAAAAACGAAATTAATCGCCTTTTCGGACGATATGGATGGGTTGCGTAAAATTCCCGACAACATACCCGGTCCAGAAAATTTCGTTCATCACCTCGGTAAGCCGTTAACGACAATTCCCGACCCGTTTGGAACACACGAAAGCTATGGCGAGCACATGAATGTCAAATTGTGTAAGTTTTTAGATTTATTCGAATTCGAATACGAATTCAAAAGTGCCACAAAGTGTTATAAATCAGGTTTATTTAATGAAAAATTGCTGCTGCTACTACAAAATTACGAAAAAGTAATGAAAATCATGCTGCATTCTTTAGGCAAAGAAAGGCAAGAAACATACAGTCCGTTTTTACCTATTTGTCCGGAAACGGGAAAAATTTTACAAGTACCTATCAAAATAAATAAAAATAATAACACCGTTACTTATAAAAATGAAAAGGGTAATTTAATAACCGACAAAGTAACAGACGGTAAATGTAAATTACAGTGGAAACCCGATTGGGGAATGCGCTGGGCGGCTTTGGGAATAGATTACGAAATGCACGGTAAAGATCTTACTCCCTCTGCCAAGCTTTCGACAAAAATATGTTCGTTGTTAGAAGAAAAAGAACCGTTATTATTCGTTTACGAACTTTTTTTAGACGAAGAAGGGAAAAAAATCTCGAAATCCAAAGGAAACGGTTTGGCAATCGAAGAATGGTTGCTTTATGCACCAAAAACAAGTTTATCGCTATATATGTTTCAACATCCGCAAAGAGCAAAAAGGTTATATTTCGATGTTATCCCCAAATCGGTAGACGAATACTTCTCTTTCGTAAAATCATATAATGGAGATCAAGATAATCCGGCATGGCATGTACATGGAGGCAATGTACCGAAAATCGACAACGAAAATATCAGCTTCAATTTATTACTCAATTTAGCATCGGCATGTAATCCCGAAGATAAAGAAGTGTTATGGGGTTTTATTAAAAATTACAGACCCAATATTATGCCCAAAACTCACAAAATAATAGATCAGTTAGCATCTTATGCAGTAAATTATTACCATGATTTCATCAAAACAAAAAAGCAATATAAAAATCCTAATGACGAAGAAAAAAAAGCTTTAGCCGATTTAAAAGAATCGTTATTGCAACTAAAGCAAAATAGTACTGCAGATGAAATTCAACAGTGTGTGTTCGACATAGGAAAAAAGCATTATCAAAAAACCGGAGAATGGTTTAAAACATTGTATAAAACCCTCTTGGGCCAAGAACAAGGTCCTAGGATCGGATCGTTTTTTGCGTTATACGGTCTAAGCAAAAGTATCGAATTAATAGAGAAAAAGATTTCTCACGGTGAAAATTAGGTTGGGTACCAGAGGGAGCATTCTTGCATTAAAACAAGCGAAAATTGCCCGAAAAGCAATAGAAGATAAATTCAAAGTAGAAACGGAAATAATTAAAATCAAAACTTCCGGAGATAAAATAAAAAACCGTAGTTTAATCGAATACGGTGGCAAGGGTCTGTTCATTAAGGAAATAGAACAAGTTCTAATTGATAAAAAAATAGACTTAGCGGTACATTCGTTAAAAGATATTCCCGGAAATATAAAAGAAATAAATGAAAAATTGGTACTCGCCGGCTTTTTAGAAAGAGAAGACCCCAGAGATGTTTTCGTTTCTTGTTATCACAAGAATTTAGCATCGCTTCCGCAAGGTGCTGTAATCGGCACTTGTGCACCGAGAAGGGCCTTACAATTAAGAACAGATCTACAAACATCGACACTTCGAGGAAACGTCACGACCAGGATAAAAAAAGCAAAAAATTTTGACGGAATAATTTTAGCATTAGCCGGGATTAAAAGGCTAAATATGGCAAAACACATAACTGAAATTCTACCGACCGAAATCATGCTACCGGCAGTCGGACAAGGAATTATTTGCTTGCAATCCAGAAAAGACGACAACCACATGATAAATATTCTTGAACAAATAACTCATAAAGAAACAAAAATTGCTGCAGTAGCAGAACGTAGTTTTTTAACTACGATAGGAGGCAATTGTTATACACCGTTAGCAGCTCTTGCCACAATCAAAAACAATACTCTAAATCTAAAAGCAATGCTGGAAATCAGCGGTAAACCACATTTTATTGAAAAAACAGGAAAAATTGACAAAGCACTAACAATAGGAAAAAACGTTGCAGAAGAGTTATTAGAAATTCAACAATAAAAAGATATCTATTTTTTTACAACAAACAATATTAAAATTTTTATAAAATTAGTAATAACAATATTGTTATTTTAATAATTATTAGAAATTTAAGAATAAAAATATTGTTATTTTAATAAATATGCCTACGATGATAAAAATTATACTAAATTATAGATATGACAAAAGATTTAAAGGTTCTTCAAATAAAACAAGATTTCACAATAACGGAAAAAAACGGATGTAGTCATCAAATAAATGAAAATGATATAATTATTATCTCTAAAAACACAGACAATTATATTCATTTTGGAAATACTATTCAAATTCCCAAACAAATAAACATTTATATCATAAAAGACAATAAAATTTTAGAAATCTTTCTAAGCAAAACACTATTTCTTAATAGCAATGATATTAAAGGATGTAATAAGTTTGACAATCTTATAAAAGATAAAAAAGAACCGTCTGAAGCAGCTAAAATTATCCAAGATAATCGTTTAAAAGCTTTTAAAATAACAGATAAACTAACTATTAATCAGAATCTCACAATAAATATAGGCAATATTGTCATATGTGATATTTTTAAATTGTCAAAAAAAGATAATAAAAATATCAATATAAAAGATCGTTTCATTCTTCTCAACAACAAAGGTGCAACTCAGTATCTATTGGAGGGCGATGACACGTTAGTTCTCAAAAAAAATAGTTATACTGAACATAATCTTAAACAACATGAACACAATGCAATAAAAACACTCTTGCAAATCAATACTCACAAACAAGTAGAGCAAACTAGCAAAATAACAGAAAAACCGTTAAAAATATCAAATCAGGTATCCACATCTGCTAAAAAACAACAAGACAAGGAACAGAGCAATGACAATCTTGCCAGAACAGGTAGTACAAAGTCTTTAAAAGGATCTAATCATTCTTTCCAAACAACACCTGAAAATACAAATTTTCCCAGAAATACTAATCGGACAACGTCTCTTGGATCAATCTTCAAGAAACAGGGAAATCCATTCGGAAAAAAAAGCAAAAACACATTTGAAAACCCTAGATATATAAAAGATGAATCCACAAATAAAAACACAGACCAAATTCACCCACAACAGGAAAGAGTTATCAACTGGGAAACAAATGGCAGTACGCAAAAAATTCCAGTTTCACAAAGAGCCAATACAAGAAAAAATACCGAAAAAGAGGCTCCAATTACTGACACAGGCCAAATAGATTTCTCGCAAAAGGAAAGAGCTATCGACTGCCCAAAAAACGGTAGTACCCAAAAAGCTCCAGTTCCACAGAGAGCCACTACAAGAAAAAGTACCGAGAACGAGGCTCCAACTATTGCTCAATCGTATTCAATTTCCCGTTCCATATTTGACACCGCTCAAAACACCAATTCAGAAAAAACTTCAACAACTCAAGCAAACACGTCCATAGGTAATAGCTTTTTTAATCAAGCTCAAACATCTTTAGACGAACAAAATACGGAAAAAAAACCCCTTAAAAAAACAAAAGAACATAATCATAACCAAGGAAATAACAGACTAGACCCTACTATAAACAAACCGGAGAGCAGCGTAAAAGAAACCTTTGCTCTTAATAAGAAGAGTCAATTAGAAATCAACACTTCTACTTCTAATAAAAACACGAATCAAAAAGCAGACGCAAAGACAGAAAAAGATCAAATCAACCTGAACTCCAGTATATCAGAGAAAAAAAACAACCCAATCAAAACTCAAAGCCAAGGACTAAACCAATCACACAGCACTCCTAAAACAAAAACATCAGCAATTAACAACCAAAACCAAGCTGAAAATAATTTAAGCAAAAACAGGGATAATCAAACCTCAGAGTCCAAAATAATGCCGAAAAAAAAATCTAACCTTCAAACAAGTAAGCAACAAGACTTAAAACAGCAAAAGGAAAAAACAAATCTTACAAATACAAGACAAGCTAATAATCAATCAAGTCTTAATAACCCTAAAGAAAACGTGGGAAAAAAAACACAGGCCGCATCTAGGAAATCTCACTCAGTGTCTATTGATAACACTAAGCAAAACAGCAACCAAACTATGGAAAATAACAACAACAGCACAACAAAAATCGATAGAGATACGTACGACATCGCCACTATAAAAACAAAAACGCCAGATGCAGATTTAAATACAAATAACAGCGCTGAAGATAGTGCACAAAAAACAGATAAGAAACCATCAGCAAGTAATCAATTAGCTATACAAGAAAGAATAAAACAAGCGCAAAAATCTTCTTTTATTGATAGTAATAACCAAACAAAATACGAAACGGCCAAGACTTATGAAAAGCCATCTTCATACAGCAATTCTTCCAATCAAAACACACCATCTGCATCGCCAATTAATATTGGTGTGTCACAAGATAATTTAAATGCCGGTGATGCAGATGCTTCTTCTCAATCAGATGAAAAATATCATGTCAAATTAGACTACATAGAAAAGGATTTAAGCCCTTCTATTGAGATTCAAGACCAAGCTCCAACTCAATCGAAAAACAACGTGCAAGACAAAAGTAGCGAACAACAAGAAGAAAAAAATGAACTTTTTGATTCACAAGAAAGCGATGAAGAATTTTTTGATGCTCAAGAAGACCATGAAGAAAGCGTCGTTTCAGCAGTTACAAATGCTTCATCACAACCATCAAAAACGAACAAAATAGAAAAAATTCCCGGGGAAGAAAAGGAAAAAAGAAACATCATGCCTGTTGACACAAAAATAAAACAGGGAATTGATGAAACCAATAACCCCGAAGCGAAAATAATGATTTTTCAAACGGTTAACGATTCGAATCTTAAGATTAACGAAAAAGCAGAAAAAGATAACATTATTATATGTAAAGCTTCCGATTACCTTAAAAAGGATGAAAAAATTTCAATAAAAGAAAATAGCAAAACTGAAGCTAAAGTAATGGACAAAGCAACAAAACAAGAAGAGAGCAAAAATAATGAAAACCCAGATAATCAAACTAAAAGTGATTATGATGAAAGTAAAAACCCGTTTTTTTCTCAAGAAAACAATAACACTTCGCATGAACCCATGAGTAAGAATGAAGTTCCCTATAAGTTAAGAGAAAAAAACCTATCCGTTAGTAATAACATAAATTCTACCAATCCATTTGAAGAATTTCATAACCCAACAATTTTTCCTAATGATTCCAATACAACGTTAAAAAATCAACATAGCAAAATTATAGAACCAAAAAAAAGCCAACCTGCGTACGACGAAAGCAAAAATCCGTTTTCTCCACAAAATAATAAACAGTTTAATCCAGCGAAATCATTATTATTAGGTTCTCTTTACTGTTCCGGCATCGGTATAGTTACCCACGGAGCATTAAAATCAAATAAAATTACGTTAATAACCGGATTTACAATATTTGCTTTAGCTACACTAACGCTAATTATCGTTTGTTTTACAAATTATAAACCGAAACATAACTTATCTAACGTTAATGAAACAACACCTATTCGAAGTCAAACTAATTTCCGCTAAATATATTTTTTATACCTACTGGATTTTTTATATCCGGTATTCGGATCGTAAAGTAATTTTCCAGAATTTACCTTTTTAGATTTAAGTAATTTTTGTTTTTCTGCTTTTTCCATTTTTTTTAAATCGGGTGAACGAAAACCTTTTTTTAAATCAAGTTTATTAGTGACGTTAGGTGAAAATATGCTGCTTCTTTTGCTGATTTCATCCATTATTTTTCGATAAGTTTTTTTATAATGGGGCTTACTGTGAATTAGTTTTTCCGTAGCTCTTTTTAAGTATTCTACCTTGACCATTGCCAAACCATTTTCCTTAAAGCCCAATTCTTTTGCAGCTCTTTCCGTAACATCCAATATTCTGTCATTCTTAAATGGTCCTCTATCGTTAATTTTAAGCCTGACGATTTTTCCGTTATTCAAATTAGTAACCCTAACTATACTGGGCATGGGTAAAGTTCTGTGAGCCGCTGTCAAACTATTTTTATCAAATAATTCGCCGTTAGCTGTAACACATGGCTTACACTGGTTATGGCTTAAGCATTTGTCGCACTTTTCCTCATACCAAGATGCTACTCCTAATTCTTCGTACTTATTGTAATATTGAGGGTAATAATTTTCCCCATCAATAGTATACATGCTCCCTATTCTATATTTTCCTTTATACTGATTATGAACAGAGTTACTGCATGCAGTACACAACAGCATTATTGCAATAATGCACGTTATCAAACTAAATTTATCAATATATGAAAACACACCATTAAATGAAAATAGAAATGTCGGGGCGGAGAGATTTGAACTCCCGACCCCTTGGTCCCAAACCAAGTGCGCTACCAGTCTGCGCTACGCCCCGCACAAAAAATATTATAATAACTAAATTGATAGTCAATTTAAAAACTTAATTTGGCATATCGATTCTTCAGATTTTTAAGTTCGTACCGAACGGTAAACAAATAGACATTTTTTTGCTTAACCCATTCAAGTAAATTAGCATTAATTTATGAAAGTAAAAAATGTTTTCACCATTATAAGTTTAATCTTTCCCGTATTAGTAATCATCTTGCTAAATTCGGGATTAGGCATAAATTTAGACGGCGATACTAAAACAGTTGCAATATCATTCGGCTTGATGTCATTATTACTTTCTGTTTACTCTCTACCGCACGCAAACATTTCGGAAATAATAGGAGCATCGCTATATTTCATTTCAACTACATTAATCATCTTATCGAATAATTTTATCACTATGATATGCGCTTGGGAATTAGCGGCATTATCGGCAATTTTACTCATTTCCTGTGGTTGCAAAACTATTTCTCCGGTCTTGCGTTATGCAGGAATTCATTTTGTCGGAGGTACGTTGATTTTAGCAGCAATACCTTATGAACTCATGTTTACGAAAACATCCCTTGCCATTGAAATGCTTAATAGCACTCAACTTACTTTGTTGGCTATAGGAGTATTAATAAATTGCGCTGCATTCCCTTTATCTACGTGGCTAACGGCAAGTTACCCTGTTGCTTCACCACATGGAACTGCAGTCTTACAGTTATTTGTTACCAAATCCGCATTATTTACATTATTTAACTTATTTTACAAATATGAGATCTTAATACCGCTAGGTTTTATCACGGCAATATATGCTTCAATTTATTCGTTTCAGGAAAATAAATTGAGAAAAATTCTTGCATACAACACCATAGGACAAATGGGCTTATTAATTGCTAGCGTCGGTTTTGGCGCCAATATTACCCCGTATCTCATTTCATCTGTTATTTACCAAACCATAATGTATTTGGTTGCAAGCTCGATTATTTACGCTACCGAGCAAGAAAATCTACAAAAATTAGGCGGTCTATTTAAACAAATGCCGATTTTAGGAATAACTTCCCTAATCGCTCTTTCCACAATGTCGTCCTTACCTTTAACCATCGGCTTTAATGCCAAATATATCGTTACCGAATCAATTGGTTCGCCTCTATTGTTGGTTTTATTTTTATTCATAAATTATGGCTTAATTACAAATTGCGGAATGCGCCTACTATATTGCACCTTTTTTGATCGCAAAAAATACTCAGGAAGTCTATTACCGATGAAATTAGCACCAAAAATCGTGCTAATTATTCTTAGCATATTATGTTTCTTTCCCCTCGTGAAAGTAAATTCAGCATATTCCCATATTACTATTTTAAAACAATCATTCTTTTTTGTTATTACTTGTGTAGCATTTTATTCGATAAGAAAAAGTTGGTATAATGTAAAATATCGACCGATAAAAATAGAAGATATATATCGATTGACAATAATGTTAGTATCTCGAGTAGTAAATTCGGTGAATTGTCACCAAAACATTATATATAAATTTATCTTTCGAAAGGTAAATAACCGTATCAAAAATTTGGAAGATTTAACATTCGAAACTGTTTCCCAAACAATTTTATGTGCAATTGTTATAATAGGAATTTTAGCGAGCTTATATGTATAATTTAGTTGTCGGCGGAATAGGTAAAATATTCGATAAACTCAAAAACAAAACTGTAATTACGGAAGAAGATTTCAAAATTACTATGCGTGAAGCAAGAATCGCCCTTTTGGAAGCCGATGTTTCGCTAGAAGTTGTGAAAGCATACATAAATTCGGTAAAAGAAAAAATTATAGGACAAAAAATAATCGAAGGTATTTCTCCCGGACAAATGATTATCAAAATCGTTCAAGACCAGTTAACCGAAATGCTGGGTAAAGAGCAATCTGAACTAAGTTTTTCACCTGAAAATCCTAACGTTATCATGATGATAGGTTTGCAAGGTTCGGGAAAAACGACTACTTCGGCAAAGTTAGCCAAATACGTAAAAAATAAAAACAAGAAAAGCGTATTGCTTGCTTCACTTGATATTTATCGGCCTGCCGCACAAAAACAACTAGAAGTTTTAGGCAAGCAAATAAAAACGGATACCTTACCTATAATCGAAGGAGAAAAACCGCAAGAAATAGCTAAACGAGCATTAACCGAAGGAAAAAAATACGACGTGCTAATTCTCGATACGGCCGGTCGTTTACAAATAGACGAAACATTAATGGAGGAATTAAATAAAATAAAAGTCACAACAAACCCGATTGAAACATTACTGGTAGCAGATGCGGTAATGGGACAAGAAGCGGTAAACATTGCAAAATCGTTCCATGAAAAATTATCCATTACCGGAATAATTCTAACTAGAATAGACGGAGATGCTCGTGGCGGAGCAGCATTTTCAATGACACATATAACGAAAAGGCCGATTAAATTCGTTGGTTATGGCGAAAAAATAGATAATTTGGAAGAGTTTCATCCCGAACGTATTGCCAAACGAATTTTAAACATGGGTGATGTTGTTTCTCTTGTGGAGAAAGCTTCGGAATTTATCGGCAAAAACGAAGTCGAAGAAATGACTGCTAAAGCTAAAAGCGGCAATTTCGATTTTAACGATTTGGCAAAACAATTAAAAACAGTCAGCAAATTAGGCGGAGTTGCCAGCATAATGAAAATGATCCCAGGAATGGGCAATTTTAAATTACCGGATATTATGGGAGATAAATCGGTTAAACGACATTTGGCAATTATTTCCTCTATGACGAAAAAAGAACGATCTAATCCGAAAATTATCAATGCCAAGCGAAAAAAAAGAATTGCCGAAGGTGCCGGAGTAAAAATTAACGACATTAACATTTTAATAAATAAATTCAGGCAAGCTCATAACATGATCAGTAAAGTAAGCAAAATGGATAACTTGGATAAAATTAAACTGGACGGAAAAGAAATAATGAATTTATTTTCCAAGAAGTAGGCCTACCGGTTAAAAGATTGGGCGGCTGTTAATTATCTTACCGAAGTTTAACAATATCCGAGCTGAGAGTAGAAAGATCTAAGTCGTCGATTTTCTT
>JACDQH010000004.1 GCA_018101195.1 Rickettsiaceae bacterium H1
GTTCCGGCAGTCGGTGCTATCGTTATTTCCGTTTTAAGTGAAACGACGAACTTAATCGGAAAAAAGCCTTTTACGGAAAATAAAATCGCTATTATTACGGTTTCGTGCCTTGCTGCCGCTGCGGTAACTATTGTCGCTCTCGGCTCGGCAATCGCGGCAATCAAAGCTAAAACGCAAATCGATGCCGTTAAAGCCGAAAGCCAAGTATTGCCTAAGACTTGTTTATCCTGAATAAATTTTTTAAATTATCTCTTCTTATCGATTTAAAACGTTGCATACTTTTTCATTCATAATACCTCCGTTCTGTCACCGAATTTTATTCCCGATTTCGAATTTTTTTTCTAATTCGGCAAAATTTACTTTGCTTTTTATTTGCGTGGTAATGCTTTTTCGTTTTGACATTTTAACGATAAACTGGGCAATGAAAAATCCGATCCAAATTAGATCTTGAAAAAATTAACTATTTTTTTTTATAATTAATTACGATTAATCAAAAAAAGCTATGGCAAGCAAATTAGTTCTGGCGGCACAAAAAAATGAAATAAGCTTAGAAAAATTTAAGGATTTAATTCGGGATAAAACAAATACGGAAGAAGACAAAGTTAAGGCTTTGCATATTTCGGCAGATAAGGGAAATGAGGAATTCGTCGAAGCATTGATTGATGCTGATGTCGATGTTGATGCACAAACCAAAGAAGGTGTAACCGCTTTAATGTTTGCGGCAGATAATAAGCATAAGGAAGTTGTCGAAAGATTAATTAGTGCGGGTGCCAATGTTGATGCACAAACAACCGAAAAAGGTATAACCGCTTTAATGTTGGCGGCAGAAAACGGGCATACGGAAATTGTCGAAAGATTAATTAGTGCGGGTGCCAATGTTGATTTAAAGAATAGCACAGGTTGGAGCGCTTTATGGTTGGCGGCATGTAACGGGCGTACGGAAATTGTCGAGCAATTACTTCAAGGAAATGCCGATGTTAACGCACAAACCGAAGAAGGTTCAACCCCTTTAATCGCGGCGGCAGAAAAGGGGCATATGGGAATTGTCAAGCTATTACTTAATGGAAAAGGTATCGATATTAACGTAAAAGATCGTAACGGTAAAACGGCTTACGATTTGGCAAATAATGAAATTAAAGCATTAATAATAAATAAATTTCCCGAACTCAAAGGACGTGCTTATAAAAAAGAAATAGAACGAGGGGCAAAAATTGCCCTTCCGGTAGCTATGGTTCCGGCAATCGGTGCTATAGTTATTTCCGTTTTAAGTGAAACGACGAACTTAATCGGAAACAAGCCTTTTACGGAAAATAAAATCGCTATTATTACGGTTTCGTGCCTTGCTGCCGCTGCGGTAATTATTGTCGCTCTCGGCCCGGCAATAGCGGCGATCAAAATTAAAACGCAAATCGATGCCGTTAAAGCCGAAAGCCAAGCATCGCCCGATAAGGCGGCTGTTCATACTGAATAAATTTTTTAAATTATCTCTTCTTATCGATTTAAAACGTTGCATACTTTTTTATTGGTAATACCTTTTATTCTACCCTGAAAAATATCATTTCTACTCTCGGTAACTTTATTCCCGATTCTAAAATTTCTTTTTCTAATTCGGCAAAATTTACTTCGCTTTTTATTTGCGAGTAATGCTTTTTCGTTTTGACATTTTAACGATAAACGGGGCAATGAAAAATCCGATCCGAATTAAAGCTTGACAAATTAACTATTTTTTTTACAATTAATTAAAGAAAATAATAAAAGGAAAGTTATGGAAGGTAAATTAGTTGCGGCGGTAGAAAAAAAAGGCCGAATAGACTTAGGAGAATTTGAGGAACTTATTCGATCGGAAACAGATCGGGGAAAAAAAATTGAAGCTTTGTGTAAAGCGGCAGAGAAGGGACATAAAGAATTCGTCGAAGCATTGATGATTGATGCGGGTGTCGGTGTTGATGGACGAAAGCGTGGTTGGACTGCTTTAATGTATGCGGCAAGGGAAGGGCATAGTGATATTGCCGAGCTATTAATTGAAAAACATGCCGATGTTAATGCAAAAGATAGATCGGGTCGGAGCCCTTTATGGTTGGCGGCACATAACGGGAATGAAAAAATTGTCGAGCAATTACTTCAAGGAAATGCCTATGTTAACGCACAAACCGAAGAAGGTTCAACCCCTTTAATCCAGGCGGCAGAAAAGGGACATAAGGGAGTTGTCAATCTATTACTTAATGCAAAAGGTATCGATATTAACGTAAAAGATCGTAACGGTAAAACGGCTTACGATTTGGCAAATAATGAAATTAAAGCATTAATAATAAATAAATTTCCCGAAATCAAA
This sequence comes from Rickettsiaceae bacterium H1, assembly GCA_018101195.1. GTDB lineage: Bacteria > Pseudomonadota > Alphaproteobacteria > Rickettsiales > Anaplasmataceae > JACDQH01. The sequence goes on from JACDQH010000004.1 coordinate 2,333, forward strand.
GGACGTGTTTATAAAAAAGAAATAAAACTAGGAGCAAAAATTGCCGTTCCGGTAGCTGCCGTTCCGGCAGTCGGTGCTATCGTTATTTCCGTTTTAAGTGAAACGACGAACTTAATCGGAAAAAAGCCTTTTACGGAAAATAAAATCGCTATTATTACGGTTTCGTGCCTTGCTGCCGCTGCGGTAATTATTGTCGCTCTCGGCCCGGTAATAGCGGCAATCAAAGCTAAAACGCAAATCGATGCCGTTAAAGCCGAAAACCCCCAAGCATCGCTCGGTAAATGATTTATCCTGAATAAATTTTTTAAATTATCTCTTCTTATCGATTTAAAACGTTGCATACTTTTTTATTGGTAATACCTCCGTTCTATCCCCGAAGATATGGTTTTTACTCTCGGTAACTTTATTCCCGATTCTAAAATCGCTTTTTATTTGCGAGTAATGCTTTTTCGTTTTGACATTTTAACGATAAACGGGGCAATGAAAAATCCGATCCGAATTAGCGTTTGGAAAATTAACTATTTTTTTTATAATTAATTAGGAAAAATAATAAAAAGAAAGCTATGGAAAATGAATTACAAGAAAATGCCCGTGTTAATGAATCGGATGATGAAGGTAAAATTGCTTTAGCGGCATATAACGGGCATATTGGAGTTGTCAAGAGATTAATTGAAAAAAAGGCCGATGTTAACGCATAAGCTAATAAAGAAAGAGCTGCCAATACGAAGCTATTAATTAATTCGGGTGGTGCCGATGTTGTTACAGTATGACCGTTTCGTAACGCACGCATTAAAGCGGTTACACCTTTGTTAGTTTTTGCATTAACATTGAATATCTTTTTCATTAAGTAATAACTTGACAACTCCAATATGCCCGTTTTCTGCCGCAAAGATTAAAGGGGTTGTACCTTAGTTAGTTTGTGCATTAACATTGGCATCTCGTTCAATTAATATATTGACAATTTCCGTATGCCCATGACGCAGACATTAAAGCGGTCCAACCTTCCGTGCTCTCTAAATTAACACCGGCACCCCCATTAATTAATGCCTTGACGAATTTCTCATTTCCCCTATCTGCCGCAAAACACAAAGCTTCAATTTTTTATTCCTTATCCGTTTCATTCCAAATTAAATCCTTAAATTCTTCCAAGCTTGCTTTATTTTCTCGTACTGCCAGAACTAATTCGCCTCCCATCGCTTTCCTTTTATTATTTTTCCTAATTAATTATAAAAAAAATAGTTAATTTTCCAAACGCTAATTCGGATTGAATTTTTTATTACCCCGTTTATCATTAAAATATGAAAATGAAAAAGCACTACCCCCAAACAAAAAGCGAAGTAAATTTTGCCGAATTAGAAAAAGAAATTTTGGAATTTTGGGAACAAGATAAAAGTTTTACAAAATCAATTGATAGTAGAACAAATAAAGAATTCGTTTTTTACGACGGTCCTCCTTTTGCGAACGGTTTGCCTCATCACGGCCATTTGTTAACCGGTTTTATAAAAGATGCTTTTGCCCGTTACCAAACGATGATGGGAAAAAAAGTAGAGCGAAGATTCGGTTGGGATTGTCACGGTTTACCGGCAGAAATTGGAGCGGAAAAAGAATCGGGAATTTCCGGCCGTGCTGCTATTGAAAAATTCGGTATTGCAAAATTTAACGATATTTGTCGTAAATCGGTGATGAAATTTGCTGATCAATGGCAAAATTATGTCACTCGTCAAGCCAGATGGGTAAATTTTCATAACGATTATAAAACCATGGACATCTCGTTTATGGAATCCGTCATTTGGGGATTTAAACAGCTTTATGAAAAAGGTTTGATATATAAGTCGATGCGCGTTATGCCTTACAGTTGGGCATGTGAAACTCCGCTATCCAATTTTGAAACGAAAATGGATAATGCTTATCGAAAAAAAACAAGCAAAGCCATTACCGTTGTTTTCGAATTATTAACTCCCGTCGAATCTTTACCCGGTAAATCGATGAAAGTTTTAGCTTGGACGACTACTCCTTGGACCTTACCGAGCAATTTGATATTGGCAATAGGAAAAGACGTAAAATACGGAGCGGTAACGTTAGATAACGGCCGGTGTTATGTTGCTGCTTGTAATTACCTAAAGTCGAATTATCAAGATAAGGAAATTTTTGAAATTCCCCGTGATCAATTAATCGGAAAAAAATATAAGCCGTTATTTAATTATTTTGCGGATAACAAAAATTCGTTCGTAATTTTAAGTGCCGATTTCGTATTGGAAGAAGAAGGTACGGGAATAGTACATGTCGCTCCTGGCTTCGGTGAAGACGATTTTGCATTATGTAAAAAGCATGAAGTACCTGTGGTTTGTCCAGTAGATAACACGGGAAAATTTACTGACGAAGTACCGGATTTTGTCGGAATGCAAGTTTTTGCGGCAAACGACGAAATTATAAAATATTTGAAAAAACAAGATTCGTGGGTAAAAACCGAACAGTATATACATAATTATCCCCATTGTTGGCGTACCGATACTCCTTTAATTTATAAAGCGATATCCTCTTGGTACGTTAAGGTTACCGCTTTTAAAGAGCGGATGATTGAGGTAAATAAGGAAATAAATTGGATACCGAATCATATTCGCAACGGTCAATTCGGTAAATGGCTTGAAGGAGCACGAGATTGGTCGATATCGCGTAATAGATTTTGGGGCACTCCCATACCGATTTGGCAATCCGATAATCCAAAATACCCAAGAATCGACGTTTACGGATCTATCGCCACACTGGAAAAAGATTTCGGTGTCAAAATTAAGGATTTGCATAGGCCTTACATCGATGGATTAACCCGTCCCAATCCTGACGACCCGACGGGAAAATCAAAAATGAGGCGTGTAGAAGACGTCTTGGATTGTTGGTTCGAATCCGGTTCCATGCCTTACGGCCAGGTTCATTATCCGTTTGAAAACAAAGAAAGGTTTGAAAATAATTTTCCTGCAGATTTTATCACCGAATATGTTTCGCAAACACGCGGTTGGTTTTATACTTTGGTCGTATTATCGACGGCATTATTTGATCGCCCCCCATTTAAAAATTGCATATGCCATGGCATCGTACTCGATACTCGAGGGCAAAAACTATCAAAACGCTTAAATAATTATGCCGACCCTACAGAATTGTTCGATAAATACGGATCGGACGCACTTCGTTTTCTTATGTTATCGGATTCAGTGGTATCGGGCGGAGATTTATTACTTGATAAAGAAGGTAATATGGTTCGCGATACTTTGCGTTTGGTAATAAAACCCATATGGAATGCCTATCATTTTTTTACCATATATGCTAATGCCGACGGTATTGAAGCTAAATATGATACTTCTTCGGAAAATTTACTCGACAGATATATACTTGCCAAATGTTATCAAACGATTAGCCGGATAAAATCCGCATTCGATGCTTACGATACGACCCGAGCTTGTAAAAACATTATAGATTTTTTCGATGCGTTAAACAATTGGTATATCAGGCGTAGCAGAGACAGGTTTTGGCAGTCCGGCTACAATTCCGATAAACAATGTGCTTACGACACTCTATATGTAATTTTTCATTTGACATGTAGAGCCGCCGCGCCATTATTACCGTTATTAACGGAAAAGATCTGGCTTGGAATTGACAATAAAACTTCTGTTCATTTGGAAAATTTTCCAAAATGTCCGGAATTTAATGACGAATTAATTGATAATATGGATAAGGTCAGGGATTTATGTAACGCTGCCTTATCGATACGTAACAAGTACAACATACGAATAAGGCAACCATTAAGTAAAATTATTATATTTGGAGAAAAGATAAATATAATTAATAATAATATGAATATTAACTTAATAAAAAATGAAGTCAATGTAAAGAATGTTGAATTTAATAATAATATTAAATTAATTGCAAAATTTATTTTAAAATTAAATTTTCCGGCATTAGGAAAAAGATTACCACAAAAAGTAAAAGAAATCGGTAAGCTGGCAAAACAAGGAAAATGGCATAAAAATAATAAAGGTGAAATCCAAGTGGGCGAAGTTATTCTTTATCCTGAAGAAGGAAAATTACTGTTACGATCCAATGTTAAAAACACTCAAACGTTAAGCATGAACGATGTGGCACTGGAACTTGATACTAATATTACCGAAGAATTAACAATCGAGGGAATTGCTCGCGATATAGTGCGTTTTATTCAACAAGCACGTAAAGAAGCAAATTTGCATATTACCGATAAAATAGAACTTACTTTGGAAACAAGTAACGAAAAATATAAACAAGCAATAACGAAATGGGACGAATATATAAAAGAGGAAACTTTGGCAAACAGTATAGATATAGGAAAAACTGACGATTCCAAGTTAAAATTTAATCCTATTCCCGAATTTAGCATAGGCTTTAATAAGATTGACGCTTAATATCTCGCTTAATTATCTCTGATTTTTAGTGCTTCGATAAATGCATTCTTCGGAATATTTACTTTTCCTATCGAATGCATTCTTTTTTTTCCTTTCTTTTGTTTTTCCAGTAATTTCATTTTTCGTGTTACGTCCCCGCCATATAGCTTTGCCGTAACGTCTTTACGATAAGGTTGAATCGTTTCCCGAGCAATTATTTTTCCTCCGATCGCAGCTTGTAAAGCAATTTTATATTGTTGACGAGGAACGATATCTTTCAATCTTTTGCATATCTCCCTACCCCGTGCTTCGGCATTATCTTTATAAATTATGCAAGATAAAGGATCCAAAGCATCACCGTTTACCAAAATACTCATCTTAACCAATCGGCTTTTGCGGTACTCGCATATTTCCCAATCACAACTGGCGTATCCCCTGGTCATAGATTTCAATCGATCGTAAAAATCAAATACTACCTCTGCAAGGGGCAATTTATAGATTATTACCGCTCTGGTATCGCTATAATTTAATTCTTGTTGTTCACCCCGCTTATCGGTACATAATTGAAGAACTTGCCCGACATAATCGGCAGGTAACATTACAGTAGTTTGCACCCAAGGTTCCTCCGTATAATTTATATGAATCGGGTCTGGCATATCGACGGGATTATGGAGTTCCAGCATTTTTCCTTTATGAGTATAAATCTTATATATTACGCTGGGTGCTGTCGTAATTAATTCCAAATTAAATTCGCGATCCAACCTTTCTTGTATGATCTCCAAATGAAGCATACCTAAAAATCCACAGCGGAATCCGTAACCTAAAGCTCCGGAAGATTCGGCATCGAAAGTAAAGCTGGAATCGTTTAAATGTAATTTTTCCAAACTTTCTTTCAGAACAGGAAATTCTCCCGCATCGGTAGGGAACAAACCGCAAAATACCACCGGTTTAATCGGTTTAAAACCAGGTAACGGTTCTTTACACGGATTTTTATCCTCGGTGATCGTATCCCCTACTTTGCAATCTGCCACTTTTTTTATCCCAGAAGTAATAAAACCTATTTCTCCCGTCGAAAGTTCTTCGACATATTCTTTTTTCGGAGTGAAAATACCGATTTTTTCTACCATGTAAAATGAATTTGTCGAGACCATTTTAATTTTCATATTTTTGGCAATTTTGCCGTTTTTTACTCGGATTAAAATTATCACTCCCAGGTAAGTATCATACCAACTGTCGATTAACAAAGCTTCTAGAGGCTTATTTATTTCCCCTTTAGGAATCGGTAATTGACGAACGATTGCTTCAAGTACGTTTTTGATTCTTAATCCGGTTTTAGCCGATATCTCGATAGCATTTTTCGTTTCGATTCCGATTACTTCTTTTATCTGTTCTTTTATTCTCGTCGGATCGGCAGCAGGTAAATCCACTTTATTTAACACAGGAATAATTTCATGATCGTTATCTATAGCTTTATATACGTTGGCCAAAGTTTGTGCTTCCACACCTTGGCTGGCATCGACGACTAAAAGAGATCCTTCGCAAGCGGCCAAACTGCGGCTTACTTCGTATGAAAAATCTACGTGCCCCGGGGTGTCGATAAGATTTAAATAATATGTTTTGCTGTCTTTTGCGACATATTTTAATCTGACGGTTTGTGCTTTTATCGTAATTCCGCGCTCTCTTTCTATTTCCATAGAGTCGAGCATTTGCTCGAAAATCTCTCTTTTTTCCAAGCCCTGACATTCTTCGATTAAACGATCGGCCAAAGTGGATTTACCATGATCTATATGGGCGATAATGGAAAAATTTCTTATTTGTTGCACGTATGATTATCGATGTGACAATTAGAATAATAAGTTTTTTATTCTATATGTAAAGATTTGTTAAAATACTATCTAATTTTGCAATTTATAACTTTTATAATAATTTAAAATAAAAATAAATATGTTATAAGTAGTATTAACAATATATTTAATAAAAACATGCAAGCAAAAAATGAAAAAAAACACCCGGAATAGTGTTTGAAAATTTCAATAATAAACATTTTAATGATGAATTTCCCAAGTATTTTCAAAATTTACAGGAATTATTTAACAAAGTAAAATTTCCAGGTTATAGTGAATCAATTCGTGGTAATCATCTTAAATATTTTAAATATAAATTATCAAATTATTTATCGGTAAAGAAATTTACAGATAGTGACAAATCGAGCGATTTATTAAAAGTATTAAAAGATTTCCATAGTAATCAAAAAGAAATAAGTGAAAATCGGAAAAAAATACCGGGTTATCTTAAGGATATAATAAGATATGCAGAGGTTATTATAAAAAAATTAGAGGAAGATGAGAAGTTGGAAACAGAATATTACAACAAGATTTTTGCAAATCGATTTCCCGGTTATTTTAAAAATTTACAAGGTATTTTGGCAAGCAATGTTGATAAACATTTAGCAAATATGCAACGACAAGACCCAAAATTTTTGTTTGATACAATGGAAATTTTTAAAAAAGACGTATACCTCCATTTGCTTAACACAAATACTCAAGATAGTCAAAAAATAGAAGATTTATACAACGAAATAATACAATTTCAGTGTTATGATAAAAGCAGTAAAAAAAACAAAAATTCAACAAGTTTAGAATTCATCTCTAAAGATTATGAATCCCAAACTCAGTATAAAAAGAGAAAAGTCAATGAACTTTCCGAAGGTAAACTAAAATTTTTCGAAGGTGGGGTGCTAGATTTATACACAAACAAAAAAAGAAGGGTTGCTTCATCAACTCATGTAAACAATATAACGGTTGAAACACTGGGGAAAACTAAAGATAATCAATTGTCATAAATTAACTAAATGAACAATAATTCTACAGAAGAAGAAGAAGTAAAAAAGTTTTCCCAGATTGCAGAGGAATGGTGGAATAAAGAAGGCAAATTTAAGCCTCTGCACGAAATGAATTACCTAAGAGTCGATTACATAAAAAAAATTTTGCATGATAAAAAAGTAACCACTATATTGGATATAGGTTGCGGAGGAGGAATACTTTCCGAATCTATGGCAAAATGTGGTTATAAAGTAACCGGAATCGACCCGTCGGAAAGTAATATAAAAATAGCCGAGTCACATAAAAACGATTTGAAAATCGAGTATTATCACTCTACTTTAGAAAATTTTGCAAAGAAAAAGTTCGATGTTATTCTTTGCATGGAAGTAGTGGAACATGTAGCTGATTTATCTTCTTTTCTCGAATTGTCGATTTCAATGTTAAAAAAAAGCGGTTTTATTTTTATCTCTACAATTAATCGAACTGTTAAATCTTATCTGCAAGCAATAATAGGCGCCGAATATTTATTGCGTTGGTTACCTCGCGGAACTCACCAGTGGAAGAAATTCGTTACTCCCAACGAGATAAGAAAATGTTTATCCCGAAACGAAGTAAAATTAATTTCGTTAGACGGAATGAAATATGGCTTAATTCACGGAGATTGGGAATTATCAAAAGATAATTCGGTAAACTATATATCGGTTGGACAAAAAATTTGGTAAAAGATTATTCTTCGGAAACTCTTATTTCTTTTTCTATCGCATTTTGTATAGACGTATTTTCCTTTAGGAATTTTTTAACATTTTCCCGACCTTGACCTAGTTTATTATTTTGATACGAGTAATAAGCTCCGGATTTTTCAATTATTCCTTTCGCTACTCCCAAATCGATAATTTCGCCCGATTTTGATATACCTTCGTTATAAATGATATCAAAATCTACCTGTTTAAACGGAGGGGCAACTTTATTTTTAACCACTTTAACCCTGGTTTGACTACCTATAACATTATCCTTTTCTTTAATCGTTCCGGTTTTTCTAATATCCAACCTAACGGAAGAGTAAAATTTTAATGCATTACCCCCGGTAGTAGTTTCCGGATTACCAAAGACAACGCCTATTTTCATTCTGATTTGATTGATAAATATCACCATACACTTGGTTTTAGCAACCGATGCGGTAATTTTACGCAGAGCTTGACTTAGTAATCTTGCTTGCAGTCCCATATGAGCATCCCCCATTTCCCCTTCGATCTCCGCTCTCGGAGTTAATGCCGCTACCGAATCCACGATAATTAGGTCTACCGCTCCCGAACGAACCAATACGTCGACAATTTCCAAGGCTTGTTCTCCTGTATCGGGTTGAGAAACCACAAGATCGTCAACTTTTACTCCCAATTTATCAGCGTATACCAAATCCAAAGCATGCTCGGCATCTACGAACGCACACACTCCCCCTTTTTTTTGCGCTTCGGCGACCGCATGAAGAGACAATGTCGTTTTCCCCGAACTTTCCGGACCGAAAATTTCTATTATCCTTCCTTTAGGCAAACCTCCGATCCCCAAAGCACCGTCAAGAGAGATCGAACCGGTTGAAACCGCTTCTATCTTTTCAATAGCAGACTGATTTAATTTCATAATTGCACCTTTGCCAAACATTTTTTCAATTTGGCTAATCGCCGTTTCTAAAACTTCTTGTTTGCTCATATGAAAATAATCAATAAAAAATGAAATAATATTATAATATGGGCACCGGTGCAAAAAATATCTTAGTTTTTACTGTATAATATTTATTATAACTTAACCAAACTTCATTCTGTAATCCTTCAGACCTTACATTGTTCAAATTAGTCAAAGATCTCTTTTCATACGTAAATCTAGCGGTGATAATACCGATACAGTCTCAACCTCTACTCTTTCAAGTGATGAATTATTCCTTATAGATAAATCTAGTGGTTGGTTTTCATCATAGTTAACTTCATTCCGTAATCCTTCAGACCTTACATTGTTCAAATTAGTCGAAGTATCTCTTTTCATACGTAAATCTAGTGGTTGTTCCGATAATACCGATACAGTCTCAATTTTTACTCTTTCAATCGATGAATTATTCCTTGTAGATGAATCTAGTGGTAGGCCTTCATCATAATTACCGTACGCTTCTCCCATTGCAACCGTATCATCTTCAAACCTTCTCTTCGTCCCTCGACTTGTTGTTGCTTCGAGTCTCAGTTGGCTAGATGACCCCTGTAATTCAATAGGTTCAACAGGCATAAGCCTAGCAGATTTTTCAATTTCATTTTTTAAATAATTTATTATAGTTACTTGAAACTCTTGTATTCTTTTTGCATTTGGATGCAGATAATTAGATACATAAGAAAAATCACAATTTTTTATTACAGTAAGTAAATCTTCCAGTTTATCACTATCTTCTTTACTACTTTTTACTAAATAAAGTAAAACTTTTGACTTAAAAGTTCTTTTGATTGTCGTTTGTTTAGAATATGTTGAACCTTTAAGTACACCTTCATCTTCTTTTAACTTTTTGCAATCTTCTAATACACTATTTAATTTTTCAAAATATTTAGGAAACTTTTCTTCAAAATTGCAATCACGATAACTTCTTGGCCTGTAATGTGTTAGGTTTTCATCATAATTACCATACGCTTCTCGCATTGCAACCGTATCATCTTCAAACCTTCTCTTTGTCCCTCGGCTTGTTGTTGCTTCGAGTCCCAATTGGCTAGATGACCCCTGTAATTCAGTAAGTTCAACCGGCATAAGCCTAGCAGATTTTGCAATTTCATCGTTTAAATAATATATTATAGTTACTTGAAACTCTTGTATTCTTTTTGCATTTGGATGCAGACAATTAGATACATAAGAAAAATCACAATTTTTTATTATAGTAAGTAAATCTTCCAGTTTATCACTATCTTCTTTACTACTTTTTACTAAATAAAGTAAAATTTTTGACTTAAAAGTTCTTTTGATTGTCCATTGTCTTTCACAATATGTTAAATCTTTAAATACATCTCCTTTTAATACACTCTGTAACTTTTTAAAATATTTAGGGAACTCTTTTTTAAAATTAAAATTACGATAATTTCTTGGCGTGTAATTTGTTGTTTGCATGCTTTCCTCTTTTGTTTATTAAATAATTTACTTAATTAACAGCTTATTTAATAATTTATGATTTGTCAAACTCATTGCTTTTAAATTGTGCGGAGCATATATTTAAATGTATGCACAATGCTGTTTTGCTTTTTAAAAATGAAAAATTCTTTTATGGTAAATCATTAGGAAAATTAGGAATAACAACTGGTGAAATTTGCTTTACTACCGGAATTACCGGCTACCAACATACGATTACCGACCCCTCTTTTGCTGGTCAAATTATTACGTTCACTTTTCCTCATATAGGCAACGTCGGAATTAATGACAAAGACTATGAAAGAGATAAAATTTTTGCCAAGGGAATTATTTTGCGAGAAGAAATTACTCGAAACCCGTCACATCCAAGCAGCTATTTAAACATAGACGAATGGTTAAAAAAAAATAACATCGTAGGAATATGCGGAATTGATACTAGAGCTTTAACAAAACATTTGCGTGACTGTGGTTCAATTGAAGGCGTAATATATTCTTCCAAAAATAAAATCGATACGGAAGAAGTAAAAAAACATCTCAATAGTTGTAAATCAATGAAAGGTCAAGAATTAACAGGGTACACTGCAGGTATTGCAATTAAAAACGATAACACAAAAAATCAAATTAATAAAAAGAAAGTAATAATTATCGATTTCGGCATGAAAACAGGTATTATAAATAATATTAACGACATGAACATAATTATTATTCCTGGAAAAGATAATTTTGCCGAAAGAGTTATTTCTAATAAACCGGATGGTATTATTCTTTCAAATGGACCGGGAGATCCCGAAGCTACGGCCAAATATACTACCGAAGAAATAAAAAAATTACTCGAATTAAATTTACCGATATTTGGCATTTGCTTAGGCCATCAATTACTGGCAATTTCTTTAGGGTGTAAAACGAAAAAAATGAAAAACGGTCATAGAGGATCAAATCATCCCGTTTATAATCTAAGCACTAAAAAAGTGGAAATCTCCAGCCAAAATCACGGTTTTACCGTTGATGAAAAAAAACTCCCCGATAATATCGAAATAACTCATAAATCTTTATTTGATGGCGATATCGAAGGAATCAAAGTGAAAAACAAGCCGATTTTTTCGGTTCAATATCATCCGGAAGCACATCCCGGACCAAATGATTCGCGTTATTTATTTCAAGAATTTACCAATTATCTTCACTAATGCTACTGAGAATAAACGATTTTAAAGTTCAAGCAAAAATAGGAGATTACTCATGGGAAAAAGTTATTACACAAAAAATCATTATTAATCTTGAAATTGAAATGAATAAGGTAATAGATTATTGCTTAATTGCAAAATATGTTAAAGAGTTCGTCATAAAAGAACATTATAATTTCATCGAAGAACTAGCCCGATCATTATCCGACGGGCTAAAAAAAGAGTTTTTAGTGACAAAAACCAAACTGGAAATAAAAAAAATGTCGTGTATTGTTGCTTCCGTTACAATTCTCGATTAAAGCTTTGCATAAATAAGCTCTTATTTTCATTCAATAACAGTAAAAAATTATCGGATATTTTTTGTAAAATGTCCGTAATGTTTTCATTTTTGGTAAATTTTGCCAGTACATAATCCGATAATTCACCGAATACAGGCTTACCTACTCCAATGCGGACTCGCCAATAATCGTTCCCGATGTATTTATCAATCGATTTTAGACCGTTATGCCCTGCACTTCCTCCGCCTTGTTTTACTTTTACTTTGCCGAAAATTAAGTCGACATCATCATGTATTACTATTATTTTCTCCGGATGAATTTTGTAAAACGAAACCAATTTTAACAATGGTTCACCCGAATTATTTATAAATGTATTCGGTTTAAACAAAGTAAACTTATTTCCTTCAATATTACCTGTCGAAATTAAACCGTTAAATTTTTCAGTAAAAGAATGAAAAGTAAAATTCTCCACAAGTACATCAAGCAACATAAAACCAACATTATGCCTAGTACGATTAAAATTCTTTCCAGGATTGCCTAAACCTATGATGTATTCACTAATCCTGTTTATTACCTTCCTGAGGAGATTCTTCGCCTTCCTCTTTACTTTTTCGTTTAGATATACGACCCATTATGTTACATATTACTACACTTTCCGCCAATATAGGCTTAACATCTTCCGGTAATTTTATATCGCTCATTTTTATTATTTTACCGATATCAAAATTGCCAATATCAATTTCAATACATTCGGGAATTTTATCAGACAAAGAAAATAACGGTAAGCGACGATATATCTTATTCAAATGACCGCCTTTCTTAATTCCGGGAGATTTTTCAGTGTTTAAATAACGTAACGGAATATTAACTTTTATTTCTTGTTTTTTATTAACGGCAAAAAAATCGGCATGTAACGGCTCCATTGTCACTGGATGATATTGAATGTCTTGCATTAAAACACTCTTTGCTTTCCCGTCGATTTCCAAAGAAATAAGGCAACAATTTCTCTTCGACTGAATTTTAGCTATTTCTTGAGTATTAACCAAAAGATTGATATTTTTAACTCCTTTGCCATAAAAATTAGCGGGTATCATTCCTTTTTTGCGATGATTACGCGTAGCAAAAGAACCGGTTTCCAAACGTTTTTCCGCTTTTATAGAAATCATTTTTTTTTCTTGTATCGATTCAATTGATATCATAACCCTTATCGTTATACAAGTTTATGCTTATAAATTTTATTTACCTAAAGTTCATCAAAAGAAATCACGGTATTAAATAAATGTCTAACGTAAGACAATATTTTCAATCTATTGTTACACAATTCCCTGTTATTATGGTTAATTAAGACTTTATCGATAAAATTATCTGCCGAAACAGAGATTTTTCCCAACAAACCTAATGACGATTTAATATCTTTTGTCTTGGAAATTTCTTTTATTTCGGATTTAAGCTTAACTAATTCGGTATGAAATTTTATTTCTCCTTCATCTACAAATAACGCCGGATTATAATTTTTACGGATTCTCTTTTGTTTTTTTTCTTCGATAGCAAAGAGAATGTTTTTTACTCTTTTATATGTTCCGATTAAACTCTTTCCTTCATTTGTTTTCATCAATTGATGAAGATATTTTGCCTCTTCGTATATCGAACTAAGAACACAATTTTTTTTATTTGCAGATACCGATCGTAAAATTTTTTCATTTATTCTTTGCGACTTCAACATTGCTTTAAATCTACTCATCACAAAAGATATGATTTTTTCGGTTACGACATTTTTAGATAATTTACCTGTTTCTTTAGTATTTTTTCTGATTTTCAGTAATTCGGTTTTCTTAAAAAGATTTGCCAAATATAAACTGATTGATTTTTCTATCGCTATGTTTATAGGAAGAGTAATATCATTCTCCAGAATAGTTCTAATTAATCCTATTGTTAAACGGCGCAAAGTAAAAGGATCGCGAGAACCGGAAATTTTTTCACCCGCACTAATAATTCCTACGATCGTATCCATTTTATCCGCTATCGACAATGTAACGGCAATAGGATCGCTCGTGTGTTCTGAATCCGCTTTTAGCGGATAATAATGTTCTTTGATTACTTTTATTATACTATCTTTCTCTTTTTGACATCGTGCATAATAACTACCGATTATTCCTTGCAATTCGGGAAATTCTCGTACTACTTTCGTTGCAAGATCGGCTTTAATTAAATTAGCGGATTCTTCTATTCCGATCATCGAAGCTTCCGGAACCCAGACGGATAAGTATTTTGATAAAGTAGTTATTCTTTTTACTTTATCTTGTAACGATCCCAATTTGGCATGAAAAGTTATACCTGACAGCTTGTCGGAATAATGCTTAAGATTATTTTGTAGATCTTGTTCAACTAAAAATTTAGCATCGGTAAATCTTGCTCTTAGTACCTTTTCGTTACCTTGTACTACTTTTTCATCATCTCCGTTATTCGACACTATGATAAAAAATGACGACAAACTCCCGTCTTTATTTAATAAAGAGTGATATTTTTGATGATTTTTCATTACCGTTACCAACAACTGTCGAGGTAACGACATAAATTCTTTATCAATTTTTCCTACTAAAATTTTTGGATATTCGACCAAACCGTTTATTATTTCTAATAATTCTTCGTCAAATTCTACGTTTAACTTATTTGTTTTCGCTATTTTTATTATTTCTTTTTTAATTAGCAATAATCGTTCGTTCTGATCAAATATTACGTAATTTTGCTTAAGTTTATTTTTGTAATCTTCGTAATCAGATATTTTCAACCTTTCGTTACACTTAAATTTATGACCGTAGGTAAAATCAGATGCTTTAATTCCAGCAAACTCCAGCGAAGTTACTCTTCCGTCAAACAAACATAGCAAATTTGTTATCGGCCTAATCCATTTTACGTTTTTGTTCGACCATTTCATTGATTTAGACCAATTGAAGTTGTTCAGCAATTCTACTAGCATTTTTTGCAAGACCAATTCGGTAGAATCGCTGTTTTTATCGTACCGCAAAAAATAAAATTCTCCTTTGCCTTCGTCTTTTACTATCAAGTCTTCTTTATTTTTTCCCGCTTTGCGTAAAAAACCGTCTATCGCACTTTCAGTTGCATTAATTCGCGGCCCTCTTAATTCTACCGTTTCACTTTTTTTTGCAATTGGAAGGCTCGTGATAATAATAGTTACTCTTCTAGGCGAAGTATAAATTTCTAAGTTCTCATAAGAGAGCTTATTCTCTTCAAGTGCAGATTTCACCGTTTGATGACATTGCCGTTCCGCATAACGTTGCATACTTGCGGGCATTTCTTCGGATAAACACTCAAACAATAAATATGCCATTTTATCGGATAAAATTATTACTTGGAAATTATAAAGAATAAGTTTTCATTATACAACAAAAGGAAAAATAAGATAAAATCATAAGTTGCAAATATTACACTTTAAATCTTTTTTAATTACACTAACACTAAAAGAATCCATATTTACTCTTGTTAATTTATTCGGTATTTCATAATCGATATGCAACAGCTCTTTTATTACCTTTGTTCCTTGTATCGACCCGACGGTACCAATCACCGAATTTAACACTCCATTTACGTCACAAGATTGCAAATGCTTGTCATTCGGTATTTCGGGGCAAAAGCATTTGTAACATGGATAATTTTTATTAATATACGGCTTAAACGTACCTACGTACCCTTTGTAACCTATTGCCGACGCTAATACTAAGGGCTTTTTACGTAAATAACATTCTTTGCTCAGTAATAATTTAGTTGTAAAATTATCCGAACATTCGGCAATTACGTCATAATCGTCTATTATACCTGCATTTTTTTTCGTAATGAAAAATTTATACGTGATAATTTTACATTCGGGATTTAATTGATTCAAAGCTTTTTTTGCTTGTTCTACTTTAGGTTTATTAATGACACGAGTGTTATAAAGAATTTGCCTTTGTAAATTAGATAAGGAAATTTTATCACCATCGACAATACCGATAGTACCAATTCCCAAAGCTGCAAGATAATACAATAACGGGCTGGCTAACCCTCCGGCACCAATAACAAGAACTTTAGAATCGAGTAATACGTCTTGTCCGGAATAACCGATTAAAGAAATGTTTCCGGAATAACGGCTATGCAATACCGGTCGAACCGAATCCCGACTCGCCTCTTTTAGTTTCAGGTAATTCTTTTACATCAACGAATTTTACCTGTGAAACTTTTGCTATAACCATTTGGACAATTCTATCCCCTCTTTTCATCCTAAAGATTTGTTGGCCTAAATTAACTAAGCATACTTTTATTTCGCCACGATAATCGGCATCTACAGTACCTGGCGAATTAAGTAACGTAATACCGAAGTTTACAGCCAAGCCCGACCTCGGCCTGAGTTGCGCTTCGGTATCTTCGGGTAAGGCAATTGCAATACCCGTTGGTACCAATATTCTTTCGAAAGGACGTACTACAAGATCTTTCTCGATTGCGGCACGCAGATCTACACCGGCACTATGACGAGTTTCATAACAAGGTAACGGTAAATTTTTTCCATGCCTTAATATTTTAGTTTTAATTTCAGTCATGATATCAAAATATTAACAGGATATTCCAAGTAATGTTTTATTTTATTTAAAAACTGTGCTCCCAAAGCACCGTCAACAACTCTGTGATCCACGGATAGGGTCATGCTCATAATTGTTGCCGCAATCACTTCTCCTTGATTTATCACCGCTTTTTCTTCTGCAGCTCCTACCGCAAGAATACCGGATTGCGGAGGATTAATAATCGCTGCAAAATTTTTAATTCCGAACATACCTAAATTTGATACGGTGATACTTCCGCCCAGATATTCTTCGCTTGATAAGCTTCCTCTTTTGGCTTTCTTTGCTAATGACTTTATTTCCGAAGAAATAACTTTAAGTGCCTTTTTATTTGCATTTTTTACTATGGGAGTAATTAAACCTTCATCCAGAGATACTGCAACTGCTACGTCAACCGAGCCATACCTTTCGATTTTATTTCCAAGCCAAGAAGAATTAACTTCGGGAAATTTTTCTAAAGCTAAGGCCATAGCTTTAATTATAAAATCATTAATAGTGATTTTCGTATCTTCGGTGTTAATTTCCTTTTTTAGGGAAATAAGGTTATTTAAGTTACAATCGACACTTAGGTAAAAATGAGGTATTTCTTGTTTTGACTCTATTAATCTTTTTGCTATTACACTTCTCATAGTCGATACTTCTAGGTAACTACTCTTAACTTTTTCAACAACTTTATCCGGGATGAATAATTCGTTATTATTGACAAAATTCAGTACGTCTTCTTTAACTATTCTACCATAAGGACCGCTGCCAACTTTGATTTGAGCAAGATCGATATTTTTTTCTTTCGCTATATTTTTAGCAAGAGGACTAGCTTTTATACGCTCGTCTTTTTTCTTTTCTTCCGATGTTACTTCTTTTTCAATTTTTTCCTCTTTTTCTACTTTGGTTTCTTCTTTTTTAGACGAAATATTCGTTAAATCGCTTTCAGTTTCACCCTCAAGCAATATGATTGCAATAGGCGAGTTAACGGCAACATCATTTGTATCTGCTTTAACCAATATTTTACCTATTTTACCTTCTTCGAAAGCTTCTACTTCCATTGTCGCCTTATCGGTTTCCACTTCTGCTATTACCGTTCCGATTTCGATGCTATCACCAACTTTTACCAACCATTTCACCAACTTACCTTTGGTCATAGTGGGCGACAGTGCAGGCATTAAGACTTCAATAGGCATGGAAAATTTAATTGGTTATCGGTAAATTATGTTTATCAACGTTTTTTTGTCAATCTATTCTTAATATGAAAATAACACTACTAGGCTTAAATGGAGCAAAGATCAATTATTAAATTTATCCACCCATTCTTGTAATTCATTTTTACTTTTCATACCTACTTTACGATCCATCACTTTACCGTCCTTAATCAATATAGTAGTAGGAACAGACATTATTTGATGATTGGCAGCAACGTTTTGGTTTTCATCGATATTCACTTTTACACACTTTATCACTTGATTATTTTCATTATGATATTCTTCCAATATAGGAGCAAATGCTTTACAAGGGCCGCACCATCCTGCAGAAAAATTTACTAAAAGAAATTTATTTTTTTTGATTTCCAATTTTAAATTTTCTTCGTCGACATAATCGATCATAATGATTTTGCTTAACTTAACAAAAAAGAAAATATATAACCGAAACAACAATTAATCAAATAAAAAAACAAATTAATTCTTTTTTAATATAAGTAAATTGATATTTTTACTATGCTCGATAAGCTCAAACAAAAAATCGAAAATATACCGGGCTATAAAGTAATAGGAAGAGTAACCTCGGTAAAAGGGTTATTAATTACTTGTATCGGAATCGCAGATTTTGCCAGTATAGGGTCGCAATGCAAATTATATACTAAACACAATAAAGAAATTGTTGCCGAAGTAATAGCAGTTGATCATGAAAATGCACTACTTATGTCATTTCAACATTTGTTAAATGTCGGCGTCGGTTGCAAAGTAGAATTAATTACTAAATTTAACGTTATCCACCCGGATAATTCTTGGTTAGGCAGAGTGTTAAATGCAAGAGGAAAACCGTTAGATAATAAAGGTAATTTACTAATCGGTGATATCGAATACGATTTAAATTCCGTTCCCCCTAATTCTTACGAACGGAGGTTAACTTATAAAAAACTCGATCTGGGCGTCAAATCAATCAACGTTTTCGCTCCTTGTTGCTATGGTCAACGTATGGGGATATTCGCCGGATCCGGAATCGGTAAATCGGTTTTGTTATCGATGATTGCCAAGTTTTCCGTTGCTGATATAAAAGTTATCGGTCTTGTAGGTGAAAGGGGCAAAGAAGTACAACAATTCTTACAAGAATATTTATGTGAAGGCGGATTAAATAACACGGTACTGATAGTAGCAACAAGTGACGAATCGGCATTAATGAGAAAAAGAGCCGCTCTTTTGACAATGACGATTGCAGAATATTTTCGTGATCGAGGTGCGGAAGTTTTATGTTTAATCGATAGCATTACGAGATTTGCCATGTCTCAACGGGAAATAGGGTTATGCATCGGTGAAATGCAAACAATGAAAGGTTATACTCCCACTGTATTTTCCGAGATGTCAAAGTTACTTGAAAGGGCGGGAACAGGGAAAGAAAAACAAGGAAATATTACGGGAATATTTAGCGTTTTGGTTGAAAACGATGATTCAAACGATCCGATATCGGATTCGGTACGTAGCATTTTGGACGGACACGTAATTTTAGATCGCGATATTGCCGAAAGGGGTAGATTTCCAGCAGTTAACGTACTGAAAAGTATTTCTCGTTCGCTACCTAATTGCAATCACGACAACGAAAACAAATTGGTAAAAAAGGCGCGAAAATTATTAACAAATTATAATGAAATGGAAGATATGATTAAGTTAGGTGCTTATAAAAAAGGAATTGATAAAGAAACCGATCAAGCGATAAATTATTATCCGTTATTGGAAAATTTTCTTGCACAACGAATTGATGAACAAATAAATATAGAGCAAAGTTATCAAGCATTGGAAAAAATATTACAAGATGTTAATTAAAATAAGACATGGAAAATCCATTTGATTTATTTAAACTTTGGTATGAAGAAGCGTCTTCACTCGAGCAATATAACGCTATGTCCCTTGCAACTTCCGATTTAAATTCCATGCCTTCAGTTAGAATCATATTATTAAAAAATTATACCGAAAAAGGTTTCATTTTTTATACCAATATCAATAGCCAAAAAGGTCATGATTTACGTAATAACCCAAATGCGGAAATATTATTTTTTTGGAAAGAATTAGCCAAACAAATTAGAATTAGCGGAAAAATAGAGCAATTAAGTAATAACGAATCGGATCAATATTTCGCTTCAAGGACACGTAATAGCCAAATTAGTGCTTGGCTTTCAAAACAATCTCAAGAAATAACAGATGACGAAACTTTAGAAGAAAAACATAAAAATATGAGAAAAAAATTTTCAAATATAGCAAGAATAACGAGACCTGATTTTTGGCGAGGATTTATTTTAGTCCCGCAAAAATTTGAATTTTGGCAAGAAAAAAACTATAGATTACATACACGAAAACAATATAAATTAATAAAGAAAGAGTGGAGAGAATCTCTACTATATCCTTAATATCTTGTGGAATATAATAAATATCCCACAAATTAAAATTTAAAGGTAAATTTGAAGCTTATACCTAAATAATTTGTCGGCTTGCACTCCTCCTTTCCATCGACACTTGATTATTCAAAGTATCAGGTTCGGACTGATTACCTCTATAATAAGTAACCGTAGCAATAGCAGCACGCAAAAGCATAGTGATGCCAAAGAAAGTAGGGACTGCTCCTATTCCTAAAAAAATGTTACTTACCATTTCTTTCGATTCATCATAATTTTTATCATTTCCTTCTTTTTGATGACTGTATTTTGATGATAGACCTTCGGCAATATGATCATGCGTGAGCATTATCGAGATTCCCAAAACACTAAACAGCACACCGCCAAAAAGATGCGTGCGTACATACCTATTCATTTCAGCTCTACCTCTAGCTGTAAAACAAGACCTGGGGTCACATAAATTTTTAATTTTATCTAACATAATTTTATTCCTGTTGTTATTAATTATATTATATTTAGCATAATTGATAGCAACATCAAGAACTTTTTTAATTTTCTATAAATTTATTATTAACTCTCTTCTTCGGGAGAAACTTGCTCTATTTTTGCTACCGAAACAACTTTTTCGCCTTTTTTCGTCCTGAATAAAGTTACTCCTTTGGTATTACGCCCACTAATACGGATATCCCGCGCTGCAATCCTAATTAATTGACCTTTATCTGTGATTAACATTACGTGATCCTTTTCCGTGACGGGAAAACTGGCAACTACTCCGCCGTTCCTTTTCGAAGTAATAATATTTAATATTCCGACTCCGCCACGATTAGTAACTCGATATTCGTATGCCGAAGATCTTTTACCGAATCCGTTTTCCGTTACCGTTAAAATAAATTGTTCGTTTTTGCTATAATAATCATGTTTTTCATTATCGACCAAATCTTGATTATTCGATTTAAAGTACGAATCTCTTTCGTCAGTAGTTATCGATATTCCGCTCAAAATCGACATTGAAATCACTTTATCGCCTTGAGATAATTTAATTCCCCTTACTCCGTCCGAAGTACGACTTTTAAAAATACGAATATCGCGAGTAGCAAATCTTATACTTTTACCCATTTTCGTTGCAAGTAACATATGTTGATTATCGTCACATACTTTTACCGATATTAATTTATCGTCTTCTTGCAAACGAATTGCAATTTTCCCATTACTCGGAATTCGTGCAAAATCGGCCAGTAAGTTACGTCTGATTTTCCCGTTAGCAGTGGCAAACAATATACCTAAATCTCTATCCTCTTCGGGATAAGGCATTATATTGTTTAT
The DNA here is from genome assembly GCA_018101195.1 of Rickettsiaceae bacterium H1. Classification (GTDB taxonomy): domain Bacteria; phylum Pseudomonadota; class Alphaproteobacteria; order Rickettsiales; family Anaplasmataceae; genus JACDQH01. Next base: position 23,698 of record JACDQH010000004.1, read on the forward strand.
TACTTCTCCCTTAGTTAAAGGAAAAATGTTAACCAAAGCTCGACCTCGAGATTGAGGCTCGCCAAGCGGTAACTTATATACTTTTGTTTTATATACCTGTCCTTTATTAGAAAAGAATAACATGTTAGTATGAGTATTTGCGACAAAAACTTTCGAAGTAAAATCTTCATCGGCCGTACTTTGGGCAACTTTACCTTTACCGCCTCTACGTTGAGATTTATAATTTGATAATTTTGTTCGCTTAATATAACCGCCTTCCGTTACCGTTACCACCATTTCGTCTTTTTCTATTAAATCTTCGATATCGATATCTACTTCTCCCTCTTCGATATTAGTTCTTCTGGGAACATTAAACTTATCTTTTACCTTGGAAATTTCTTCTTTAATAATTTTCATTAACAACTGTTCCGAGGATAAAATTTTAATACAATTTTTTATTTTTTCTATATTAGTATTTAGTTCTACAGATAATTTTTCTTGTTCCAAATTAGTTAAGCGGTGCAATTTCATATCTAAAATTGCTTTCACTTGCTCAACATTAAATTTATATTCTTCTAAAGAAACGGTTAAATTAGAAATTAAAGACAAAAATTCGCCTAAAATTTCATCAATTTTCCAACTTTTGCTCAATAATTTTGTTGTCGCTTCTCTATTATCTTTAGAAGATTTTATTAAAGAAATGATTTCATCAATATTTAACAGCGATATATAAAGAGAAATTAATATATTTGCTCTCTCTCTTGCCTTACGTAATTGAAACTTTACTCTACGGGTGACTACTTCCTTACGAAAATCAATAAATGCGCAAATAACATCTTTCAATGACATTAAAGAAGGTTTAACATTATGTAAAGCCATAATATTAATACTGAAAGTAATTTGTAACGAAGTAAGTTTATGTAACTGATTGAGTATTATATCGGGGTTTGTTTGACGTTTTAATTCTATTGCCACTCTAATTCCAGAGCGATCTGATTCATCTTTTACGGATATACAATCAATTTTTTTATCCCGTATTAGTTGTCCTATATTTTCAATTAATTTTGCTTTATTTACCTGATAAGGAATTTCATCTATAACAATAACATTTTTACTTTGATCTATATTTTCAATATGAGTTTTTCCTTTAATAGTAATAGTTCCTTTGCCGGTAGCAAAAGCATTTCTAATCCCATTATAGCCGACAATCGTCCCACCAGTAGGAAAATCGGGACCAGGTATTACTCGAAATAATTCTTCCAAAGTAACGTCATTATTTTCTATATACAAATTACATGCATCTGCCAATTCACCTAAATTATGCGGAGGAATATTAGTCGCCATACCTACGGCAACACCGTTACAACCGTTTAATAATAAATTGGGCACTATGGAAGGTAAAACTACGGGCTCAAATTCCAAACCGTCATAATTCGGCTTAAAATCAACCGTATCTTTATCAAGGTCAATTAACATAAAACTTGCCGCCTTTGCCAACCTTACTTCGGTATACCTCATTGCTGCAGGAGCATCTCCGTCAATCGAACCAAAATTTCCCTGACCATCGATTAAAGGTATATATAAAGAAAAATCTTGTGCCATACGGGCTAAAGAATCATAGATTGCCGTATCACCATGTGGATGGTATTTACCCATAACTTCACCGACAATACGAGCAGATTTTCTAAATTGTTTTCCCCATGTACAATCCGATTCGTACATGGCATATAAAATTCTTCTGTGTACCGGTTTTAATCCATCTCGAACATCAGGAATAGCCCGACTAACTATTACGCTCATCGCATAAGAAAGGTAAGAATTTTGTAGTTCGTCTTGGATTAAAACAGGAACTATACTATCAGACATTTATATATTTTTATTAATCAAGTAAACATGTATTTTGCAAAGCTTGGCAGCGACTTACTTTCCCATATTATAGTATCATCAGCGCTAAAAGTTTTCACTTTCGAGTTCGAAATGTATCGAGTGTTTCCATTTTGCTATAACCACCAAGCCAGACAAAATACATTAACAAATAAGAATAGAACAAATTTAGTACTGTATGCAAGAAATCAAAATTATTCGATAAATCAATCGGGTTATTAGTACCGGTTAGCTGAACATGTTACCATGCTTACACATCCGGCCTATCGACGTGGTAGTCTGCCACGACCCTAATGGGGAAATTTATTTTTGAGGTGGGCTTCCCACTTAGATGCTTTCAGTGGTTATCCTGTCCATACGTAGCTACCCAGCTATGCTACTGGCGTAACAACTGGTACACAAGCGGTATGTTCAACTCGGTCCTCTCGTACTAGAGTTAAGTCCTCTCAAATTTCCAACACCTACGGCAGATAGAAACCGAACTGTCTCACGACGTTCTAAACCCAACTCACGTACCACTTTAATCGGCGAACAGCCGAACCCTTGGGACCTGCTTCAGCCCCAGGATGTGATGAGTCGACATCGAGGTGCCAAACGGTGCCGTCGATATGAACTCTTAAGCACCATCAGCCTGTTATCCCCGGCGTACCTTTTATCCGTTGAGCGATGGCCTTTCCATACAGAACCACCGGATCACTATGACCGACTTTCGTCTCTGTGCGGCTTATCAGCCTTACAGTCAGGCAAGCTTATGCCATTACACTCTACAACTGATTTCCAACCAGCTTGAGCTTACCTTTGCGCGCCTCCGTTACCTTTTAGGAGGCGACCGCCCCAGTCAAACTACCCACCATACACGGTCCTAAATCCAGATAATGGATTCTAGTTAGATATTACAAAAATTAAGGGTGGTATCTCAAAGTAGGCTCTATCACAACTGGCGTCATAACTTCAAAGCCTCCCACCTATTCTGCACATAATATTTATAATATCAATGTAAAGCTATAGTAAAGGTGCACGGGGTCTCTTCGTCTAACCGCAGGTACCCCGCATCTTCACGGGGAATTCAATTTCGCTGAGTCAGTATTGGAGACAGTGGAGAAGTCGTTACGCCATTCGTGCAGGTCGGAACTTACCCGACAAGGAATTTCGCTACCTTAGGACCGTCAGTGTTACGGCCGCCGTTCACTGGGGCTTCGATTCGGAACTTTCATACCTCCTGTTAACCTTCCAGCACCGGGCAGGCGTCAGACCCTATACATCCACTTACGTGTTAGCAGAGCCCTATGTTTTTAGTAAACAGTCGCTACCCCCTCTTTTGTGTCATCTATTTTTGGTTGCCCAAAAAAAGATCATCTTTGTCCCTAAGTTACAGATGCAATTTGCCGAGTTCCTTCAATACTGTTCTCTCAAGCGCCTTAGTATACTCTACCTATCTACCTGTGTCGGTTTACGGTACGGCCTATATACGGGAGCTATTTCTTGAAGTTTTTTTATAGCAATTCTAATCCAGTAAAGAATTACTACTTACAAAACTTGTCACTTCCCGTAGGTTCAGGAATATTAACCTGATTTCCATCGACTATTTCTTTCGACCTCGTCTTAGGTGCCGACTAACCCTGCGCAGATTAACTTTACACAGGAAACCTTAGATTTTCGGCGAAAATGTTTTTCACATTTTTTATCGCTACTCATATCAGCATTCTCACTTTCGATATCTCCAATAATCTTTACAGATTACCTTCAACGACTTACGAAACGCTCCGCTACCGCTCCAAAAGGAGCCCGCAATTTCAGTATATAACTTGAGCCCCGGTACATTTTCGGTGCAAAAAAGCTTATTTAGACCAGTGAGCTGTTACGCTTTCTTTAAAGGATGGCTGCTTCTAAGCCCACCTCCTAGCTGTATTGGCTTTTTTACTTCCTTCCACACTTAGTTATAATTTAGGGACTTTAATTGGCGATCTGGGCTGTTTCCCTCTCCACTACGGATTTCGCACCCGCAGTGTGTTTGTTATGAAACTATAAATTAGTATTCTTAGTTTGGTTGAGTTTGGTAAGATATTACTCTCCCTAGCTCATCCAGAGCTTTACCCCTAATAATATTAACATAACACTCTACCTCAATAGATTTCGCGGAGAACCAGCTATTTCCAAGTTTGATTGGCCTTTCACCCCTAACCACAGCTCATCCCCTGTTATTGCAACAACAGTGGGTTCGGCCCTCCAACACATTTCACTGTATCTTCAGCCTGGCCATGGTTAGATCACTTGGTTTCGGGTCTAATCCGTTAAACTTAACGCCCTATTCAGACTCGCTTTCGCTATGCCTACACCTAACGGCTTAAGCTTGCTCAACAGATTAACTCGCTGATCCATTATGCAAAAGGTACGCTGTCACTTCACACATATAAAAATTTAAATGATAAATCACTAAAATAAAAATATGCAAAAGCTCCAACTGTTTGTAGGTATTCAGTTTCAGGATCTATTTCACTCCCCTCACCGGGGTTCTTTTCACCTTTCCCTTACGGTACTTGTTCACTATCGGTCGTTAAGTAGTACTTAGGCTTAGAGGATGGTCCCCCTATATTTAAACGGAATTTCACGTGTTCCGCTTTAATCAAGAATTATATATTTTTTACCTATACGGGACTATCACCTTATGATGTTATTTTTTCCAAAATATTCTAGTTTTTATATATATAATTACTGGCCTGATCCGCGTTCGCTCGTCACTACTAACGGAGTCTTGTTAATTTCCTTTCCTCTAGCTACTTAGATATTTCAGTTTGCTAGGTATTACTTCATACACCTATAAATTCAGTATATGATAAACAGTAAACTGTTTGAGTTTCCTCATTCGGAAATCCGCGGATTAAAGCTTATTGGCAGCTACCCGCAGCTTATCGCAGCCTGTCACGTCCTTCATCGCCTCTTAACGCCAAGGCATCCACTGAACACCCTTGCTTATTTATGGAATAACTTGAGATTAAAATTGCATACAGAACTAAATTTGTTCTCAGTTCAGATTTAAATTAAAGATATTTAATCTTTTACCTTATTTTAATCTTATTTGTTTATTTACTTATCAAACAACTTGCTATGGGACTAAGCTACTATATTGAAAAAACACTGTCAATAATCAATTTATAATAAAAATCATATAAACGATTGATATACCATCAGACATTTAATATTCTTAACAAGACATAATTCTTAATTGATGAAAGTATATTGAGAAACTAAGTAATGACAAAACTTATTAATTTTAATTTTTTGAAATTAATTGTGAATTCTTTTTAATTTTCTTTGTAACGCTATCTTTACTTCACGTTTTTTATCGGAAGGCTTTTTAAAAAACTCTTTTTTACTAATCACCCTACATTCATGCTGCATGCTTTTTTTCATATTCCTTAATGCTTTTTCTACATCGCCATGATGTACCATAAATTTTCTAGGCAATTTATAACTCCTTATACATTTTTATAATTTATTTGAGTATATTATTTTCATTATAACTATAACAGGTAAATAACACACTACAAGAAAAATTTTAAACTAAGATATGATTCCGTCTTTGTAAAAAAGAATTAATCATTAATAAAACAAACATCAAACCTGCGATAACTGCTACCATACCTCCTATAATAAATATAGCTTTTGCAATATTAGCACCTAAAGGTAATTCGACTCCGGGTGTTTTACGCAATGCACCGTATCCGCCCATCCAGGCTAAACCCGATATATGTAAAAACTGCCCCGTACCATAAATTGAAATTTGTAAATTAGCTAATTTAGCACTTACTTTTTTTAGATTAAACTTAGGTAATAAAAAATAAGATAACCCCATTAAAGAGATTGTTATACCTACTATAGAGCCGTGATAATGCGCCGGAACATTAGTTGCATGAATACCATTGACATTTATCCCCAAAAAACCGCCGAGAAGAAACAAAAAAACAGACCAAAACAAAGCTATGTTTTTACTTCTAAACAATTTTTTTATTCCGTAACATACTATTATTAAAGGTAATAAACCTCCGATAAATTTCATGTGCAACGTAAAAAAATCGATCAAAATAGAATCGTGAACCGGATATAAAAAATAGATAATAATTGTAGGTAAAATTAAAAAAAAATTTATCAAAAAACAAAAATCAAAAAATTTAGATTTCTTAATATTTAAAATCATCATGTAAACAACAATAAATGCTTGAGTATAAGCAAATTGCATTACATGACCTCCTCCCCAAAACAAATATTCATAAAAATGATATAAATCGATTCCGTCGGGAATAGTAATATAAGCCAATACAAAGCATATAAACGATATTAAAATAAATAAAGCGGTAAAATATATTCCCAATTCATAAGAATTTCTTATGCTAGAAAATAAAATCGTTATCACCGAATTAAAAAAAATAGCGGTAGCAAAAATTCCTAAGCCTAATAAAAAAATAAAACTATGCAAAATAGGAATATAATTATTTTTTATACTTTCGGTTTCCGAAAAAAAAATAGAACATCCGATAAAACAAGTAGCTATTAATGATAGCCACCATATAATATCTGTAATGTGTATCGGACAACGAAATTTGACAATCATCGACCACATCAAGGAAATCATCGATAAATTCCATACTAAAACGGAAAGGTTGACATGTATAACTAACGCAGAACCAAAAATATCGTTTCCGTTAATTAAATGATTTAAAAATGGAATTCGTAATAAAATGATAAAAATAGATAATAGCCCAGAAAAAGATAATGCTACAACTGCAAGAATCAACCATTTTTTGCATAGAAATAAATTATCTTTTTCTATTGAAAATTCAGCCATAACAGCGAACAAGATTAATATTATAAATTATATTAATCTTGTAAAAATTAAAATAAAAAATTCTTATAAATCAACTTTACATAATTAATTGTAATTGATTTTGATAAAAATCTTGAGCTAATTTTTTGAATTTCACCGAAGCATCATTATGTAAATAAAAAGGATGACCTCCTTCAAACAAGGATAGAGAGACGTTATTTTTTACTCTCGAATCAAGATACATTTGACTCAAAGCAAAATTACTGCCTCCCCAAGGAGTAGCCAAATCGTATAATCCGTGAACTATTAACGCACCGAAACCAGGGGAAGAAGTAAGTGCTAATTTAAAATTTTCAATTTCACTGACAAAACCTTGCTTTCCTGCTCCACTATCACTTATACCCGAAGAAAAATTCCATTTCGGTTCAGTTTCGAAATTTAGAAATTTATATGGAATGAGAGGAGGTATAAAACCGATAGAACGAATATAATCATAAAAGAAAGAAGTATATTCTGGAGAACTTCCAGCATAAGGATCGATGTATTCGTCAGTTTCAGGTATAAAATCAACGAAAGTTATGCTGGAGTCAAATGTCGTAACAATAAGATTCTCATCTTTAAGTAAATTTTTTGCAAAAACATCAACCGTAATTTTCCCACGATTTCTTTCAACAATATCATCTGTTAAACCGATCATCGAAGCAATTTGAGAATAAAGAACTTTTCTACTTTTTTCCGAAAAACGATCACCGAGAGCAAGCTTCGGCAACGCTTCTTCATAAACAAATTCTTCCATTTTTTTAGATGCAGCTTCTGCGGAAGATTCATTAACAAGGCTTCCTTTATTATGAAAATATGCTGTCGCAGCATAAGAAGGTAAAGTTACCAAATAAGGAGTTAAAAGCGATACAAATCTATTTGAAGTTAAAAGCAATTGGTAACTTAAAGCAGGTGAAACAAGTATCGCACCATTTACATGAACATCTTTTTTGGGTAATAAACTAGATAAAGCTGCTACTCTAAGCCCTCCGTAGCTTTCGCCACATAAAAATACGGGAGAACGACTTCTTTCTTCTCTGATAAGAAATTCTTTAATAAACAAAATAAAAGCTTCCAAATCTTCCTGGACACCCCAAAAATCAGTAAAATTTTCCAAAATGCTACTACCATCTTCACCATTAAAAACACTATAACCGGTGCCAGGTGCATCGATAAAAACCAAATCGGTAAATTCGATCCAAGATTCCGGGTTTTTTTCCAAAGAAATTGGCGGTATAATTTTTTTGTCGTCTTTTCTTTGAATACGTTCGGGACCAATGCCACCAAAATTTAACAATGCGCTAGAGCCGCCCGGACCACCGTTAAATGCAAACGTAATAGGACGATCTTTCTTATTTTCCTTAGCACAATGATAGATAGAGAAAACATTAACTGTTTTAGACCGATTTTTCTTAGAAGCAACTTTTATAGTTACAACCTTACTATTGTAATTAAAATTTTTTTCCATTTTTTATCCTCTTCCTATGAAATATCCATATTATTAATATAGAAAGAAATAAGAAAGTAAAGTTAAATTAATTATTTTTCAGAAAGATAACTTTTTCAAAAATTGCACTTCATTTTTACCAATAACAAGCGAATATGTATTATTTTTTTTTACTCCTCGTAATAAATTGCCATCGGTAACACCGGTAATTACTAAAATCGTTTCATCATTTCGCACTAAATCGCAACAAGAATAAATTTTATCAATTTCACTAATTCCCATTGCATAAGCACGTTCTTTTTGTACATCGTCAACAAAAATCAACCTTCCTTCCATTTGTCCCCCACAATTTCTTAGCGCACTTGCAGTTAAAACTCCTTCGGGAGCACCACCCGTCCCAATATAAATATCATGATCATCGTTTAATAATATTCCGAGAATTGCAGCAATATCACCATCCGTAATCAACTTAATTCTAGCACCGATCTTTCTAATATTACTAATTAATTCACTATGTCTCGTACGATCTAAAACTACAACCGTTAAATCTGATACATGAATACCTTTAACTTCAGCAACATTATTTAAGTTTTTTTCAAGGGAATATTCCAAACTAACAATTTTGCTCGGTAAACCTTTACCTACAGCAATTTTTTCCATGTATAAGTCGGGAGCATATAAAAAAGAATTTTTCGGACCACATGCAAGAACGGACATAGCCCCTTCACCCAAATTAGCACAAATGGCTGTTCCTTCTAACGGATCAAGTGCTATATCGACTTCTATCCCGTTACCGTTCCCGACTTTTTCACCGATATAAAGCATCGGAGCTTTATCTCTTTCGCCTTCACCAATTATGACAGTACCTAAAAAAGGAGCTTCGGATAAAATCTTTCTCATTTCGTCCACTGCTAATTTATCAGCCAATAATTGATTACCGTAACCCTTAACTTTAGCTGAAGCTTTTGCTGCAGATTCGGTAGCTTGTAACAAGATGGGAATAAAATCTTTCATAATTTATTCTCAAAATAATTTTTGTATACCCGGTATATGAGGCTCTCCTCGAAAATTTACTACATTACTAAATTTATCGGCACAAGTTGTAAACAACTTATCACAACCAGCGAATACGGTATAACAGTCACCGAATTTGATTTCATAAGGAGTAGAAAAAAACAATTCTATTTCATTAACGGAACTTTGTTTTACCTCGAAAGAATGATTTTTATTTTTACCGCTCAAAAATTTTACTACACCATACCTGTAATAATTTTGAGCCTGACTTAAAGAAATATCAACAAATTTTTTATTCGGTACTGTAACCTTGCTAACCAATCCGCGATGCATGAAATTATTTATATCCAATTTACATAAATGATCGCAAAATTTGGCTCGGCAATATGGAGAGAAAGTATCGGTTATTTGTTGTTCGGTTTTTTTACTAAAATCGCTGATTTCAGCAATAAATTGATTATCTATAATTTTTATCTCGGTGATAATACCGAATTTCAAAATATTTTTTTCTTGTGTCAGATTTTCATAATTTATTTGAAAAATTTCTACTCGAGCCCGATCATACTTTCCGGCTAAAATATCGCTTTCAGTAATAACGTTACTACTTATAAAAGATTTAATTCGTAAATTATCTACATCAAGAGAAGAGCTATTTTTTATATTACCATATTCGAAACTGTTACCAGCAAAATACTCTATGCCCTCAATAATTAAATTGCAATCACAATCAGTAACGGCAATTACCGAATTATCGGTTAACGATATTTTTAAACAAGTTTTCAAGGTCGTAATAAAATTAAACATAAACAGTATAAATCTATCAGTATAATATATCGAATATAGCTTGTGGAAGGTTTTTATATTACCAATTTTGCTTAAGCACGTCGCCCGCTAAAAATAACGAACCGCAAATCAATACTATTCCTTCTTTAGCTAAATTTTTAATTTCATTAAAAGCGGAAGTTAAAGATTCACATTCTTTTGCATTTATTCCTATTTTCGTTGCCGATAAATGAATCGATCGAGCAGTTTGACTTCTAGGTTCGGATTGTACGCACACACAAAATAAAAATTTTATTATAGGTTTTAATAACATTAAAAATGATTGGGTATCACGATCTTTCGTCATACCTACTATAAGGTATATTTCTTTATTTTGTTTTTTCGCCCAATTAGCAATAGCCTTTGCACCAGCGATATTATGCGCACCATCGAAAAAAATTTCAAAAGCTTCTGGTAATAAATCGGCCAATTTACCAGATGTAATTTTTTCAAGTCTTGCCGGCCATTTAGTATCTGTTATTCCACCCACCATATCTCGATAATCGATTTCATAATTATATTTTTTGGCAAGAATCGTCAATGCCGCTATTGCCGTACCGGCATTAATAATTTGATGTTCCCCTTCAAGCGATGGAAGAGGAAGTTCTATTTCTTCTTGTGCCGATTCAAAAATCATTTGATTGTTTTGTTTCATACAGTTCCATTCGAAACCTTTTCGGTAGACGTGAGAACGACGTTTTATTGCATAACTTTCCAATACTTTACGCGCCAATTCTTCTTGCTCCGAAATAATGCAAGTGGAATCTCGTTTTATTATACCCGCTTTTTCAGCTGCTATCAATTCGATCGAATTACCTAAGCATTCTTGATGATCTAATGAAATAGGAGTTATCACCGTCAATAATGGTTTTTGTATGACGTTAGTTGCATCTAACCTTCCTCCCATGCCGGTTTCTATCAAAACAACGTCAGCTTTCACCTTGGAAAATGCTAAAAAAGCTGCAGCGGTCGTACCTTCGAAAAAAGTTACTTCCATATCACTCGACACATATCTACATTCTTCCAAAATATCATATAAATAAGGACTGGAAATACAATCATTTGCCAGTGTTATTCTTTCGTTAAAATAAACTAAGTGGGGCGATATATAAACGTGAACTTTATAACCGCTTTCAATAAGAACACGTTTCATAAAAGCAATAGTAGAACCTTTGCCATTAGTACCGGCAACATGAATTACGGGAGGAATCTTTTTTTCCGGATGATCAAGTCTTTTCAGTAATTTGGAAACATTTTCCAAATTATATTTTATCGGCCGTTTACCTAAAGGTTTAGGCCAATGCGGCATAGATACGTACATTTTATCTATTATTCTCTTCCCTTAATTTTTCAATTAAACCATTCAAACCGCTATTTAACAATACCGACTTGAACTGATCGCGATGTACTATTCCCATTCTAATTCCTTCTACGGCAACATCGTATATTTGAATTTTATCTCCTTTTTCTATGGTAAAATAAGAAACATAGACGGGAGAATCTTGGTACATATACCTCGCATTAGTTACGCATTGTAACTTTTTAATAGATGTGGTTCTAACAATATCCATTTTGCCAAAATATTGCTTAACAAGAGAAGCATAACTCTGCTTTATGTATTTATTATATTCTTCGGTAAAATCATCCTTTTCTTTTTTCGAAGCATTGACCCAATAATCACGCAATACAAGGGCAATAACGTTTTTACTGTCTATGTTATCTATGATAATTTCTTCTATTAATTCCAATTTTTCTTTGTCTGTTTTTTTCGAATTAATTATCAAATCACAGTCTTCATAAATTTCTTTTATAAATAAAACATGGTTGCCACAATCACTGCAATTCATCTTAAATGAGAATAAGATAAAAAAAGTAAAAAAAAGAAATTTCATATTTTGTTTGCCTGATTAAAAATACTACGCCATTTGGCATAAGGGTCAATACCAGTATTAAGATCCATTGCTAACATTTCTTCACGTTTGGAAATTAAAAATGTTAAACCCAGAACAAGAGAAATAAAAACATTATTGATAACATGAAATATAGGGTTAACACATACTTCCAATACTGAAGCAAACACATTACGTAACGACAAAGGAAAATAAAACGGCAAAACAAGGTATGGGCCTTTTTTGGCACCGTAAAAAATCAGCGTGTTCTCAAAACTCAACCTATTCTTCTTCATTCCCAACGTTTCGGCAATTTCAAAAAGACCTGCCAAACCAATAGTAGAATTAATATAAAATCGCCAAAATGCATTAATTGCAAGATGAAATTTTCGTTGTAAAATTGCATTAATAAAATTACTGAATTCGCTAAGGTTATTTGAAAAATTTTCTATTAAATCGGATAAAAATTCCGATTTGATGTCGGAATAATATCGAGCAATCGGATATAAAATCGCTTTATCTATAGCGGCATTAAATTTAAAAACAGCACGGTTGACATTCTCGAACGGATCGCTCACTTCCTCCTCTTGTTCTTCTTCTATAAATAGATCGAGCCCTAAAATATTATCTATTTCCAATGCATAAGAAAATAAAGAACGAAATAAAAAAAACAATATGATAATAAATCGTATCGGCATTATACTAAGTAACTTTATAATAAAAATATTAATTCTCGATTAAATAAGGATTAAAAAGGTGAGAGAATATCGACCAATTGCGTTCCCAAACGTGGTTGTTGTACATCGGAAATATGGCCTTTACCTCCGTAAGATACTCTTAATTCGGCAATTTTTGCCGAATCGACTGTATTATCCACATTTATATCTTCCGGCCTAATTATTCCACTCAGGTAAATTTGCCTAACTTCAAAATTAACTTTGATCTCTTGGCTACCTTTAATTGCGAGATTCCCCCCTGGTAAAATTTTAATTACCGATGCGGCAATTTGCGTATTTATTTTTTCATTTCTGTTAATTTTACCGTTACCTAAATTGCTATTGTTCGATTTTAAATCTAATAAAGAATCTGTAACATTGGACAATAAACGATTAACACTGAAAATTTTCGGTATCGGTAAATTTTCCGTTGTTTTTCTCGATCGTTTACTTTCATTTTCCAACTTGGCATTATCCGATACGTTAATATTCACTTTTATAATATCTCCAATACGATTACTCTTAAAAAAATACCTTGATTTAGGCTTCCATAAAGAATTATAATATTTTATTTTATCGTCGCTTTCCGCTTCATATTCATGAAAATTAGTTTCACTTAAGATAGGGGATTTTCCCATATCTACTAATCTTTCAATCGTGCTGGAACACCCAGTTAGCAATAATACGACAGACAAATAGGTTAAATATTTGAGCATTTAAAAAAACATTTTACTGACCGTTTTTTATTTAAGAGTAATAATTATTTATTACCTAAGTAGGTAATTATAATAAACCGAAGAAAAATTAAGACGAAACGTTGTCAAATTTTGTTATTACGTGCTTCGGTACAAATTTACTTATATCACCACCTAAGAATGCAACTTCTTTAACAAAATTAGAAGAAATAAATTGAGTATCTTTAGAAGACGGTAAAAATACCGTTTCTATTTCGTTATTAAGCTTGTGATTCACCCAACTCATTTTAAACTCGTATTCGAAATCGGAAACCGCCCTTAAACCTCTTACAATTAACGTTGCATTATTTTTAGATGCAAAATCAACTAACAATCCGGAAAATTCTTTCACGATTATTTTATCGTTATTTATTGAATCTATCTCTTCTCGCACCATTTCCGTTCGCAAATCAATGGAAAAAAGCGGCTTTTTACTTACGTTGGCGGCTACTGCAATAATCAAACAATCGACTAAAGCCACCGCCCTTTTAATAATATCGACATGACCGAAAGTTACCGGATCGAAAGTACCGGGATAAACACCTGTTCTTTTCATGAAATTTCAAAACAATAGACTTTTTTCAGCAAAAGCATAATATAAAAATCACAATTATTATATATCAAAATGGTAAAAATTGCAGTAATTCTTTCGGGATGCGGTCACTTGGACGGCTCAGAAATCAGAGAATCAGTTTTAACATTATTGTCGCTAGATAAAGCAAAAGCAGAGATTCAATGCTTTGCACCCGATAAAAATTTATCAGTGAAAAATCATTTAACAGATGAAAATCAAGAAGAAAAACGCAACATATTGGTAGAATCGGCAAGAATTGCTCGCGGAAAAATAAAAGATTTGACTAAAATGCAAGAAAAAGATTTTGCCGGAATAATATTACCCGGAGGTTTTGGAGCTGCACAAAATTTATCCGATTTAGCAATAAATAAAAAAAATACGCAAGTAATACCCCAATTAAAAAATTTATTAATCGATTTTTGGCAAGTAAAAAAGCCTATCGGTGCAATTTGTATCGCTCCAGCAATAATAACTGCGGCATTAAGCGGCTATACTTCGCCCGAGGTCACAATCGGAGAAGATAAAAATAACTTAATTACAAACCTTGGAGGAAAACATAAAAATTGTACGGCGGATAATTATTATTTCGATCAAAAAAATAACATATTTTCTTCCCCAGCATATATGTTGGATGCACCGCTGCATAAAATTGCACGGGGAATAGATTCTATGGTTAATGCATTTATTAAAAAAACCTCAGGTTAGCAAAAAATGAAATTATTACGCGGCCTCCTGCTTAAGATCACAAACTAAACGTTTGACAGAAGCAAATTCGATTTTAGTTCCAACCGCACTTATCATCACGCAGATCAGGGGAAGAATAAGTGATGTTAAACTGAAAACAGAAGCTAAATTAAAACTTTTGAAGATATCCGTTTCCAAGATTAACATAGGTAAAAAAATAAAACTAAAGTTAAGTATAAAAAGAGCACAACAGCTGGTTAAACAATGTACTTTTTGACCATACCTTTCATTAACATCTGCTCCATGATCAATTAAAATTTTTATGATATTCTTATTTCCCATTTGTAAAGCAACATGCAAAATATCTTTATTTACACTGCTATTAACCTTTGCTCCCTTTTCAAGTAAAAAACTTACCATCTCTTCATTTTGATTCCTTACTGCAAAATACAACAAGGTTTGATAGAAAGTAATTCTTCCATGTAAATCATCATAGGAAATTTTTACTTTCACATTTAAATCGACACCGTTTTCAACTAAAAACTTAACTATTTCCCAATGTTCATACTTTACTGCCGTTATTAAAGGATTTACTCCTTTATATTTATCCGGGTGATCTTTAACCAATTCTAAAAATTGATAAAAAACAGCAAAATTGTTCGCTTGTAACAAGTACTTTTTCAATTCTATTGGTAATGGTAATTCTGCTACCTTACCTAATAAACTTTTTTCACTAATATTACTCTTTAATTCGTTTGAAATTTTAATACTCAAAATTTCTTGCAAGCTTCTAGGTGAATTAACATTTAATCCCTTTTGTTTCAGTAATTCTTTAAGTAATTCTTGTTCGTTTACCCTATATTTATTTTTTACATAAAAATTAATTATGTTGATTGCTTCTACTTCTTTATTTTCACAAACATAAATTAAACACTTTGCGATAATTTCAATTCTTCCTTTGCTTATTATACTAGCTAAAAATGGTATATCTGCTTTGGCACCTTTTTCAAGCAAAAATTCAATTACTGCCACATGAAAGAAATTTGCTGCATAGTGTAAAGGCGTTCTATTACCCCGGTCTTTCTCATTAATTTCGGCACCATTTTCAATCAAAAGCTTAACCATTTCAAAATCGCTGAGTTTTGCTACTTCATGTAATGGAGTTTTACCTTCCCTATTTTTTCTATTAATCAAAGAACATTTTTCCTGTTTAACACCATCTTTTTTCAGAAATTGATTATGTTGATTGATAATAGCCTGAAAAATTTCTAGATTTCTCAATTCTGCAGCAATGTGCAAAAGACTATTTTGAGCATTGTCAATTGCATAAATGTCTGCTCCGACATCAAGTAATTGCTTAACTTGATTTAAATCACCATGTTTTACTGCTTTAAATAATTGTTCATCTAAACTTTGCATAACTTTCCTCATCTAAATAAAATATATCACAAAAGTAAATTTCTTAAATAAAATCCTTATGTTTTAAACCAGAAAAATTTCTTATATAGATTGTAATGGAAATTATGTTTGATTAATACAAAAATAGCTTCGACAAATTGTATTTAAGATTTATTTTGAATTTTTTTACGCTCTTTAATTCTTGCAGCTTTACCAAACAAGTTACGTATATAATAAATTTTGGCCCTTCTTACGGCACCATACCTAATAACTTTCATTTCTTTAATTACGGGAGAATATAAAGGAAATAATCTCTCGACCGCACCACCATTTTTATCGACTTTACGCAAGATAAAAGAAGAGTGTAAACCGCGATTTTTTCGAGCGATACATAAACCAGTAAATCTTTGCAAACGTTCGTTTTCACCATAAGCAACTCGCAAAACAAGCTCTAAAGTATCGCCAGCACGAAAATCTATAATTTGCTTCCCTTCGGACAATTTTTTCATCTGCTCGTTATTGTATTCTTCCAATAAATTAAACATAATTTATTCCTCACAAAGCTCTGGACGGTTCTCTTTTGTTATTTTAACAGAATTTTTCATACGCCATACTTTAACTAATTTGTGGTTCCCCGAAAGTAAAACATCAGGAACTTTTATATTATTCCATTCATAAGGTTTAGTATACTGTGAATATTCCAGCATATCATGGGCAGAAAAGCTTTCTTTTTCAATGCTATTAAAATTTCCCAAGACCCCTGGAAGAAGCCTAATACAAGATTCTAAAAAAACAACTGCTGCTGACTCACCGCCTGCTAATATATAATCACCTATACTAATTTCTTTTATAGAATATACATCGATAATGCGTTGGTCAATCCCTTCAAAACGGCCGCACAAAATAATAATATTTTCAAGCAGAGAAAATTGTTTGACCATATTTTGCTTTAATAGCTTTCCTCTTGCACTCATATAAACGATAGTAGTGTTCTTAGGCCTTTTTTTTAACAAATAATCTATTGCACCGGAAATAACATCTGGTCTGATAACCATTCCCGGACCGCCACCATAGGGTTTATCGTCGACTCTGTTATTCTTTTTTTGAGAAAAATCATGAAGATTGATAATACTCATCGACCAAATTTTTTTTTCTAATGCTTTCCCTATTACAGAAGATTTTAAAGAACCAGGAAATGCTTCAGGACATAAAGTTATTATGTCTACGTGAAAAATCATATGGTTTCTGGCAAATTAAGAACTGCTATCTTGGAACTTTTATCAAGATTTGGAAAATAATTTTTATCGAAAGGTAACATGATTGTCTTGCACGAATCATGTAGAGTGATTTCAATTATCTCTCCTGCGCCAAAGTTATAGCATTGTTTTATTATTCCGTAATCTTTTCCGTCCTTTAGCTTAATCTTCATGTTTAACAAATCGTCGGGAAAGAATTCATCCGAATCGAGAACGGGAAATTTGACACTGTCAGCAAATAAAACTCTACCTCGTAATTTCTCTGCTTCGGTTCTGGAATCAATATTTTTTACTTTGGCTATTAAACGCTTACCAAGCATATTAACGCTAGTTATCCAGTATTCGTTTTCTTTATCCGTTAAAGGAGAATAATTTTTTAAAGATAAATAATCAGATAAATAACAAACCAATGAAATTTCTCCTTTTAAACCACGTGGAGAAGTAATTAACGCGACTTCTTTAAGCCTCATTCAAATTGTATATTTTGATAAATTTACGTACCCTTTCTGTGGGTTGAGCGCCAACTCCTATCCAATAATTAAACCTTTCCTTATTAATTTTTATTCTTTCAGGATTGTCTTTTGCCAATAACGGATTATAAGTACCGATTTTTTCTTTAAATTTTCCATCACGCGGAGCAAGGTTATTTGCTACTACTATCTTATAAAAAGGCCTTTTTTTTGATCCCTGCCTTGCTAACCTGATTTTAACTGTCATATATAAAAAATACTAATAACTAATTCTCTAAAAAATTCCGATATAGTCAAGTAATAAAACTTATTTAATTATTTGCGATTGTTGCTGATTTTTTTCTCTTTGTTCTTTTAATGCTCCTGTATGGCAAGTATTTTTACCTATCAACATTTTGGTATCTTTACCAACAGGGTTCCAGGCAGTTCCTTCGGCCAACAAGCTATCTACTTTCGTTCCACCTATTATCGGTAAAATGCCTTCCGGCAGAACTTTGTGGATAGCATATAAAGGAAAAATTACTGGGGCTAAATAACCTAAAGAAGCAATCGTGCTAAAACCTAGAATTTTACCTGTTAATTCTCCTATTAATAAACTTTTTGCTTGACCGCCGCCGAAATCAAGTTCGCTATCAGAAACAGCTTTATTTTTATTTTCTTTATTTCCCCCCGGAAGAAATTTAGATAACGATTTCATAGGGTGTTTAGGGTCGAAACCTATTTTATCGGACATAAATTCAGATAATTTATCTAATGCTCCATGTTTGTTTACTTGTAATTGCTGAAATAATTGTTGTAACTTCATGTCATCATGCCTATGTTCTTGTTTATTTGCTTTATTAAAAGATTCTTTTAGTTCTTCTTCAAAATTTTGCCATAATGATTGAGTTTTTTGTTTTTCTTCATCACTTATATTTTGATTTCTTGTTTCTTCTTCAGTAAAACCTTTTTCCAAACTTTCTATAAAAGGCTTATAATACTTTTTTTCATCATTAATACTAAAAAATATTTTATGAAATATTTCGTATTGCTTTTTATTCAAATTAACTAAAAATTGAGCAAATTTTTTGGATTTGACATATTGAAAAATATCCCATCTGTTAATTGCATTATATAATTGTTGATCGTTAAATTCATTAAATTCACTTTTTACTTTATCTTTTCTTTCTTTAAATTTTGTCAAAACGTCACTTCCAGTATTCATAATATCTTAATATTAACATAAAAATAAAGTATATAACACATTGGTTAATAATCCTATCACAGTCTAAATCTAATTTTACATATTTTTTGGATATATCATATTCTTTTTGTTATTACTAGTATTGGTGATATAAATCTTCCTAGGTATTGTTTTTTATTATATGGGTGAAATTAGGTTATTTGTAAATCAAACGATAAACGTTGATGATTTAATTGAATTAGATGACGTTAATCAAACTCATTACTTAAAAAATGTAATGAGATCAAAAATTGGTCAAAAAGTTAATATTTTTAATGAAAAACATGGAGAATGGGTATCGTTAATTGAAGAAATTAATAAGAACAAAGTTATTCTAAAAGTCTGTCATAATCTTGTAAAAGCAACACAAGATAAGGAATTATGCCTATGTTTTGGATTAACTAAATGGGATGCTTTACACAAGATTGCAAGACAAGCTACCAAATTAGGGGTGACAAAATTACAGCCTCTGTTAACCAATAATACCATAGTAAGGAAATTGAATATATCAAAGCTTGAAAAATGTGTAATAGAAGCTGCAGAACAATGTGAAAGGATCACTTTTCCAAAAATTGGAAATATAAAATAACATTTTATGAAGCTTGTCAAAAATATAAAAGCAATGTGGTAATTTGTGATGAAAGTGGAAAAGGGGAAAACCCGAAAGACGTATTATCTAAAATGAGTAATGCAACAATTTTGATTGGTCCTGAAGGAGGCTTCTCTTTTAATGAATTAGAGTACAAAGGAGTAAAGCGTATTACTTTGGGAAAACAAATATTAAGAGTTGATACGGCAGCGGTAGTAGCACTAACTTACTTGAAAGCATTCTTATTATCGGAATAACAATTTTTGATAAGTATTTCTTAACTATAAGTAGTATTGATTGTTATTAAAATTACTTATTAAACAATGTTAGCAGTAATTAAACCTAGATTATTCTTTATATTGATTGTTGCTATTTTCAATCCAGTTTATTGTGCAAAATTTCCTTTATCCAAGCCAGATGTAAAAGCTCCCAATATTAAAATCTCAAGTGATAAATTCACAACTAAAACAGGTTAATATAAGGTTTGTCAGCAGTAAAATTCAAGCATCTGTTTTTCATAAAAACGGTTGGTTGTGGTTTGTTTTTAATAAAAACAGTAAAAATAAAATTCATAATTTATTAGAAGAAAATTTTAGTCATCGGAATTACGAAGTTATTTGCGATAGTAAGTACTTGGCATTTCGAATAAATACCAGTGACTTTCCGGTAATGAAGCACGAGGGAAAAGAAGTGTTAATTAAATTTACAAAATCAATTCAAGCATATGTTACTAACATTAAGCTGGATTTACATAAAGTAAATGTTGCAATTCCGATTTTCAATAACATTCAAGAATATGTTAAATTAATCGATCCAGATACAAAAGAAACGATTATTGCGGCATTTGCCGATTTAAATAATATAAATATCGAAAATAATAATAAATTCGGGTATTTTAATTTACTTGATTCGCAATATGGAGCTGCAATTGATGTTACATCGCAGCAATCAAAAATTTTAATCAACAGAGGAAAATTATTTATATATGATCCCACAAAAAAAACAAAAATAGTATCTACATTCAATTTCAAACAATGGTCTAATACTGGAAAAAATTTTAATAATAAATTTTGGGAATTAAAAAATAATATAATACAAAACGATTCACTTGAGTCCAGGTTAAATCTAGTAAGATTTTTTTTAGGAAATAATCTGACATATGAAGCTTTATCATACTTAAATTATATCATTAACAATTATGATAAAAGTTATTATTATCAATATGATTTTCAATGTTTATACTTCGCCGCTCTTTATCTGACCAAAAAATATAATAAAGCAAAATTAGAAATAGAAAAAATAGTAATTGACAATTTAAATTACGATCAATTAAACGAAATAAATTTCTGGTTTGGTGCCGCTTCAATTCGGTTGGGAAATAAAAATACCAATCTTAATTATGAAAGCAATAATTTTATTCATTATTATAATGGGATCGAAATTGATTTTTTTTTACTTGAATTAAAACAAGCAATACGAAATTTTGATCGAGATCAGGTAATTAAAATACAAAAAATATTAAGTCAAAAGCACTTATCTAAGTACCAACATAATAACTTTATGTTGTTGATTGCCGAATTTATGATGAAATCGGATAGACATCACGAAGCTATTATTATTTATGATACCGTTTCTAATGATGATCAAGACTTATACCACAAATCTTTAGCAATTCTAAAAAAGGTTAGTTACTTAAACAACAAAGGATTGATTGATAACATTGAATATCTGATTAAAGAGCTTAATCAAATAAGAAATTTAGTTAAAAATGAAGATATAGAAGGGGATTTAATTAAGATTTTATCTGATCTTTATGTAAAAAATCAAGATTATTATAAGGGATTATCTTTATTAAAAGAAATACATGATTATTTTGACGGTTACCATGAAATAAACCAAGAAATATATAAATTGCTAATTTATATACTCAGTAACAATAAGATAAATGATTTTTCTCCTTTAGTTGTAATCGATATTTTTGTTAAATTTAAGGATTTTATACCGATCGATGAGAAAGGATTAGATATATCGTTAAACCTTGTCGATTTTTTGATAAGACTTGATCTTGTTTCAGAAGCGGAACGTTTTTTAGAACATTTAGTTAAATACAAATTAAATAAAGAACAAAAGAAAAAAAACATAATTAAATTAGCCAATCTTTATTTAAATGATAATCAGCCTGAAAAAGTTATTCGTTTATTTAAAGAACACGATGAAATCAATATAAATGAAACTAATTATTTGAAAAGTCGCGCATTTTTAAATTTAGGTGAGTACAAAATATCTATTGCATTATTACATGATGATTTTAGCATTAAAGCCAATAAAATTAGAGCAGATATATTTTGGTATGAAAAAAATTGGAATGAAATGATTAAATTATTAGAATGGAAATTTTTTTCTTCTTCTAAGATTAGTGAAAATTTAACGATGAATGAAGAAAAACATCTTTTTTATTTAGCTACGTCTTATTTTCAAGTTGGCGATAAAAGTAACTTAATTAAGTTACATAATAATTATCTTGAAAAGATGAATTCATACAATAAAAAAGCTTTAGAATTTTTCATTGAATTATCAAGTAATAAAAAAGAAAATATAGGTAATTATAACAAAATTTATGATTTAACCTTTACTTAAGATGATTAATTTGTACTATCTTTCATCATTTTTTAGGCGTAGTTACACATTTCATCATTTTTTTAGGCATCGTTGCAGACATTTTACTCATATCGGTATCGCCCTTTGCAATAATTTTTCCATTTTTTATTTCAAAATGTTGGTTAATAAAACTTTCCACACCATCTAAATCTTTCTCTAAAGCATTAGAAGACCCTTTGTTTATATTCATAATTATCATTCCGATAACAGTAGACACTATTGTTACTCCACATATTGCCGACAATGCAATAATAAGCGTATTGTTACTTGTATCATTTATTCGATCGAGTAACATATAAATTATGGGAATCAAAACACCTGATATTGTTGCAGAAGCAGTGGTTATCACCGAACCACTATTACTTTTTTTTACTTTATCAAAAATTTTTTTTGTACTTAAATTATCATAATCCTTCATATAAAAACCTCTTAATTTAACAATAATTTCCTAAAGATAAACAATTTAATAAATAGTTCAAATCTTCATAAGGGTGAGTAGTATAATATTTTTTTATTTTTTCTAAAACATCAGGCTTATCGCTAAGCATTTTATCAATAAAATTATTATAATTCACATAATATTTTGCAAAAAATTCTTTTGCATTAATTGAAGATAATACTACTAATATCTCGGCAGCTGATCTTGAAGTTTGAAGATGTTGCCAATCGATAGGAGTGTTCCAATTACCTCCCCATATTGGAAAACCGTTTTTTGCAAATAAATCGACTATAGACTCTATCATTCCCGGTCGCTGATTGCTTCGGTTGAGAAAATCTTTACCCTCCGGCGGAATCATAAGTATTTCATTGGGATTGCCGGCATTAAGATAAGGGTTTTGAGTAATGTTAACGTCAATTGCCAAACCATACGAATGAATTGAAGGTTTAGCGCCTTCTGTAATAGAACGGCAAAAAAAAGAAGAGGTAAGGTTACCTTCCCCATCTTTATATGGGTATATATTTCCTATAGGAAAACTTTGATCGAATAAATGTTTAAAAATGTTTATTACACTTTCCGCAACTGCATCTAAAACAATCATTTTTCCGTCGTAGTGCTCTTTTTTTGTAAAATCATAATAAGATAACGTCAGCAAAGACAATCTGTCTAGCGATACCGGACATCCTTTTGCCCATTGCTTTTGTTGCATTAATTTTTGTTTTACATCTTTTGGCAAGGGCTCGGATTTAAATGTAGGGTTTTGTGCATGACTTAAAGAAGAGGCGCAAAAAAGAAAAAAAATTAAATTAATTAATATTTTTTGCATTACTGTACTTTTTAATTTCTTAACTCGATTACCCTTTATCATAATTCTTTTTATAAAGCAAATTTCACCGAATTCAATAATTTGATGTATTCTCACTCTTCTGTTATCCTCTAAAAGAATTAATTCAATCAATGCAAAAATTTTATAAATTCTATAAAATTTTGAGTGATAAAGAAAAATTAGAAATCATTCGAAATGCATCTTCGGCATTTGCTAAATTTTTAGAAAGTTTAAAAATAGATTGGCAGAACGATCCTGAAACTAAAGATACTCCCATGAGAGTTGCTAAAACGTATGTAAACGATTTGTTAAGCGGTCGTTTTACTCAAAAACCAGATATCAGAGTTTTCGAGGTCATGGAAATTGATAATTTAGTACTGAAAATTTTTGGCCCTATTACAATAAAATCAATTTGTATTCATCATTGTATGCCTTTTATCGGATCTGTTATTATAGGTATTAACTCTGCCGATAAGAAAGAAAAAAGTATATTGGGAATTAATAAATACATGGAAATATGTAATTGGTATGCAAGTAGAGGGCAAATACAGGAGAAATTGGGTAACGATATACTTAACGAACTAATAAAATCACATAAAGGTTTAGAAATAGCAATTTTTATAAAAGCTCAACATACTTGTTTTTCGAGTAAAAAAGAAGGAGAGTGTTCCGGTAGATTGTATACTGTGCATACTACCAATAATTTTCAAAATTATGACACGTTTATTTCATCATGTATGAAAATGGTGTGAAATTTATTGCTTGTATCGTTGTATCATCAGATTATTTTATTGCCGATAATAATGGAAAAATAAGTTTTACAAGTGATGAAGATAAAAACTTTTTAAAAGAATTAATGTATGGGTATGAATCTGATTGTTTCATCGTAGGAAGAAAGACTTATCAAACAGTGTTAGGCAAAATTAATAAACCTTATATTGTTTTGAGTAAATCAAATTATCAAAATTATAGTAACAAGATTTTTACTGATTTTGCTAATTTATTAAAAATACTGGGTAGCAAAAAACTAAAAAAGCCCTTGATATTAGGTGGAAACGAGATTTATTTACAATTTATCAAAACAAAACTTGCATTAAAAACGTATATGGTAATTGAACAAAATATTTGCTTGAAAAACGGAATAAAATTAAACTCGAAGGTGAGTGATTTCGGAAAATTACAAAGCAAAATCAAGCTTTCAAAAAACACGGAATTACTTACTTATTACCGGGAAAGATTTGTTTATTAAAAAGGCATCTTAAAAGGCAGACCCATGTTATTTATCATATCGGATTTGGAATTATTGTTGCTCTCGTCCACTTGTTTTTTTGCATATTTAAATGCGGCAATAATCAAATCCGACAACACTTCGCATTGATCGTCGTTTTCATCATCTTCATCTTTTAATGCATTGGATATATGCAAATCTATAACGTCATAATTACCGTTCATAGTTACTTTCACTATTCCACCACCAGATTCTCCAATCACTTTTGTTTGCGAACGTTTTTCTTCTTCCGCTTTTTGCATATCAAGCATTTTTTTTTGCATTCCTTTCATCATGCCGCTTAAATCCATACTGACCTCACACTTTTTTTATACTTACTATTTTTGAGTTTTTAAATTCTTGCATTATTTTATTTACTACAGGATATTGACCGATTTTGTCAATTATTTCTATTTTCCATTCTTTATTAGTCTTTAAATTTAACAAACTTAACAATTTATTTTTTAATTGATCAAGCGAGTTTACATTCGAGATCAATTCTAATGTGATCACATTAGAACTTATTTTATTTATTTTTAAATTGGTATTTAAATATTGATACAGTATAAATTCACCGTTCTTTTTACATAAATCTAAAACCGTTTTTTCCGTCACTTCTTTCTTTTCCATTTCATCGGAATTACTTTCTATTTTTTTTATTATTTCTTGTGGTGATGGAAGTGAAGATAAATAACAAAGTCTCAGTAAAATAATTTCGGATGCAGAGTAAATATCGGGTGATATTTTCACATTTTGAATTCCGTTTAGTAATGTTTGCCATAGCCTGTTTGATAATTCGATCGAATATTTTTTTGCAATCTCCTCCAGATTGTTGTCCTGTTCCGGGATTATTTTAATTCTACTTAAAACATGAAAGAAACCCAAAATCTGTTCCAAAATAATTATAGGATCGTTTCCATCGGTATATAACCCATGAAATAACATCAATAATTTTTCCGCATCTTGATCTGCTATGTATTTTAGCATTAGTGTTATTTTTGTTTTATCCGATATACCTAAAACATTTTGCACATCTTTAATGGAGATATTTTTATCTTCGCTGTAAAGAATTAATTGTTCCAAAATTGATATTCCATCGCGCACCGAACCTTTTGCTGAGCGAGAAATAAGGCTCGCTGCATTTTTTGCAATCGTAACTCCTTCTTTATCGGCAATATTTTGTAAATATTGTGTCAATTTTTCATCGTTAATTCGTTTAAGATGAAATCTTTGGCAGCGTGAAATAATGGTGGAGGGAACTTTATCGAATTCGGTAGTAGCTAAAATAAATTTTACATGATCGTATGGTTCTTCAAGCACCTTAAGTAATGCGTTAAAAGCACTGTTCGACAGCATATGCACTTCGTCGATAATATATACTTTACATTTTGCTTGAGACGGCATATATTTGGCGTCCTCTAAAATTGCTCTTATATCGTCGACACCCGTATTACTTGCCGCATCCATTTCTAAAACGTCTGCGTGTACCGATTTGCTTATATCCCGGCAATTACTGCAATTCATGCAAGGTTCGGTGGAAATTTTATTTTCACAATTTAATGATTTGGCAATGATTCTGGCAGTACTGGTTTTTCCTATTCCGTAAGGTCCAGTTAGCAAAAAAGAATTAGCTATTTTACCTGATTTTATTGAATTTGTAATAATTCTAACTAAAGTTTCTTGTCCTATTAAATCGCTGAAGATAAGGGGTCGGTAATTATTTGCCAAACTATTCATATCAAAATAATTGATATCATTCAGTAAATATTAATGTCAAAAAATTGATTTTTTTGATATTTATGATATAATTTATTCTTTTAATTAACATCTATTCATATGGAATCTGTAAAAAAATTCGGAAAAAAAGTTAAGAGTTGGTTCAGTATAAGTTTTCAAGAATTACAATCAATCGATAAAAATTCCAAAGAATTGTATGGTTACTCTCGAACGGAACGCGGTTCAAAAATAAACAGTGATAAAGCGGAGTATATAGTTTCGCGACATATGCTGAGTAATGATGCGCTGGTTGGATTAGAAGAATTATTGCAGAAAGATACACAAATAATTTCTCCCAAATTGATAGAAAAAATAAATAAGAATGATGAAAAAGAAAATGTCGAAAAACTAATCAGCGATGCTAAGAAAGGATTGAAATTTAATGATAAAGGTATTACCGAAGGTGCAAAAAATCTTTACGCATTGTCCCAAATTGCTAAAGAAATGGGTGCCGAATTCGAAGTTAATTATCGAAGTGGTCACGAACATAGGAAAGAGTTGGTAATTTATATCGATCCGAATTGTCATGATCCCAAACAAACAATATCTACCGTTATGAAAGGTTTGGGAATTAACAATGAAAAATACATTCGAGATATAATAGAACGTTTTCATAGACAAAATGCAAAATCTGAAGCTTACAAAAAAGAGACTTATCAAGATTCACCCGACGAAGGTTACGGTAGTGATGTTGATGAAGAGGCAGATCGTGATCGACAACCGGAAAAAAATAAATTTAATAAAACCAAAGATGCCGATAAGCAAAGTATTGACAAAGGTTTTGCCGAAGAAATGGATGAAGAATTATTATCAGGTTTATCGGGTATAAGTGAAAGTGATAGGGAAAATCAAAGCCCGGAAAGCACTCCTGAAAATCCTAATCAACAACAAGAAACAGGAATAAGTCAAGGATAATAAATATGGAAGCAGTAAAAAAATTAGGTAGCAAAATCGGCAAAGAATGGAATAAAAGCTGGTCCGAAAGAAGTAGAGTAAGTAATGCAACATTAGCTCTACCGAAATTAGCAGTAAGTGTTATTTCTTTTGCCGGAACGCCATTTCCGAAAATCCGAAGAAAAATTAATCAAGAAATAGATAGAGAAGGCAGAGTTCATGTTTCAAAATTGATCACACCTTTATTTTTTGAAGGAAGACAGTGTAAATCTCTTTCAAAAGATGAGATAAAAAATGCCAATATTGATAAGACTAAAGATACTCATTACAAATATAGTTTTACCTATAAAGGAACGGCTCATAAATTATCGGAAGTTACCAATGCGCAAGGCAAAGTAATTACCAAGGATAACGGTGACAAATTATATTACGTAGAAGGATTAGATAAAGAAGAACGTTATAACCCGGTAGTTTGGATCAGTAGCAACGGTGAATTAAGGAAAGATCATTGCAATGAAATAGTAAAACAACAAATCGAGAGCAACATAAAAGCTATTACGACAATAGCATATTCCGAATCTACTGGAAGTATAAGTATTTTTTCGATTATTACTTATCCCATCGGAATCATAGCTATAATTTGTAAAACTGCAGGAGCAATCATTAAGGTAGCGTTGGATATTCCAGGAAATATTCTTTGTTCATTACAAGACAGGTTATTACAAGGTTTAGACTTAAAATATACGGCACAAGAAAACAATTCTATCGAGTATGGAGATCAGTATACCAAATCATTAACCCAAATGGATACAGCAAAAAACTGGCTAGGTAATTCGTTAGGAATAATAGGTAACTTATTTAAATTGATCGGAACTGTTATAAACGAAACTCTAAGGCTATCTTCAGCGGTAATTTCTTCTCCTTCCGCTATTTGTGGTCCTACTTTTAGAGAAACTAAAAAGGAACATGTGATTGCTTCGGGTAAAAGTTTTGCCGATAATATAAAAGATAGCATTGTCGAATTAGCTAATTCGGCTATTAAAAACCCAAAGAATATAGAAAGAAAATTTTTCTCTTCCGTGGATAGCGAAACAGATTCTAAGAAAAATGAGAAAAATACCGTGGCTTATGGCCATGATAAAGAATTATCGCAAAAAAAACAAAATATGATGAAAGATTCATTAAGCTTAGGAAAAAATTTACTTGGTATGGGAGTAAAAGTAAAAAGCGAAAACGATCTTGTAACACAAGCACTAAAATTTGCTCAACAACATGATAATCAAAGATCGAGTACTAGAGAAGCATAAATGATTTTTAAAAGCTTAATGGATAAAATCGGTTACCAATTTTCCAATCAAGAAATTTTAAAAGAAGCGTTAATTCATCCCAGTATTAGTTATGTAAAAAAGTATAAAAATAGCTATGAAAGATTAGAGTTTTTAGGTGATACCATTCTTAGTGTAATTATAGCCGAGATGCTTTTTTTTCAATTTCCTAATGAAAAAGAAGGAGATTTATCGAAAAGGCATATAGAGTTAGTTAAAGGTAAAACTTTGGCTGAAGTGGCATGCAAAATAAACTTAGGTGAATTTATAATCATGTCACAAGGTGAAAAGAATAATAACGGAGCAAGTAATAAAAAAAATTTAGAAGATGCTATGGAAGCAATAATAGGGGCAATATATATTGACGGTAGCTTCGAACAAGTAAAAAAAGTCATTACCAAGTATTGGACACCTATCTTATTAGAAATGAAATCTCCGCCGCAAAACGTAAAGAGCTCTCTTCAAGAATGGGCACAGCAAAATGGTTTACCAAAACCGGAGTATAGAATTATCGATCAAGTTGGTCCTTCTCATTCTCCGATTTTCAGTATAGAGATTTTTTTACAAGGTTTTAAACCTATCACGGTTAAAGCAAAAAGTAAGAGTACGGGTGAACAAATGGCTGCTAAATTGATGTTAGAATCTATACTTTAAATTATCCTCAATATTTTTTTAACTTCGCTATCAATATCGTATTGTTTATAAATTATATTGTAAACGAATTCACAAATCGGCATTTTTATTTTTAATTGTTGCGACAATCTGGATATAGCTTTTGCAGTATAAACGCCTTCCGTAGTATTTTGTTTCGCAAGTATATCGGTCGGCAATAAACCTTTAGCCAATTCAATGCCAAACGATACGTTTCGCGAATGAGAGGAACTACAAGTTAAAATAAGATCGCCAATTCCACATAATGTTAATGCGGTTTCAGATTTTCCCTTTTTTGCAACACATAAATTACTTATTTCATTCAATCCCAGCGTAATCAGAGCTGCTTGGGCATTATTGCCTAATTTTTTTTCAAGAAATATGCCGCATGCTATTGCTATAATGTTTTTTACCGCACCAAAAATCTGCGCTCCTATTATATCCCTATCAGGATGCAATATAAAATTTTCACTGCTTAAGCTACTTAACAGATATTTTAATAGATTTTCGTTATCACATGCTAAAGTTGTAGCGGCTGGTAAGCCAGATTCGATTTCATTAGCAAAATTCGGTCCCGAAATTACCGCGATATTATCGTTACCCAATTCTTCTTTTATTACTTCGCTTAAAAGAGATAAACTGTTAAATTCAATACCTTTACTGGCTATAATAATAGTAGATTTTTTTTTTATACCCTTTTTAACTTTTTGCAAAACTTTTCTTACTTCTTGTGTAGGCAATGCTATTAAAATGATATTACAACTTTCAATTTCGGTAATATTTTCCATAACCTTGAAATTTTCTTCAATTCTACTATTTTTAACTCTGGACCAAATTATGAGTTCATGATTTTGTTCGAAAATTTTAGCTAATGCTTTTCCCCAAGAGCCATAACCCAAAATTGCTATTTTTTCTTTTATCATTACAATATACAACAGGTAGTATCAATAAACTTTATTTATACAGTATGATAGTAGTAGATAAAGCGCCAGATTTTTCTTTATTTAGCGATAATGGAGAAAAAATATCATTATCCGATTTATCGGGAAAAAACATTATTTTATATTTTTATCCTAAAGATGATACTCCCGGTTGTACTCAAGAAGCAAAAGATTTTACAATTTTAATTGATGAATTCGAGAAATTATCCGTTACCGTAATCGGTATATCGAAAGATAACATCAATAGCCATAAAAACTTTAAAAAGAAATATAATCTGCGATTTACATTACTTTCAGACGAAAGTGCCGAAGCGATAAAAAAATATGGAAGTTGGGTAGAAAAAAGTATGTTTGGCAAAAAATATATGGGTATAGACAGATCTACTTTTCTAATTGATAAAGATGGGGTTATTATCAAAATTTGGAGGAAAGTTAAAGTGAACGGTCATGCGGAAAAGGTATTGTCTGTTTGTAAAACCGAGCTAAATAATTAATATTAAAACAGTAAAAATAAATTCTAGAAAAATAATATTTTTATTATTTTTTCCAAAATTGACCGAATAACAAATGCAGTAGCTAAAAGGTAATACCATAAAACGCACTTTTCCTAACGTTAATTATGCAGTGTTTAATAATAATGATTAGATAATGGATTAAGAAGAAATAACTTTCTTCATAGTTTTACCAATTAATGCGGGAGTCTCCGCAATAACGATTCCCGCATCTTGCATCGCTTTTATTTTATTCTCAGCAGAACCTGTATTACCAGAGACAATTGCACCGGCATGTCCCATTCTTCTTCCAGAAGGAGCAGTTAATCCTGCAACAAAGCCAACAATCGGTTTTTTTATCTTTGACGATTTAATAAATTCCGCTACGTCTTCTTCTGCAGTCCCTCCAATTTCACCAATGATAATAATTCCTTCCGTTTCAGGGTCCTCTAAAAATAATTTAACACAATCGACAAAATTCATTCCGTTCACCGGATCGCCGCCTATGCCGATACAAGTCGTTTGCCCCAAACCTTCAGCTGTTGTTTGTGCTACCGCTTCATAAGTTAAAGTACCCGAACGAGAAATAACACCGATTTTACCCTTTTTATGAATGTGACCCGGCATAATTCCTATTTTACATTCACCCGGAGTTATTATTCCCGGACAATTAGGACCAATTAATCTGCATCTTGTTCCGATAAGAGTTTTTTTTACTTTTACCATATCTAAGACCGGTATACCCTCGGTGATACAAATTATTAATTCGATTTCAGAATCGATTGATTCCAATATTGCATCGGCAGCAAACAGAGCGGGAACATATATTACCGAAGAATTGGCCTCGGTTTCCTTTTTTGCATCAGCAACAGTATTAAATACAGGTAAGTTCAGATGAGTTTGTCCCCCTTTACCCGGAGTAACACCACCAACCATTTTTGTTCCATATGCTATTGCTTGCTCAGAATGGAAAGTTCCTTGATATCCGGTAAAACCTTGACAAATTACTTTCGTATTTCTATTGACTAAAACCGACATTTAATTGTCTCCTTTTACTAAATTTACTATTTTTTCTGCCGCTTCGTTTAACTCGTCTGCAGCGACGATATTTAAGCCAGAATCGTTCAATATTTTTTTCCCCGATTCGAAATTGGTACCCGACAGCCTGACTACCAATGGTACTTTAATTTCCACCTCTTTAGCTGCTGCTACTATTCCGTTTGCAATAATGTCACAACGCATAATTCCGCCAAAAATATTAACCAAAATTCCTTCCACTTTCGGGTCAGATAAAATAATTTTAAATGCTTGAGTTACGGTATCCAAATCCGCCCCGCCACCTACATCCAAAAAATTCGCCGGTTCTTTGCCGTAATACTTGATTATATCCATAGTCGCCATTGCCAGACCTGCGCCATTTACCATACATCCTATGCTACCGTCCATTTTTATGTAACTTAATCCGTATTTTGACGCTTCTATTTCTGCCCGATCTTCTTCGTCCAAATCACGCAATTCTAATAAATCTTTATGACGATATAAAGCATTATCGTCCAAATTAAATTTGGCGTCTAAAACCATAAAATCTCCTTCTTCCGTTTCAATTAACGGATTGATTTCCACTTGGCTGGTATCACTTTCGATAAAAGCGCGATATACCGAAAATACAATCGGAGAAAATTTTTTTATTCGAGCAGGATCAAGACCAATTCCAAAGCCGATTTTTCTAGCATGAAAACCTTGGATTCCTGCTACGAGCTCAACCGAAACCCGGATAATTTTTTCTGGAAAATTTTCCGCTACTTCTTCGATGTCCACACCCCCTTCGGTAGAAGCGATAAAAGTTACCATGCTGGTTTTTCGATCTATAACCAAGCTTAAATAATATTCTTTTTTAATTTTCGATGCCTCTTCCAGATAAATTCTCCTGATTTTTTGTCCAATTTTCCCCGTTTGATGCGTTACTAAAGTTTTACCAAACATTTCTTTTGCTATTTCTTTCGCTTTTGCAGGGCTATCCGCTAACTTCACTCCTCCAGCTTTACCTCTGCCTCCAGCATGAATTTGTGCTTTAACTACTGTTTTTTTGCTTTTTAATTCCGCATAAGATTTATCGAATTCGTCAATCGAAAAAATAACTTTTCCATTCGGAACAGGTGCTCCGAATTTTTTCATTATTTCTTTTGCTTGATATTCGTGAATGTTCATTTTGTATTTATTATTAATCGAACGTAATTTTTATCATAATCTATAATCCCATACAAGAAATCTTCTTTGTTTAAAACATAAAAATTTTATTTAAGAAATTAATTTTTCGTGATATAGAAGCAGAGGAAAGCTATGGACAACTAAAACCAAAAAATTATATCAAGTAGTAAAAACGGTAATTTAAATCAAGTTAAGCAATTACTTGATGTCAGATCAAACCAATGGTCGAAATAGTTTTTTGCATGTTGCCGCCGAATTGAGAAGTATAGAATTTTCCAGGATATTATCAATAAACATATAATCAATTTCTGAAAAAAGATGGTGTTAAACAGTAAAAGTGTTCTTTTGATCAATAAAAAAGGTAATAAGCCGTTACACTATGCAGCAACATAAGGCCTTTGGAAGTAGTAAAATTTTTGGTCAAAACGGTGCCGAAAGGATATCAAGTTATTAACTACCGCAATAAAAAGTCAAAACATCAAAATTATTGCAATCTGCTTAATTCATGTTTGTATAAATGAAAAAATAAAAGCAATAGGCATAATTAATGCATACACAAGAAATAACACCGGCGATATAAGCGAAACAAAATTAATTACAGAATTAGAAATACCAATAACTAGAGTTCCGAGCTTAAAAATATTGATAACTAACAGAGTTGCAACATTATATAACTATAATGACATCAGACAAAAGTTACTAGCAACACATTCTTTCGATAAGATAACAAACACAGATTATTATTGAATAAACATTTTTCCCATTTACTCAATTCTTACAACTAATAGTTAAATACGATACGAAGCATTATATAACCAATAATCCTTTAATATCGGCAGTAAGCACGTTCATTCAGAAGTAATAAAATTTTTGTTTAAAACTTTTTTGGTGCCAAAGCAGATATCAAGTTATTAATTGCAGCAATGGAAAGCTAAAATATCAAAATTACTTCAATCTGTTTAATTCATGTTTGTGCAAATGAAGAAATAAAAGCAATAGACATAATTAACAAGTATGTAAGAAACGCAAATAATAGATTTAGGATAAACGAACGAGATTTACTTCAGGAATTAAAAAAACAAATCAACTAACATCCAAAGGTAAAGCATCTGTTTTTTGTAAATTTTTAGAATTGATTAAAGATCACCGATAAAAAATCACACACATAGCAACAAAGCAAAATCATTTGAACGTAGTTGAATTTTGATTAAAAAGGGTACCGACACAGATATAGACATACGTTCGAATAATCCGCCATACTATACATGAAAAACACATGAAAATGTTTCAATATTTAGTTGAACAAGGAGCTCAATTAAAACAAAATGATCATAATTCGCTTTTATCATCTGCAGTAAATAATAGAGATTTGAACATAGTAAAATTTCAGTTGAAGAAAAAAACACATAGCAAGTCGCTCTTTTATGTGTAAAAGTTGTCCTCCTAATTATAGTTATTATAAAATGCCCACAATTTTACACTCTCAGTATAGAGAAAGGATATTCAGAAATAATCGAATATTTAATACAATAAAGAAGCAAGTTTAGATAAAGAGCTTAATTTGTTAAAACATGCGGCAGAAAGCAACGATCTCGATATAGTTAAAATTTTATTCAAAACCAAAACATTGTGTGTAAATGCACAGTTTCTTTTTGACAGAATGCTTTTACATTCGACAGTAAAACAAGAAAATTTAGAAATAGTAAGATATTTGGCCAAAAATAAAGCTGATATTATGGCACAAAGTGAATCCAATCAGACCCTTTTAGCACAAAGCTCAAGATAGTGTTGAAATTGTAAAGTGTTTACTTCAATCCAAGACTGATATTTTCAACAAAGCAAGCCTCTTTTACACTACAAAGTTATTAATTGACAATGGAGCAAATGTTGATGCAAAAAATAGTTTAGATCAAACTCTTTTAGGTGGTGCAAAAGAAAAAAATCACGAAGGAGAATTCAATTACTACAAGCAGCAGAGCAGGAAAAAGCAAAAGAAGAAGAAACAATAAGAACAGAAAACGGAAAAAAGTAATAAAAGAAGTTGAAAAAGATTAGCAAAACAAACCACCTATTGGAATAGCAGAAGAAAATAATAACACATTGAAGAATGGTAGCAACAGCAATAAGTACGTCACGAAATAAAACAGGTCAAATAATAACAACAATGAGAAATAGAACAATAAAACAAAACATTTATTCGCTTTTGCTTGTGGTGCAATTGCTACCAGTGTGTGTTATCACCAGAATCACTTTGAGATTATAAAAACAACCAATATCGTAGCTTTACTTTAATTGTTTCTCTTTTTCACAATCTCACTGTTTATCGTTGCTGGTATCGGTGCGACAATCCATGTTTCCGCAACTAAAATTGAATTTGCTAATGTTGAAAATTATTTGCTAATCCTCTTGGCATGGTGAAACAGTTTAAAAATCAGTCTGATTTTTTATAAATCTACTTCCCAGAATATTGACGGGCACATTCATCAAATTTTTCGGTAAATTATTTTTATTATAAGTCTTAATATCAATCTCTAGCAAAGAAATAAATTTACAAAGAAGTTTTTGCTTTGCCAAGCCATTACTCCTATCTATTAACGCCGCCTCTGCAAGAATCTCACACTTAAAATTATTTATTAATGCTATTACCTCCAATGAAGATTTGGCCGTTGTTACTACGTCTTCTATTATCAAAACTTTATCATCCGAATTAATGGCAAAATCACGACGAAATACGAACTTTCCTTCCACCCTCTCACAGAAAATTGCTTTACATCCCAATTGCCCAGCAACTTCATATCCTAAAGTTACTCCACCCATTGCGGGTGATACTACTAAATTCACTTGACTTT
This sequence comes from Rickettsiaceae bacterium H1, assembly GCA_018101195.1. Lineage (GTDB taxonomy): Bacteria > Pseudomonadota > Alphaproteobacteria > Rickettsiales > Anaplasmataceae > JACDQH01. The sequence goes on from JACDQH010000004.1 coordinate 59,562, forward strand.
TTATTTGTAACGGAATTTTTTCAATCAAACATTGAACAATAAATTTTGCTTTTTGCGGATTTTTCAGTAATTGAGCACATTGCACGTATCGATCGCTATGCAAACCAGAAGATAAAATAAAATGGCCTTTCTTTATAGCACCGCAGGACTCGAACTCTTCGATTATTTTTTTTTCTTTCATATTCTAAAAAAACTTAGTTCAAATGGTATAATAGGTTAAATACAGTGTAAAATGTAACATAAAACATCGGAGAAAATAATGTTGACGCAAAATAAAGAAAAATGCGCTATAATAGCAATAATAGGACCAACTAACGCTGGAAAATCAAGTTTGATAAACTGCTTGATCGGTAAAAAAATATCAATCGTAACACATAAAGTACAAACAACTCGTTCCATAATCCGAGGTATTGTCAATCATAATAACTCACAACTAATTTTCATCGATACTCCCGGGATTTTTATACCAAAAAGAAATTTAGAAAAAATAATGAACAAAACGGCACGAAAATCGTTTTCCGGTAACGATATTACAATGTTAATGTTAGATGCCAATAAAGGAATTACTCAAAATGTAAAAAATATAGCAGATAGAATCTCTTCACCTACAATTGCAGTATTAAATAAAATAGATTTAGTAAAAAAGCCGAAATTATTAAGTTTATCCGCTCAATTAAATTCTTTATTTCCCTTCGATAAAACCTTTATGATCTCGGCATTAAAAAACGACGGGGTAAACGATTTAAAAGATTTTCTCGCAAAAATATCCCCGGAATGCCCTTGGATGTATTCTGAAAACAAAATTACAGATGCTCCCCAAAAATTCATTTTATCGGAAATCACAAGAGAAAAATTATTTTTTCGTATACATCAAGAATTACCTTATCAATCGATAGTTGAAACTGAAATGGTAAAAGAAGATAGTAATGAAATTGTAATTTATCAAATTATTTACGTTATCTCAGAAAATCACAAACGTATTATCAACGGTAAAAATAAATTAACTTTAGCGTCTATAACTAAAGAAGCGTCTGATGAAATGGAAAAAGAATTAAAGAAAAAAGTATTACTAAACCTATTTGTTAAAATAAAAAAAGAATGGGTAAGCAATGAAAAAATAGTATCTAATATGGGATATTGATAAAGAAAATACGGTATGTTAAACTATTTTTTGAATAGAGAAAAATAAAAAATAAGGGGGGGTGTAGCTCAGTTGGTTAGAGCGCTGGCCTGTCACGCCTGAGGTCGCGAGTTCAAGTCTCGTCACTCCCGCCATTAAGAAAAAGTACTATGACAACAGAAAAAAGCATAAATCCTATTTTTTTACAACCCTTTTTCGGTTTTCCCTCCAACAATAATAAAGTGTTGCAAATATTATACCCTTTATTCTCCGTGTTACTAATCGCTTACACAGCAAGAAAACTTTTAGACAAAGAAAAAGTAAGAAAATATATAGGGCCAATTGCACAAAAAATAAGTTTGGCAATAACAAAACTTCATAAAACCACTTTTATAATTGTAAATACTATTTTTATTATCACTCCTTTTGTATTAACTGGTTTGTTTTTCACTTCGTTATTCCGCACAATATGTAACCAAAAAAATTTCGAAGATAAATGGGAAAATACTTCAAAATATTCTAAAGTAAACGATTTTCTTTACTTCTTAGGTGCAGGGCTCACTATGCTCTCGATTTTTACCCCTTTTTATTCTTTAATTGTTAATGTTCAAACACCCGATCTCACAATATCCGGTGAAAAATTTACTTTTACTGATGTAACCCTATGCGTTTCCGCATCATTACTGGCACTTGCGCTTATTATGTCATTAATAAGTATGGTAGCCCCTAGCCTAACCGAACCTTCTTCATATATAGAAGAAAGCAAAACCGAGTCAAAAGATCAAAAAATCACAAAAAAAGAATAACAGTTAACAACATTTTTCCTTCCATTATTTTATCTGGGATGCTATTTCTATCCTTGTTTTTAAGAGCAAGGAAAAATTCTTAATCTCCTTTTCTTTAAAAAAGACTACAAATAAAGCCATATAAATTGCGCTAAGCAAGACTTTCTATTTACTTTTTAAAAATTAATTATGATCAAGAACATTGAATCTTTATGGAGAGCTGTGATTTTACAAGCAGTAATCGATGCAAAAAATAACTATAAACGAAAAGAGTATCAATTAGAAAAAGAAAAAGCCAGATCCTGGCTACTTAACCTAAACAACGATTTCATCAGCGTTTGCATCATGGCAGGTTGTGATCCCCGTTATGTTCAAGCAAAAGCAAAAAACGTTTTGGACAATCACAAAGCAAAACAACAAAGTTAACCTTATTGGAAAAATTCTGTAAACTGTTATCGGCATTGCAATTTTTCTTGTGCTATTTCCTTTAAAAATGAATGCTGCTAAATAAAGCTTTAAAACCAGAATTCAGTTTAAAACTTGCTTTATTTTCATTCCCATAGCATAGCATTTACGTTAAAAATTTTACCGAGAATACTATTAGCTATTCTCTCTTGATATTCGGTATAATGTTGCAACGAAATAATCACCATATCTCCTCCCTTTAACCCTTTATCGAATTTAACACCTATAAGAGTAGTTTGAGTATTAGGCAGGCCTTTGCATAACAACTTCACCATTATCATTTTTTATAGTAATCTTAGGGTTATCTATCACATCAATGTTGTTGTTTATCAATTAACTTGTTCTGTTCATCCCTTTTTTCGCAATTTCTCTCATAATATCGGCTTCTGTCAGTCATGTTATTTGATATTTTTTTTAGAAATCTTGTTTACAATCTCAGCATGCACTTTTCCAATCTCTTTTCCATTTTCAGGATTTAGGTTTACCTCTTTAAACACCTAATCAATCATGTTTTGTAATTCTTTTTTAGCTGTTTTTCATTATCAGATTTTGTTTTTTCTTTAATACGGCTTAAAAATAAATCAAAAATCACATTTTCTCCTTTCTATTCCCTCATGAATCTAAAGCCATAAATCACGTGCTCCGGTTGTTAAAATGATCCTTGTCGGTTTTACTTTTTCCTCTTCGATAATCTGAATTATAAAATACATTCTCATTTCTACTACAGTTTGTTCTACACCCAATATTATCAGTGACTCTACATCAAGTTTTTAGGAATTAGCTTGTCTAAAAAACCTAATTCTTCAAAGCTTTTCATTATAATTTTTCCATGCTTACTTAAATTAGTTACGATCAATTGTCTTTTTGACATTCAGATAATCCCAGTTTTAATTTTTTATATTGGATTTACCCTTAAATCATTTAACCACTCTAAAGCTTAAGCAGAAGACTTAAACGTTTTCACTTTATCAACTCCCAATTACTTTCTTCTAGATTAATAAATTGATTGATTTCTATTTTATTTGAATCAATAAATTTACTTATTACCTGGTCTTTTAAGTTTTAATTGGTGACTTCCATACTAACCAAGAGCAGTTAATGCTTCCGACAAACTCATTATTATTCTCCGCTTACCTCTTCTTATAACAATAAATTAAAATAGGATAAAAGAAAAAAACTCTCAGATTATGTCTAACCGAAATTTTAGCTCTCTAAAATTTCTTGCGTTTTACTTTCCAACATTTTCTCAATATTATTTTCCATATCGTTAGTTATTTTTTGCATATCGTTAAGCGCTCTATGCAAATCATCTTCGGAAATCTCTTTTTCTTTATTTAAATTTTTCAAATTTGCAATGGCATCCCGTCTAATATTACGTATCGCAACTTTAGCCCGCTCTGAATAACCGTTTGCTACTTTAATTAATTCCTTTCTTCTTTCTTCACTAAGATCCGGTAATGGAATTTTTATAGTAGAACCCTCTAAAATAGGATTAAGACCGAGATTGGAATTGGCAATAGCCTTATTTACGATATTGGCATTATTAACGTCCCAAACACTTACTGATAACATTTTATTCCCCGAGATGCTTACGGTAGCAACTTGATTTAACCTTATGTTATTGTTGTATACGTTAACTACAACCCCATCTAAAATTGAAGGATTGGGCTTACCAGTACGTAAACCGCTCAAATCGCTTTTTAACGTTTTATAAGTTGCATTCATTTTCGATAATGCACCGTCGCTAATCCCTTTTAACATACTTCGCTCATAATCATCGTATATTTCCCCTTACCGGTTACGATAGAAGATAATCCTTTTCGGTGATGTAAATTAAAAACTATTATAGGCATTTTATTATCACGTGCAAGCGATATGGCAGCAGAATCCATTACTTTTAAATTTTGTGAAAGCACATCCATATAAGAAAGACTATCATATCTGACTGCATCGCTACTTGAATTAGGGTCGGCAGAATAAACTCCGTCAACTTGAGTACCCTTCAAAATTGCATCACAATTCATTTCGATTGCTCGTAAAACCGCTGCCGTATCCGTAGTGAAAAAAGGATTTCCCGTACCAGCGGCAAAAATAACCACTCTCCCTTTTTCCAAATGCCTTACCGCTTTTCTACGAATATACGGTTCAGATACTGTTGACATATTAATAGCGGAAAGCACGCGACATTGAAGACCTATATTTTCGATAGCATTTTGCAGTGCCAGCGCGTTAATTACCGTAGCAAGCATTCCCATGTAATCACTAGTAGCTTTATCCATGTCAACAGCACGATCTACTCCTCTAAAGATATTACCTCCTCCAACTACCAAACATATTTGTATCCCGAGTTCATGAACTTCTTTAATGTCATAAGCAATTTTAGTCATTTGATCAAAATCATGACCGAATTTTTTTTGCCCCATCATACCTTCTCCTGATACTTTCAAAAGAATCCGAGAATATTTTTTATCCATTATTTCCTAAAACGATTAATTTATAATCTGTTAATTTAATTTCAGCTTCCAAACCCTTAGAGTAGTTTTCCAATAAATCAGAGATTGTCATCGTATTATCCATAACAAATTGTTGCTTTAATAAAACCACTTCCGAATAATATTTATTCATTTTTCCATTTACTATTTTTTCAATTACTTCTTTCGGTTTATTGATAGTGGAAACTTGTTCTTCTATTAAAGCTTTCTCTTTATCGATTATTTCCGAAGGTAACTGTTCGATTGAAATTGCAATAGGTTTACTGGCAACAATATGCATTGCAACTTTCTTTCCTAAATCCTTTAATTTATCTTTATTTGTAGATGATGATTCAAGTGTAACTAAAGCTGCTATTTTTCCTAAACCAGGTGAAATTTCACCATGAACATAAGAAGAAATCACACCTTGTTTTATACCTGATACTGCAAAATTACTTAAACGAAGATTTTCTCCCAGTATTGCAATATGATTTGTAATTTCTTCTTCAACAGTACCATTGAAAATTTTTTTACTTTTTAAATCTTCAATACTTCTTACACGACTTTTTAAAGCAACTTCAACAATATTTTTAAATAATTTTTGAAATTTATCGCTGCGTGCTACAAAATCTGTTTCAGAATTAAGTTCCATAACAAAACCATAAGCTCCATCCGAATCTTCTTCAATAACTGCCGTTAATAAACCGTCCAACGTTTCTCTTAAAGATTTTTTATTGGCAATAGATAAACCTTTCAATTTTAAATACTCTTTAGCTTGATTAAAATCACCTTGAGATTTCTCCAAGGCTTGTTTACAGTGCATCATCCCTGCTAAAGTCTCATCTCTTAGTTTTTTGATGTCGCTTATGTTAACTGACATTTTCTTCCTTTGTGTCGTTATTTTTTACATCACCCAAAGAACTACTGGATAATTCGATTTCTATACCTTTAAGAACAGCATCGGATATCATCCTACAATAATATTTTATTGATTTTGTAGAATCGTCATTACCAGGGATAGGATAATTAATACATTCGGGATCGGAATTGGTATCGACTATACCGACAATAGGAATTTTAAGATCATTAGCTTCTTTTACTGCTATTTTTTCTTTTTTTACATCTATGATAAAGAGCACATCGGGAATACCACCCACCTCACTAATTCCACCAAAAGATTTTTCCAATTTATCTAACTTTCGCGATATTCCTAATAATTCTTTCTTAGTATAAATTTCAGAATCGTCTTTAAGTATGTTTTGATACTCAGAAATCTTTGATATAGATGATGAAACAGTTTTCCAATTAGTTAACATTCCGCCTAACCACCTGTGATTAATATAATACTGGCTACACCTTTTTGCTTCTTCAGCAACAATATCCGCCGCTTGCATTTTAGTTCCAACAAATAAAATTCTCCCTCCTTGAGCAGCAATTTTACATACAAATTCCAGTGCTCTGCGGAACATTCCTACAGTTTTTTGTAAATCGATAATATGTGTTTTCGTCTCACTAGTTCCATATATATAAGGTAACATTTTAGGGTTCCAAAAAGACTTTTTGTGACCAAAATGGGCACCTACTTCCATTAAATCTCGTATCGTAACATCAGGAAAATCCATAATTAAAAAATTTTTTAAACTAAGTCATGCTACACTACGGTTATATCGTTTGCAACCTAAATTACTACTCTACTCTTCTAAAATTTCATTTACAAAACCATTCGCGAAGATTACAATCGCCTTTATTTTTGATAATTTAACATGGTGAAAAAAGTAGTAGTACCACCTCTGGGAGAATCCATAACGGAAGCAATAATAGCAAAAATTCATAAAAAAAACGGAGATAACGTAACTGTTGACGAAGTATTATTCGATCTCGAAACCGACAAAGTAACTTTAGAAGTTAATTCTCCTGCAAGTGGAAAAATTGCTACATTAAAAGCTAAGGTTGGTGACGAAGTTGCCATAGGAGTCGTATTAGCCGAAATCGAAGAAAGTGAAGTACAAAAAAGAAACAAAGAAACAAATGATGTTAAATTAAGAAATAAACAAGATTCGCCTTCTGCAAAAAAATTAATGAGTGAAAACAACTTAAACAGAAGCGAGATTCCTGCAACCGGTAAAGATAGTAGGATAACAAAAAGCGATGTTCACCATTATTTGGCAGAAAAGGATCAAGAGTTGGAGACTCAACAAAAATTAGAAATTTCTCGACACAAAACTCCGTCCGATCGAGTAAAGTATATAAAAATGTCCAAATTGCGGCAAAAAATTGCGGAAAGATTAAAAGAATCGCAAAACACTGCGGCAATACTAACTACCTTTAACGAAATCGATATGAAAAGCATTATAGATTTAAGAACAAAATATAAGGATGCTTTTCAGAAAAAATACTCGATAAAACTGGGATTCATGTCTTTTTTTGTAAAAGCTTCTATTACAGCATTAAAAGATGTAGCAGAAATTAATGCGGAAATTTTCGGTGATCAAATTATATATAAAAATTATTACGATATAGGTGTAGCAGTCGGTACGGAACAAGGCTTGGTTGTTCCAGTAATTCGTGATGCCGATAATCTCACGTTAGTCGAAATCGAATCCAAAATTTCCCAATTAGGACTGAAAGCACGAGAAGGAAAATTATCGTTAGAAGAAATACAAGGCGGAACATTCACTATTTCTAACGGCGGTGTTTACGGCTCCCTTCTTTCCACCCCGATAATTAACCCGCCTCAATCGGGAATATTAGGTATGCATTCGATTCAAAAACGTCCGGTCGTTATCGAAGATAAAATTGAAATTCGCCCCATGATGTATACCGCCCTATCTTACGATCACAGGATAGTTGACGGAAAAGGAGCAGTAACATTCTTAGTAAAATTAAAACAATATATCGAGGATCCGCAAAGATTGATATTGGAAATATAATTCATGTTCATCGTCATTGACGGCATTGATGGCTCAGGAAAAAGCACGCAGGTAAAATTGTTATTCGATTCTCTACGCAATAATACAAAAAAAAAAATTACCGTAACCAGAGAACCCGGCGGTAGTAATATAGCAGAACAAATTAGACAAATACTTTTTTTGTCAGAACTTAATGATCGTTTCACAGAAATGTTATTATTTTTCGCAGCACGCAGATATCATTTTTTAGAAACGGTAAAACCAGCATTAGATAACAATGAAATAGTAATATGCGATCGATTTATCTATTCGACAATAGCATACCAAGGTTACGGTTTCGGAATCGATATCGCATTAATCAAGCGATTAAACGCTGCCATCTTACCAAAAAAGTACTTGCCCAACATTACCTTGATTCTTGATATCGATGTAAAAACTGCAATTAACAGAGCGAAAAAAGAGGGAAACACAAAATATGAAAACGATTTGGGAGAATATTTCTTTAACAAAGTAAAAAAAGGCTTTATCAAACTAAGCAACGAAAAAAACAGTTATTTAATTGATGCAAACCTTAACATAAATTCCATACACAATAATATTACCGAAATAGTACGAAAACATTTATAAAAAAAATCACCTTCTCATATAGAATTTTTATGCTGTCGAGAAATAACTTTAATCCTTCTTGCACATTCATTTTTAATATCACGTTACTTTTTACTCCGTGAACATCGTTAACAATTAATTTTCCCGATTGATCGTCTTCTTCGTTTAACTCTTGTTCGATTTGCAAATTAAAATCTTGAGCAGAAGTAATTAACGATTGCTCAGCCATAACAAGCGCAACAGTTAAATCCCATATAGGCATGTTTACTTCGTGAGTGGATGATATATGATACAGCATCTTTGCTCCCATAGTTTTAATTTGCGACAAAGAAAAACGAAACCAATCTGAATTAATTATCCCGGAATTAGTAGCATTTAACGGAACAAAAACAATAGGGATTTTGCTACCTAAAATACATTGCAAAGACTTAACATCGATAAAAACTTTAGCTTCAGCAACTTTATTCTTATAAGAGCTAATAAGATTTATATTACCATAAACTCCGTCCAATAAATATTCTGGTAATATATTCCCGCCAGAAAAAATTACTCTTTCAATTTTGTCTAAATCGGGTCAGATTCGATATACTTTCCCAAAGTATTACCGCCTCCCAAAAGTAAGATTTGTATTTTATTTTTAGCATCGGCTAAGATTTTAGCAAGACCGGAAATTACAGGAGAAGATGTTACACTAATTGTTGTTGAGTTTAAATTTGGTTCGTTATAGCCACAAGACGCTGCATTTCTAATATGTCCTGGAAAAATGTTACTATAAATCATCGGAGCATTAAAACCAGAAAAAACAGGTATGTTTTCTCTATCGAATAATTTTAATAACTTTTGAGCACATAACTTAAACCTTATTTTAAATATACCGCACCACATCCCGTAATCGAAAGACCTAAAATTTCCACATTCGGACTATTTAACAGATATATTATTGCTATATAATCATCCCAATCTAAATCTGTATCGATAAATAGAGATAACTTTTTTTCTTTACTCATAATTTTTTTATTTTTATTTATTATAGATCCTAAATTTATTTAGTAAATAAGAAATAAAAAATAAATTATAAAATAATACTATTTTTTATTTTTTTTAACTCATATCTATTAAGTTTAGCTGTAATTTTAATTAAGGAAATTTTATGCAGAAACCTAAAATAGCTAACTTATACACTGCTAACATTGCCGGACTTTTCTCGGGATTAACTTTTGCTACAGGAACATTATTTACAATGCGAGCACCTATGGTAAATTTGGTAAACGGTTTTACATTAGGAACAATAAAAAGACTCCAACTAGAATTACCAGAAGATTTATTTCAATACTTAAAGAGAATGTTCGATGCACAAAATATCACAGATTTACAAAATTCTCTTTCAAACCGCCAAATTTTATCGTTAAATAGCATTATTTCCGCTCCAGACGGAGTAACAATATTATCCGGTGTCTTATCAAATCCCGAATTAAGAAACAACCTAGATAACATCCTTGCAATAAATCCCGAAGGAATTCAGGTTATCCAAAAAGCATTTGCAGATCAAATAACACAAGAAGCTTTAAAGCAAATACTTACAAGCAAAGAACAAATAACAGCACTAGAAAAATTATTATCAAACGACAAAAACATAAAATTACTCACCGATTTATTAAACGATTCAAAAAATCTTACAGATATTCAAAGAATAATGGCAGAAAAAGCCAAAGTATTGAGTGCGTTTAACACACTGTTTGAAGGAAATACTCAAACAATAGAAGCATTAAGAAAAATATTACCCGATAAAAAAGCAATGCTTGCACTAAAAGATATACTGAAAAACTCGAACGAATTAAAAGGATTGAAAGAAGTATTAAAAGCAAGCGGTACCAATTTAGAACAGTTAAAAACATTAATAAATGCACAAGGATTAAATATTCAACCAACAATCCCTAATCAATCTTGGATAGGTATAGCATTAGTGACATTGGTTATTATCGGTGTAGTAATTTGCGGATTAACCGTTTTATTAACAAGAAATAACTTAACAGAAATTGAAGACAGCATGAAAAAACCGAATGTGAAATCTGTAACGGGCACGGCTATTACCAGTGGTTTATTAGGCGTATCTATCATCGCTACCACGGTGCTGTTAACGTTACAAATAACAAAATTCAACATGATATTCAATTCGGAATTTATGCAAAATCAAGGAATAATAGGTGCTATCATAGTTGGATGCTTTGCATTGACAGCTGTTTTTGCCATAACTACACATATGGGAATAGAAAGGTTTAAAGGTCCTTCGCACTGCATTGAAGAATGTAAATATGACGATAAATGCCCCAATAAAAAAGTATTTATGTCGTCGGTGGTGTAAATAACCTATATAAGTGACGAATTATTTTGATTGAAAATTTTTATTAATGTGTTAAATTGCTCGTGATTTTTTAGTTTTTCTTCACACGAAACAATTCTTTCGGCAAAATTACAAATATAAGAAAGAGGGATTTTTCCTTCTTTCAAATCGATGAATTTAAAATCGGGTAAACCTGATTGCTTATATCCCGTTATTTCGCCGCTACCGCGAATTTTTAAATCTTGCTCCGCAATATGAAAACCGTCGTTACTGTCTCGCACCGCTTTTAACCTTCTGTAAGTAATTCGAGAAACATTTTCATAGATCAAAATGCAAAAAGATTGCCTTTCTCCTCGTCCTACTCTACCCCTCAATTGATGAAGTTGAGATAAACCGAATCTTTCGGCATTTTCGATTATCATCACGGTTGCATCGGGTATATCTATTCCCACCTCGACTACGGTAGTTGCAACCAATATACCGATTTCACCGTTTTTAAATTTCATTATTGTTTCTTCCCTTTCCCCAACACTTATTTTGCCATGTACCAACCCCACTTTGTCACCGAAGATATTCAGCAAATTTGCAAATCTATACGTTACCGCAGCCATATCTATTTTTTCCGATTCCTCGATAAAGGGACATATCCAATATATTTTAGCACCATTATTTAAAGCATCGCCGACTCTATTAAGAATTGATTCAATACTTTTTTTATGTATGATAACGGTCTTTATCGGGAAACGCTTTGCAGGTTTTTCATCAAGAATCGAGCAATCGATATCACCGTATAAGGCCATATTTAAAGTTCGCGGAATAGGAGTTGCGCTTATCAACAATAAATCGGCACTATTTCCTTTATTTAATAGTTTTTCTCGTTGTTTCACTCCGAAACGGTGCTGCTCGTCTATCACGACCAATACCAGATCTTTAAATGCCAATCTATCTTGAAACAAAGCATGTGTTCCAACTAAAATATCTATTTTACCTTCAAGTAATTTTCGCTCGATAGCACGCTTTTCGGCAATTTTCATTTTTCCAGTAAGCAATTCCACTGTGACAAAATCTCCGACAACCGATTTTATCCAATTTAAATGTTGTGTTGCTAAAATTTCCGTCGGTATCATAAACGCAACTTGCGCGTGAGATTCCACCGCACTCAGCATAGCAAATAATGCCGTTACGGTTTTTCCGCTACCAACATCGCCTTGTAACAACCTAACCATTTTTTTAGCTTGCGCTTGATCTTTACTGATTTCCGCTATCACCTTTTCTTGGCAAGCGGTAAGTTTAAAAGGTAAGTTACTTATTAATTTTTGCCGCAATCTACCGTCACCTATAATCGATTTACCCACTTGTTTAAAGCTGCGAATTTTTCGTAATTGCAATTGGTGAGCTAAAAATTCGTCACATGCCAATCTTTCCCTACTCCTTAAAACAGAATTTATATCTTTAGGGTTATGTAATGCGAACATCGATTTGTTAAAACTTGCCCATTTATTTTTTTCCAGTATTTTACCGTCTATCCATTCGGAAAATTCGGGTAATAACGTTAAAGCGTTGCTTATTATTTTGATAAGAAATTTATTACTAATGCCGTAAATAAGGGGATAAACAGGTTCGATAGGCTTAATATCTGACAAATTATTCACTATATAATCTGGGTGAGAAATCGTAGCGAAGTTAGTGATTTTACCGCTAATTACCTTTTTGGAACCTATGGGTAAAATTTTTTGAACGTAATGTTTATTCAAATGAAAAAATACTATTGTTAATTCGCCATTTGCAGTCGAACAAATTACTTTATAAGGACTTTTTTTATTATGTGGCGAAAAATGATTCAATATTTTTGCCAAAAGCGTAATAACCTCACCCGGTTTGGCAAAATTCAATTTCGGTGTGTTTAACCTATCAATAACCGATATCGGTGAATGCAATAACAAATCTATTATTCTTTTCCCACCGATCAGTTTAGTTAAATTGTTATACGTCTTACCAGTAACACCAGATAACGAATCAAGATCACGAAAAATCGATAACTCCATTCCCGGATATTAACGATTTCAATAGTTTAGATCAATCTTAGACTAATTTATCGAAACACTTTTCGATGCTGTTTACAACACAATACTCAAGAAATCCAATTGCAGGAGCAACTCCTAAAGTACAGAATCCGTATGCTATACCCATGTCTAAAGCAGCTTCTGCAAATTTTTCGTAAAAGCATCCCTCCGTACTAAATGTTCTTCTAATTACAAAATCTGCTACAAAAAATAGTGTTAACGTTACAAAAATCCGACCGACAGTATTGCCGCTATCTTTAAATCCGTAATATTGTCATGCCTAAAAGCAAATTTATCGACAATAAACCACAAAGCGGCAAGAGCAAGATTATTTACAATAACAGTAGCCATTACATTAATACTAGCCATTATTTTTCCACAATTTTCTTTATCCGATATTTCAGCAACAGAATAATTTATAATCAGCAACATGCCTATGTATGATAAGAAGACGAAACGATGTAAGGAATCGTCCATGTGACTACTACTTTCATTGTTTTTTCTTTTAATTTACTAATCTATTATACTAGAAAATAAAATTATGTAGAAAAACAATTTTTGATTGAAATTTATAACTTAAACACTGTTGGCACTTAATAATAAAAACCCTTCGGCAAATTTAAGCGGTTCCAATAAAGCAGAAAATTTCGACCCGCCGACATTATGGAATAACTGGAAATTAACCCGACATTTAACGGCATTAAAAAAATTTTCTTTAATTACTTCGCTCTCACCGTCAAATAGATTGCCCAAGGAAAAATTACTATAATTTTTCCTATTAATATTAAATAATTTTTGTGCCGCTTCATCCATATATATTACTTCGCTGTTTTCGGTCAATAATATGCAATAATCGGATTTATTACGAATAGCTCCGGCAAATAACATATTTTGAAATTCGGATACTAAAATTATTTTTTTCAATTTAAAAATAAAATACATAAAAAAAACGGTAAAAAGAGCTAAAGCACCCGCTATAAAGATTATCGAGATTGCCAAATTATCAACGGTAGCTTTGGTCATATCGGCTTGCATAACTCCAGTTGTTGCCTGAATAGACAATATTAGTAATGCAAATACACCAACCAAACCATACATAATTCTCATAATAGTAAGCCCATGACTACGCGAGGTGAATGATTTGGTATTTTTAATTATCGATTTTATATTCTTTTTATCAATTAACCTTCTGGACATAAAGTTGCAATAACAATTATTAATATTTTAAGTTATACAACAAATTTATTGATTATTTATTTACGAATCATTCCGGATTTATCATATTACTTATATAAGAAATGGAAACTCAACAAGTTATTTAAAACCTTTATTTTTTATAAAAAAACAAGCAAATCACGCATATTTTTTTTCAACATAATTGGCAATAATGTTTTCAAAATCTTCGACAAGATTATCACCTTTAAGCCTACAATTTAGTTTACCGTCGATAAAAACGGCAGCAATGGGTTTTTCTCCGTAACCCGGCAAACTAATTCCGATATCTGCGTGTTTGCTTTCACCGGGACCGTTAACGATACAGCCCATTACGGCAACATTCATTTTTTCAACCCCAAAGTACTTACCACGCCAACTCGGCATTTTTATTGCCAGATATTTTTCTATTCTGTCTGCCAATTCTTGAAAATAAGTACTGTTAGTACGGCCGCAACCAGGGCATGAAGTGATTTGTGGCACAAAATAACGTAAGCCTAACGCTTGAACGATTTCTTGACAAACTTTTACTTCGTTACTCCTTGCTTCTCCCGGCCTAGGAGTTAAAGAAGCCCTGATGGTATTTCCTATTCCGTTTTGTAATAGCACGGCAAAACCCGCCGTAGTACCAACTATTCCTTTAGAACCTAATCCCGCTTCTGTTAACCCTAAATGTAAGGCATAATCCGAACATTTTGCCAATGCAGAGTAAACACAAATTAAATCTTGAACTCTGCTGACTTTACACGAAATAATAATTTTATTTTTCGGTAACCCTATTTCTTCAGCTTTTTTCGCACTCAATAAAGAAGAAGCAACCAAAGCTTTACGCAATACTACGTCCGATGATTTCGGATTCGGTAATCGAGCATTTTCATCCATCAATTTCACCGAAAGATCTTTATCCAAACTTCCCCAGTTCACCCCGATTCGAACGGGCATGTCGTATTCACAGGCAAATTCTATTACTTTTTCAAATTTTTTATCACGTTTTTCACCAAAACCGACATTTCCTGGATTAATCCTTATTTTTCCTAATGATTTTGTGCAATCCGGATAATCTTGCAATATTCTTTCCAATTCATATTGGCCACAACCTACTATCGGGACGCTTTCAAAACCGGCTTTATCCAAATTCTCCCTAATACGGGGTATTGCCATTGCGGCTTTATCGCTATTTAACGCAATTCTTACCAGCTGCGAACCGGCACTTGCCAATTCTATTGCTTCTTTACTTTCGTCCGCAGCAATTTTCAGCACGTCTTTAGGATCGCTACGCATACCTGAAGTCATAGATTGTATAACGATAGGGTTTTCCCCGCCTATTTTTACTTCACCTACCCTTACTTCTTTGGTTTTACTTTTCGGTATTTCGCTTAAGTAATATAATTCGTCTTGTAAAAAATCTTTAACGCTAGCTATCACATCCATTATATTAATTTAAAAAAAGCGTAATGACAAAAATAATACTAGAAGAATATAAGAAATTATAATTTTCAAAGAAAGGTTAGTATAATTTAAATAACTTTTGTTTACTTAAAAGATTTTATAACAATTTGTTTTCACAATGTTAAATAACATAAAAGCAATCGATTTAATAAAAAAAAAGCTAAACTACGTATCGGAGAGACATAACCTGATAGCAAATAATATAGCTAACGTTAATACTCCGGGAAAAAAAGCTAAAGATTTATCTCCTTTTTCGCTAGCTAAACCTAAAATAACAATTGCTTGTACGGGAAAAAAGCATATGAGCAACAATAAACACACAAAATTTAAAATATTTTACCCTGAAACCGAAATAAACAAACTAGACGGAAATAACATCGGCATAGAACAAGAATCAATGAAAATGAGTGAAAATAATCTTGAACAACAAAAAACCGTTAGTTTATATAATAAGTTGATTTCAATGTTTAATGTTGCAATGAAAAATGGAAAATAGGAGAAAACTATTATTATACCGCAGTTGGCATCGAGGATGTAAAGAAACCGATTTGCTTTTAGGTGATTTTGCCAAAAAAAAGATTAATTCTTTCACAATGGAAGAATTAGCCGAATATGAAAATATAGTGAATATGGACGACAGCCACCTATACAAGTTATTAACGTCAAAAATAAAAAGTAATAATTCAAAAATAATTAATGAGATAATTAAATTTAATCAAGAAAAAGAAATTATCTAGCAATCATTATTTTTCATTAGCAATAGCAATTATATCGAACGTTTCTACAAAGTTTAACTTATTCTTGACAGATGATAACTCGTCATATGATTCTTGTTGTCGAACTTGATCGACGCTTACAAACATCTTACCGACAAAACACAATACCAAAATCAAGTTAATTGACGCAGAAACAGCAAAATGATCTATTGAAATTTCATTACCACTTAACTTGAAATGTAATTTTTGAATGGCTACAACAAACCAAGCAGAAGCAAAAACAAACAACAAGGTTGTAAATGAAGTGCTTAAAGTGTTACTGTTGTTAAACTTGTTTTGCTTGTTATTATCGCTATAAAACTTAATTAAATTAAATAAAAATAATGAAAAAGAAATAACAGTACAACCTAATAATAAACCTCCGGAAATAATACCGAAGACTAAAGTTTTACGACCTAAATTCCAATTGCTTTTTAAAGCATGAATTAAAAATCCTAAATAAGAAAATGAAATTGTACAAACAGTAAAAAAACAAAACGAAAGCAGGTTAAATTTTTCTTTTTTCACTATTACCACATCAAATTCATCAATTATTATTAATAACTTAAATTATAATTTTTGTTATTTGTTACATTTTCATGATCAGTAATCATAATAGAGGAAGGTTGATCAACATTTACAAAGATCTTACTGGCAAAAAATAACATTAAAATTAAATTACTGGCAGCAGATAAAGAAAAATAAACTATTGACATTTCATTGGCAATTAAGCGTAAATTTAATTCTCGAATTGCAAAAATAGAGTAAGTCGAAGCAAAACCAGAAAATATAGCGGCCCATAAAGTACTCCTAACATTACTTTTTAATTTGCTTTTTTTATCATCTTGATTACAAGATCGAGCCAAATTAAACAAAAAATACCCGGCTGATATTGCCGTGCAACCAAGCAATGAAACAGTGGAAATTACACCGAAAGTAAAAGTTCTACCTCCTAAATCCCAATTATTTTTTAACGCATGAATCAAAAATACCGAATAAGCAAATGGAATGGTATAACCTATAACAAAACAAAACGCTTGCAAATTAAATACTTTTTTTCTCATTTTCATTATGAAATAATTTATTACTAATCAGTAATAAATAAAATTAGTAAAAAATCTGTCAACCAAATAAAAAAAATTAGTTTTACTATATAAATAATATCTAATATTATTTTTATATAATGAAAAAAAACATATTTAATTTAAATAATGACAAAATCGTAAAAAAAATCACCGATGCCCTTCATCAAGCAGACGGAGGTGAACTATTTATCGAACGTTGTGAAGCGGAAACATTAACTATAGAAAACGGTATTTTAAGACATAGCGATTTTAATTCCCGCAGCGGTTTTGGTTTGAGATCGTTTAAAGATGAGCAAACAATTTTTCACCATTCTTCCGATATAAGTGAGCAATCCATATCAGAAGCTGTAACAATGATTAAAAATAATCATCACAGTAATGATAATAAATTTTCATATAATCATACTAAAATTAATTCATCATCGTTATATCCAAAAATTAACCCTATAGAAGAAATAAATTTCGAAGACAAATTATTATTAATTAAAACAATCGATAATTATTTACAGGCAAAAAAATTAGAATTAAAGCAATCTATCGTGACATTATCAGGACAAACACAAAGTGTTCAAATAATCAAAAAAGATGGAGAAATATTATATGATACGAGACCTTTGGTAAGGTTAAACATCTTGGTAATACTAGAAAAAAACGGTAAGACAGAACAAGGTTATTGCGGTATAGGGGGACGTAATTCGTATAAAAAATATTGCGAGCAGTGGCAAAATTTAGCCGACGAAGCAATTAGACAAGCTCAAGTAAACTTGGAATCGATTCCAGCACCCGCAGGAGAAATGACAGTAGTTTTAGGTAACGGTTGGCCAGGAATATTACTTCACGAAGCAATCGGTCACGGTCTGGAAGGAGACTTCAATCGCAAAAAAACCTCGGGTTTTTCCGAATTGATAGGAAAAAAAGTTGCACATGAAGAAATAACGGTAGTTGACGACGGAACAGTAAAAAATGCACGAGGTTCTATTAATATCGACGATGAAGGAACAAAATCACAACGTAATACTTTGATAGAAAACGGAATACTGAAAAATTATATGCATGACTGCATGAATGCAAAACTCATGAAAAAGAATTCTACGGGAAGCGGAAGAAGAGAAAGTTATGCACACCCAGTATTACCTCGAATGACAAATACCTATATGCTAGCCGGAAAGAATAACCCCAAAGAGATAATAGCAAGTGTCGATCAAGGAATATACGCAGTAAATTTTGGCGGAGGACAAGTAGATATCACTTCCGGCAAATTTGTTTTTTTAGCATCGGAAGCATACATGATTGAAAAAGGAAAAGTAACCAATCCAGTAAAGGGTGCTACGCTAATCGGAAACGGCCCAGATGTTTTGACCAAAATATCAATGGTAGGAGACGATTTAAAATTAGATCCCGGGGTCGGTACATGTTCGAAAAATGGTCAAAATATTCCCGTAGGAGTCGGCCAACCTACAGTAAAAATAGATTCCATAGTAGTCGGTGGGACAAAAACAAATTAAAACAAATTTTTTATTTTAAAATTCAACCGATACACATTGCACTAAGTAAGCACAAATGCTATCTTTACTGCGCTAAGCGCCCTTAGCTCAGCTGGATAGAGCAACAGCCTTCTAAGCTGTGGGTCAGAGGTTCGAGTCCTCTAGGGCGTACGATAGCAACAATGTTCTTCTTTTATTAATTTAAAAAATTATAAGACAATCATAAATAGTTATTACCTGTAGTATAATTCGGGGATTCTTTAGTAATTAACACATCGTGAGCATGACTTTCACGAAAACCCGCATTCGTAATTTTAACAAAACGACAATTTTCTTTCATTTGTCGTATATTTTTATTTCCCGTATAACCCATAGCAGATTTTAATCCTCCAATGAATTGATACACGATATCGTTAATAGAACCTTTGAAAGGTACTATTCCTTCCACTCCTTCTGGAACCAATTTTGCATTTTTCACCTGAAAGTAACGATCTGCCGAACCACGCGACATAGCACCGATTGATCCCATACCACGATACGATTTATAAGATCTGCCTTGATACAATATAACGTCACCTGGACTTTCATCGGTACCGGCAAAAATCGATCCTATCATAACAACATCCGCACCAGCACCAATAGCTTTGGCTATATCTCCAGAATATTTAATTCCTCCGTCTGCAATTAATTTTACGTTGTGCTTTTTACATACCGTATTTACGTTCATGATTGCCGTAATTTGAGGAACCCCTACCCCTGCTATTACCCTAGTAGTACAAATAGACCCAGGTCCTATACCGACTTTTACCGCATCCACTCCCGCATTAATTAATTCCTCAGCTGCATCTGCCGTTGCAATATTGCCCCCTATTAATTGAACTTCTGGGTATAAATTTTTAATTTCTTTAATCGTATTTATCACTTGTTGAGAATGACCATGTGCAGTATCGACGATTATAGCGTCAACTTCACTACCAATTAAGGCTTCCGCTCTTTTTATAGCATTTTTCCCCGTACTTATTGCTGCGCTAACTCTTAATCTGCTTTTATCGTCTTTACATGCATTAGGATTTTGATCAAATTTAAGTATATCTTTAACCGTAATAAGTCCGATACACTGCCCGTTATCATCAGCTACCAACAATCTTTCGATTCTATAATCGTGAAGTAATTTTAAAGCTTCTTTTTTTTCTATTCCCGATTTCACCGTAACTAACTTAGTCGTCATCAAATTACGTACGGGTTGATCATGATCTTTAATAAATCTTAAATCGCGATCGGTTAAAATTCCCACCAATTTATTTGTAATTTTTTCAATTACCGGTATTCCCGAATAACCATGTTTTCTCTGTAATTTAACTACCTCGTATAATGGTGCATCGGGATCGATTGTTATTGGATTAGTTACAATCCAACTTTCATGTTTCTTTACTTTACGTACTTCTTGAGCTTGTTCTTGAATAGAAAGATTTTTATGTATGGTACCAATCCCTCCCTGTTGAGCAATAGCTATTGCCAATTTAGATTCAGTAACAGTATCCATTGCCGCAGATATTAAAGGAACAGAAAGCTTAATTCTTTTGGTTAAAAAGGTTTCGGTTTGTACTTCGTGAGGTAATACCGAGGATTTTGCAGGAATTAATAACAAATCGTCAAAGGTATAACCTTCCTTTATAATTTTTTCCATGCCTGCTTACTAATTACATACAACCTAAATATAGGATATATGTGCCGTTATTAAAAGAAAAAATATTTAAATGAAAATTTTCGATTAACTCCGAAAACAATTTAAAAAAGGTTATACGACAACCTTCGCTTACTTGCATTTAATATTTTTATCGATTAAAATTAGAAAAAATAATTTAACCTTAAACAACAAGGAGTAAAATATGAGTGATAATGATGATTTTAAGAAATTTTCCGAACAATACCTTAAATCATGTAAAGAACAAATATCTGCTCTTGCAAACAATCCTTCAATGTTGGAAAAGGCGTTAGAACCTTTCATGAAAATGCAACAAGAATACTTAAATAATCCGGAAAGCCTCAGCATCCCCGATAACAGTAACGATACTGCCAGTAACATCGAAAGCGGTAAAAACGAAGACAATGTTAATGTTATGTTACAAAAAATTTTACACAGATTACAGGGAATACGAAAAAAAGCTTTACCCGAAATCGCAAATAAAATTGAAAAAATCGATGACAGAATGAGCGCTATCGAACAACATTTGGGAATAGATAACGGTCAAAATTACTCCAGTGATTTAACTAAAGAAAAATCGGAAGAAAATGAAGAGTAAGTTATTACTTGTCATCTTCATACTGATTAGCAACATTGCATTTGGTCGATTCGAACCCCAGATTCAACAATACGTGGATAATTTAAAAACTTTTAAAGCTTCTTTCCTTCAATACAATCCTGACGGTAGTATCAGCTCCGGTGTTTTATATATCAGTAAACCGAAATACGTAAGATTGGAATATTATAAGCCTTATCAAGTAATCATTAACGTTAACGGCCCTTTTGCTACCTATTACGATAAAGAGCTTGATCATGCAATCAACATTCCAATGACTAACAATTTATTTAATGCGCTGCGCGGCAATTACAAAAATGTCAATCATAATCTATATTATGAAAATAAAAAAGCATATTTGGAAATCGACGATAAAGAAAATGGAAAAATAATATTTAAGTTTAATGTTAAACCATTAGAAATAGAAGGCTTGGATTTATCCAACAACGGAAGTAACATAGAAGTCTCTTTTGCCGATATCAATTACAATTCACCCATAAATAATAAATTGTTTTACAGCTTTGATTAATGCGTGTCGGCTTGTTAGGAGGCTCTTTCGATCCCTCACATCAAGGACATGTTTTTATTTCGTTAAGAGCAATAAAATATTTTAACCTAAATCAAATTTGGTGGCTGATAACCGAAAAAAATACCCTAAAAAAGCAAGCATTTTATCTGTTAAAAAAAAGACTCGAAATAGCACGAAATCAAGTAAAAAAAATCAAAAAAATAAAAGTATTTATTGATCGAGAAAATAAAACTTATAAGACAGTAAAAAGCTTAAAAGAAAAATTCGGTAATTATCGATTTGTATGGATAACCGGAATAGATTGTTTTATTAATTTTCACAAATGGTATAGATCCGAAGATATTAACCGATTAATTCCAATTTTAGCTTTTAATCGTGAAAAATTAATACATAAAGCAATTAAAAGCAAATTTATTACTCGCTTTATAAAGAATAATACCGATATTTGCAATTTTTCTTTATTGGGGAAAAAAATTTGTATCCTAAAAACTAAAATTAATAATTTATCTTCTACCAAAATAAAAGATTTAAATTACTAGAGAATTCACAAAAAATCATGTAGCAAGTAACAAAAATTGGTACTGTAATTTAAGATGACAAATTCTCGCCTTACTTTATCACTCTACTGTAACGGATTTTGCCAAATTACGCGGTTGATCAACATTACTTCCTACTTTAAGAGCAGTATAATACGAGATTAATTGTATCGGGATTGTATATAATATCGGTAAGTAAAAACCAGCAAAAGTAGGCATTGTTATCACTAATTCGCAAATTTCAGACAATAATTTCTCTCCTTTTGCATCACTGAGTGCAATAACTTTTCCTCCTCTCGCCACAATTTCCTGTATATTGGAAAGAGTTTTAAAGAAAAGGTTGTCGTGCGGTATGATTACAACCGTTATCACCCAATCATCGATAAGCGCTAGCGTACCGTGCTTTAACTCGCCCGCAGCTATCCCTTCAGCCGGCAAATAAGATAATTCTTTAAGTTTTAAAGCACCCTCCATTGCCAAACCGTAAGAAGTTCCTCGACCTATATACAAGATATTTTTTGCTTGCAATATTAGATCCACAGCTTGATAAATCACATTATGATTCTCAAAAAAATTCATTATATGTTTTGCAAGTAAATTAATATCGGATAGGTACTGCTCGGAGTTAACATTTTCTTTTTGTCCGATCGATAAACACTGTAATGCAATTAATTGAGACGTAAATGTTTTTGTCGAAGCAACTCCGATTTCATTTCCTGCTTCGGTATATAAAACTTCATCGGAAATTCTAGTCAAACTACTTCCTTTGGTATTTGTTAAACCGATAATGTAATTTTTTTGAGATTTTGCATGTTGCAGT
The DNA here is from genome assembly GCA_018101195.1 of Rickettsiaceae bacterium H1. Classification (GTDB taxonomy): domain Bacteria; phylum Pseudomonadota; class Alphaproteobacteria; order Rickettsiales; family Anaplasmataceae; genus JACDQH01. The sequence goes on from JACDQH010000004.1 coordinate 82,492, forward strand.
CCAACTAATATATCTGCCGTTTCACCAGATTGTGAAATAAATAGCATCGTTTTGCCGGATTTACAATTTTGATATATAAATTCCGATGCTATTTCCAATTTTACGCTAAGCCCACCTATTAATTCCAACCAATATTTACCTATTAAAGCCGCAAAATAAGAAGAACCGCAAGCAACAATAGTTACTTCATCTCTTTTTATTTTCGGTATAACTATTTCATTATTTTTATGAAAATTATTCACCGTATTAATTATCGCTTGCGGCTGATCGAATATCTCCTTCAACATAAAATTAGGATAATTACCTATTTTTTCGATCTTTACACAGTCCATAGGAATATTTAACATGTCCCACTTTATTAAGCTTCGATTTTTATCGTAAATAAAACATTTTTCATTCTTTATATAAGCTACGTCATAATCTTCTAAAAAAGTTATGCTATTTGTAAACGAAGATAACACTCTGGAATCTGAACAAACAATTATATCATTGTCTTTTCCGTGTCCTAAAAATAACGTCGAACCTTTTTTAACAGCTATAATTGCCTTGTCATCTTTCAATAAAGCAACAAACGTAAACGACCCTTTTAACAAGCCCATCACTTTATAAATCGAGTCCAAAGGTGAAAAAGATTTCGATAAATATACTGTAATTAACAATGCGATAATTTCACTATCAGTATCGGTATTACACAAAGTATCATAGTGATCCTTAAGAAGATTTTTTAATTCGGCAACATTTTCAATAATACCATTATGAACCAATGCAACTTTATCAGTAACATGAGGGTGAGCGTTAGTTACACTGGGAATACCATGAGTAGCCCACCTGGTATGACCTATGCCGATGTTCCCGTTAATATTCTTCTTGTTAACTTCTTTTTTTAATTCCGCTACCTTTCCTTTGACTTTACAGTAACTTATTTTCCCATTTATTACTGCTATTCCCGAGGAATCATAACCTCTGTATTCTAGTGCAGATAGCCCATTTAATAGCATTTCAGCTACAAGTTGCTTTGAAATTACACCTATAATCCCGCACATAGATACTTCAAAATCAATTTGTGCATAAAATTATGCTTATTAAAGTAATAAATACTACAAGAAAAATCCAATTATTTCTACCTAAACTAATTTTATTTTGCTTTAAAACAACAAAGTCTATTTATAAACGATAAATTCCAAATATTACAACAAGATAAGTTAGTGCTCAGAGCAAATACTTCATCATCAATATGTTCTTTGATTAAAATTCGATCTCTAAAATCAGAAGCTTCACTAGAATTAATAGATTGTTTAGTTATTATTACCGGAATTTTTTCTACCAGATTATAAGAATAAGATAATTTTTTTTCAGGATGTTTTTCATATCTATTTACGATATAATCGTCACACAGATCGCGACAAATATGACCATAATTATTTTTTTTTCTAGGTAAGCAATAATTATTACTCTCCCACAGAGAAATACATTTACTATATTTAATTTTTATTGAAGCAGTTCGAGCAAAATTTCTTTCTAAAATAAGACAATGCATAACCGTATTTCCTTCTTCCGTTAACGGCTCGGTACAATCTAGCAAATTTTGTAACGACAAAAACGACTCTTTGAGTTTTATTGGCCATGCTCTTTTAATTAATTTACACAAATTACCAAATTTATTTATATTCGCTTCACATATCGAATCGAGTATTATTTCTTTTCCTACTTCAAATATTAATCGAGGACAATCTTCATCTAATCCAGATAAATTTATTATGTCTTCTGTGCTCGAATCCTTTAACGCGGTAAATATCAAATCTCTGCTATTAATACCTCTTTCCATAATACAAAATATTTTCAATAATACTTTATATCCTAAATATCAACTATAAAACGGCACATTTAAAAATCTCTCCCATTAACTCGGGATGAGTAAGTCGATGCAGGGCGACCATTATTTCTTTTGCTTGTATAACATTCGCATCCTTTAATAATACGGCAGCACGTTCTTTAATGCCGTAAAAATGCAAAAAATCTCTCTGCGTTGATAATTTACAGTCAGTAAACAAAGAAAAATCAACATGCGCAGTAATATCTATTTCTCCGATATTATTCAATACATTATGGTATCTATGAGCTTTTACCGCTTGTAGCGTGCTAATATAAGTCTTATCGGTATATCCGTAATCGATTATAAGAGCAGTACCACCGTTACACTTTATATGATTTTTGATTTTATTATAAATCACACTTAACGATTCGTTCAATTCGATAACCGAATTCTCATTTACTGTACCAAATACACGATCGGTTGTTTTCAAAGCAAAATTTAATTTATCCCCTACTAAAGTAACTACTTGCTCGTACCATTTTTGTTTGTAAATAAACTGCCTGATCGGTAAAGCATCGAAAAATTCATTTACAATAAATATAGTCGGTTGATTCGGCAGTTTTTCAAGATTATCAATCCAAGTAATTTTATGCTTGTAACCACTAAGAGTTTTTTTTTGGATTTTTTGTAAAAAAGGGCTTATTTCCAATAAATATATATTTATATAATCAAAAAAATACTTTTTAGTAGCACCAATAATATCGAACATCATAGTTCCTTTACCAGGACCTAATTCGGCAATACCAAAAGATTTCGGTCGGCCTAATTTTTCCCATTCCAATATTACCCAAATTGCAATTGTTTCCGCAAAAAGCTGACTTATTTCGGGAGCAGTAATAAAATCTCCGGTTAAACCTATCGGGTTTTTCTTCATGTAATACCCGTATTGCTTGTCGTACAAAGCAAAATTCATAAATTCGGCAATGGAAATGGAACCGTCGCTTTTCTCAATCAGGTTGTTTAAACTGCTTAACATGCCTGTTGATTTTGTAAAGATTAAGCAAAGTTTTCGTCCTAAGTATGCAAATTATGATTGAAAACCCGATTGATCCAATAAACATAAAAAGAAGAGGCAAAAGCATAGCATTATCAATTGCAATTCCTCCTTTCCTTATAATACTTGCCGGTTGATGTAACGTATTCCAAAAATTCACCGAAAACTTAATTATCGGAATATTAATCGCACCGATAATATTAAACACCGCTGCCGCTTTAGAGAATTTCAATTCGTGATCCCACAACATAATATAACCTATGTAAAAAAAGAACAGTATTAACATAGAAGTAAGTCTTGCGTCCCAAATCCACCAAGCTCCCCAAATCGGCTTTCCCCAAATACTGCCTGTAATCAAACAAATAAAAGTAAAACATGCGCCGATGGGAGCCAAAGCATAGGCAAAAATCTCCGGTAATTTACTGCGGTAAGCTATAGAAATAAAATTACCGATCGCCATAACAAAATATATGCCCAACCCAATCCATGCCGCAGGAACATGAACATACATTATTCTCACGGCATCTCCTTGCAAATAATCGGCAGGAGATTGCCAAATCGCTTGATAAAGGCCGAAAGCAAATGTCAATACGGTAATTACAAATAAGAAAAATAAGGTATGAAAACTATTTTTAATAAATAAATTTTTGATAAAATGAATTATGCTAAAATTTTCCATGCAGTTAACTATAACAAATGTCTTTCATTGATGAAATAAAAGTATATGTAAAAGGTGGAAAAGGAGGCAACGGCTGCATTTCGTTTCGTAGAGAAAAATTTGTCGCATTAGGTGGCCCCGATGGCGGAAAAGGAGGAGCAGGAGGCGACATTACATTTCGTGCAAGTAAAAAGTATAATACTTTATTAAAATTTCATTATCAACCACATATTAAAGGAGATAACGGAGAACACGGAAGTAGTGGCAGAAAATGCGGATCTGCAGGTAAAAACACCATAATCGAGGTACCGATCGGAACTCAAATTTATGATATCGGAGATAATCTAATTGCCGATTTAACTATAGAAAATCAAAGAATAACAGCAGCAAAAGGCGGAGAAGGAGGAATAGGAAATGCAGGATCTAAAAATTACGTTAAGGATAAGTATTATAATCCCGGATCGGAAGGCGAAGAAAATACATTACTATTAAAATTAAAAATCATTGCCGACGTAGGAATAATCGGTCTACCTAATGCCGGAAAATCAACTTTTTTATCGTTATGCTCGAATGCTCATCCTAAAATTGCCAATTATCAATTCACCACTCTCTGCCCACAAATCGGCATGGTAAAACTTGACGGTTATCGTGATTTTATCATGGCAGATATTCCCGGTTTAATTGAAGGAGCACATAAAGGACTGGGATTAGGACACAAATTTTTAAAACACATAGAAAGATGTAGATCGATATTGCACTTAATCGATTGCACACAAGAAGACGTTATTGCTACTTATAATACGGTCAGAAACGAACTAAAAAGTTATAATGAAACTTTATCCGTAAAAAACGAATTAGTAGCAATGAGTAAATGTGACATTCCGGATAATGATACAGTAACAAAAAAAGTGAAAACATTAGAAGATTATTTACAACGGAAAGTTTATAAAATAGCAAGCGATAGAAAAACACACCAATTAATAAACGAAATTTATAATTCGTTAAATAAAAAAGAGGAAAAAATCGAATTTAATCCTATAAATTAAAATAATTTCTACGCTTCTTCTATCTGCAAATTTTCTTCAGCTGCAGCAGAGTCAATTAAATCTTCTGGAATATTTTTATCAGATTTAGTCATAATTCCCATCTCCTTTATACTTGTCGCTTTCTTAATCAGATTACCCTTGCCCTGATAAAGCTTGCCGAATGCGTCATTATAATAATTTTTCGCCTTATCTATCGACAAACCAATTTTACTCATATCATCGATAAAACCACAGAATTTGTTATACATATCTCCAGCTGCTAATGCTATTCTTTGAGCATTAGCATTTTGTTTAGACATAGACCATAACGAATTTACCGTTTTTAATATTGCAATTAATAATGAAGGCGAACTAAGTAATACGTTATTTTTTAATGCGAAATTTTGTATTTCGTTATCATTTTGTATGGCTAAAATAAAAGCACTATCGATCGGAATAAACATAATAGTAAAATCGGGACTACTGATATTATTTCTTTGTTGATATTCTTTTGAAGATAAGTTTTTTATGTGATTTTTAATCGATTCTAAAAAATCTTTAAGATGAAAAATCTTTTTTTCTTCATTTGTCGTATTTTGATGAGCTTCATAATGTTTTAGAGATGTCTTTGCGTCTATCACCAAATGTTTGTCTTCCGGTAAATTAATCAATACGTCGACAATCGAATATTTATTATTTTCTTCTTTTCTCCGAACTTGTGCCTGATAATAATACTCTTCACCTTCTCTCAAGCCCGACGATTCTAAAACTTTTCTCAAAACTAATTCTCCCCAATTTCCTTGTAATTTTTGACTACCTCTTAAAGTATGAACCAAATTATTACACGATTCGGCCAACCTTTTACTTTCGGTAGCAATAAGCTTTACTTCGGCATTTAAGTTACTCCTACCTTCCAATTCTTTATTATAATAATCGTTTACTTGCTTGTGAAAATCATCTATTTTGTATTTTAGCGGGCTAAGCAAGTAATCTAATTTTTGCCTGGAAAATTCGGTAAATTTAGAACTATTTGCTTCTAGTGTTTTTGCAGTAAAATTTTCAAATTTATTCAATAAAGCTTCGCTATTTTGCTTCATATACTCTTTATATTGAGAATATAACTCCGATAATTCGTTTTTATGCTTTTTTAGCATTGCTATTTCTTCACTCATATTGAGAATTTTGTTATTACTTAATTTTCTTTCCGTTTCCAAAACAAAACTTTCTTGCTTCAATTTATTAATTTCTTCAAGAAAACAATACTTTTCATCTTCATATTTTTGAATAATTTCTGCAAATTTAGATTTTAGAAATATACTTTTCCATAAAAAAAAACTTATTATAATTATAAGAAGGAAAATAATCAGCAAATAATAAAACTCTAAGTGTAAGAGATTAAGCATATAGTGTTTTTAGTATGTATATCTATTTTTGCAAAACAAGAAATAATTTGCAAATATTGAGCTGATTTTGTTAGCAAGCTTTATCGGTCAAACGTGTTTTTAAGCATATTACTAAAAATACTACCCTTATACTTAATAATATTCACGGGTTTCATTGCAGGAAAAACCATAAAAACCGATCGAGACGTAATAGCAAAATTTTTATTCTTTATAATAACACCGATAGTAATTTTTACGGGTGTGGTTAAAATGCAAAATAATAATCTCATGATTATTCTATTGCCATTTATAGTATACTTAATCAGCTGCGTAATGTGCTCGATTATGTACAAAATTTCATCGAAAATTTTCCATAGTAGCATAAGAAATATAATAGCTTTCAGTTCCGGAAGCGCTAACACAGGCCATTTCGGTTTGCCTATTGCATTAATAGTCTTAGATCACGAAACCGTAGCAATATATATAGTATCTTTTTTAGGAATAACATTATTTGAAAATACATATGGTTTTTATGTTGCGGCAAAAGGATATTTCAATGCTTTCGATTGCATAAAAAAAATTTTCAAATTACCAGCGTTATACGCAATAATGATCGGCTTAACAGTAAATTACAACGGTTACTCTATTCCTCCAATATTACAAGATTTTTGCGACAGTATAAGAAGCACCTATATAGTCTTGGGAATGAGCACGATAGGATTAGGAATTTCGGTGGCCAAATTTACATCGATCGATTGGAAAATCGTAGGTAGTACTCTAATTGCAAAGTATATCGTATGGCCTTTACTAATGGGTTGCATAGTATTATCAGATAAATATTATTTTCACATATATGGCACGTCGGTACATACTGCCTTAATGATATTATCTATAGTGCCGATATCAGTAAGTACCATCGTAGTAGGTTCAGTTTTAAAATATCCTTCCGAGCAATTAATATGGATACTATTAATCAGTACTTCAGTAGGATTAATATATGTACCTGCCATGTTATCTCTGTTAATCAATGTTAATTTATTATAGTTAATCCTATCAAGATGATAGTACTAGGATAAAATTTGTATTTCTTGTTATTTCATAATAGCATTTTATCAAAAGATAGGTGATATCTCTATGGTGCAAGACAGCCAAAACCAAGAAAAAAATTTACAATTACTTGTCGAAGCATTTAATGAAAATAACAAAGAAAAAATAGACCAAATTATAAAAAAAACAGATTTTCAATCTTCAGTAAATTTTCTCGAAGTTGCTAACTCGGAACACAAAGAATATTTCATTACAAATCACATTACCAAAACAATATTATTAGGCTTATCAGCCGAAATAAAAACAGAAGTTTTAGAAATCATCGGTGCGGAAAAATATGCTGAATTAGCAGCAAAATTAGATGTGGAAGATATTTTAAGCGTAATTCAAGATTTAGCCGAAGAACAACAAAAAGAAGTAATATCTTTATTACCTAATAACGAAGCAAAAGAAGTCTTAAAAGAATTACTCTCTTACCCCGAAGAAAGTGCTGGAAGGTTAATACACAAAGATTTTATAGTAATACCGGAGCATTGGACCGTTAACCAATCTCTCGATTTTTTAAGGATGCAAAAAAACATACCGAACACACACAATCAAATTTTCGTTGTAAATAATAAATCGCACCCGGTCGGTAAAATAGAATTAAGTGACATTTTGTTCAGCAGAAAGAATACCAAAATCGAAAATAAAATGAATAAAGATATATATCCGGTTACTACCAATCTCGATCAAGAAGAAGTAGCAGATATATTTAATCAATACGGCTTGCTATCTACCCCCGTTATTAACGACGAAGGAAAAATCGTCGGGGTAATATCCGCAGACGATATAGTAGAAGTCGTAACAAAAGAAGCCGAAGAAGATATTTTGCATTTAGGAGGAGTTTCTTCTACCGACATTAGCACTAAATTTACTAAAACTATCAGCAAAAGATTACCTTGGCTATTCATTACTTTTCTAGCCATTAATTTAACTTCTTTAGTAGTAGGACTATTTGAAAAAACGTTAAAAGAATCGGTAGAATTAGCCATCTTAATGCCTATCATTGCTGCAATGGGAGGAAACGCAGGAGTGCAAGCTTCAACTATTGCCGTAAGAGCGATAGCGACAAAAAAACTGACTAACGTTAATACGCTAAGGTTAATAATCAAAGAATTATTTATCGGTTTAACTAACGGTGTAATTTTATCTGCCTGTACTATTCTCATCATTGCTTTACGTTTCCACAGCGTAAAAATAGAAATGGCATTCTCGATTTCAATGATAATAGTTTTTTCAATTGCAACTTTTACCGGTTCAGTTATACCTATACTTCTCAATCGAATTAAGATCGATCCCGCCTTATCTTCTTCGATAATCACCAGTGCTATTACCGATATGATCGGCTTTGCGATACTCCTAGGTGTTGCATCTTTGTTATTACCAATTTAGATTATAAACATAATCATTCCCTTATTTTTACATGAGAGAATTACCTTACAATGTCGAAGCGGAACAACTGTTACTGGGAGCAATTTTAGTAAATAACAAACTGTATAACCATATTGAAAACATCGTTATTCCCGAATCTTTCTATGAACCGATACATCAAAAAATATTCGATGCTATTATCAACTTAAAAAACAGAGATATTGTTGCCAGCCCTATTACTTTAAAAACTCGATTCGAACAAGACAACCTTCTTAAAGAAATCGGAGGCACAGACTATTTAGTAAAGCTGGCAACTAAAGCAAGTATTGTTGTCGATGCCAAAGGATTAGCAAAAATAATTTATGATCTATACTTGAAAAGAAATTTAATTACGATCGGAGAAAAAATCGTAAATAATGCTTACGATAATCACGATAAAGAAGCAATAGAACAAATAGAATCGGCAGAACAAAATCTATTCAAATTGGCAAGCTACGGAGAAGAAGATAATTCGATAGATAAATTAGATACTTCGTTAGGACAAGCAATAGAAAAAGCGGAATTTGCCTATAAAAATCAAGGAGAAGTACACGGTACTTCAACAGGCTTTGTTGACTTAGACAGGTTGCTTAACGGTATGCAAGACTCCGATTTAATCGTGTTAGCCGGTAGACCTTCAATGGGAAAAACAGCTCTTGCAGTAAATATTGCTTTAAACGGATGTAAATTCTTACAAGAAAACAATAAAGAAAATAAATCCATAGCATTTTTTTCATTAGAAATGTCTGCAGAACAACTAGCACTTAGGTTACTTGCTATGGAATCGGGTGTTAACTCTTACAAAATTCGCTCTGGTATGCTATCCGAAAGCGATTTCGGTAAAATAATAAACAGTAGGGAATCGCTACACGATTTACCGATTTTCATAGACGATACCCCTGCAATCTCCATTGCAACACTTAGAACCAGAGCAAGAAGGTTATATCGAACATATAAAATAGGTGCTATATTTGTTGATTATTTACAATTAATACGGGGTAATACCAATAGATATGGTGATGTCAATCGCGTACAAGAAGTATCAGAAGTAACACAAGGGTTAAAAGCAATAGCCAAGGAACTTAATATACCAGTAATAGCACTTTCTCAACTTTCACGTTTAGTAGAACAACGTGAAGATAAAAAACCCCAATTATCCGATTTACGTGAATCCGGTGCGATTGAACAAGATGCAGATGTTGTAATGTTTATATTTAGAGAAGCATATTATTTAATGAGAAAAAAACCTGCCGACGGTGCCGACGGTATTTCCGAGTGGCAAAATAAAATGAACAGAGTTCAAAATCAATCGGAAATTATCATAGCAAAACAACGTAATGGACCTATCGGAAGCGTTAAATTATTTTTTGACAGTAATACTACAGTATTTAAAGATTTAAGTGTCAGAGAAGAAATTTAATTAATGGAAATTCTTCATTAAAAAACTTTTTATTTTATCAACATCATTTATGCTATTGGCAAAATTAGATTTATCTATTCGTTTTATTAAATTAGTTAAAACTTTGCCCGGACCTAATTCTACAAAATAATTTACTTTCTTTCTCATACAGTATAAAACCGATTCTTCCCATCTTACCATACTTACAACCTGTCTAACCAAACAATCTTTAATCAAGGTAACATCTGTCATCTCATCAGCCGTAACATTCGAAATAAGAGGAATGGAAGGAATGTTCATATTAACATCGTTTAACACTTCTTGCATTTTGTCGGCTGCCGGCTGCATAAAACTACTGTGAAACGGTGCACTTACAGGAAGTTGTAAAACTCTTTTAATTTTCATATTAATTGCCAGCTTTTTTACTTCTTCACATTTACTTACCAAACAACTCAAAACTATTTGTCCTCCACCATTATCATTTGCTATTTCACAATCTTCAATTTTGTTCACAATCTCTTCAACCTGCTTCATTGTTGCACCTAATAAAGCAATCATTGTTCCTTTTCCTAAGGGAGCGGCATTTTGCATAGCTTGACCGCGAATTTGTAGCAACTTAGCAGTATCAGCCAAACTTAAGGAACGAGTAGCACACAAAGCACTATACTCACCTAAAGAATGGCCCATAACATACTTTGCCATATTATTAATTTTTTCACCGGATTCTTTTTCTAAAACTCTTACCGTTGCTACAGAAACTAACATTATCGCCGGTTGAGTATATTCGGTACTATTTAATTTATCTAAAGGCCCATCGAATATTATTCGAGATAAATTGCAATTAATTGCATCGTTTACTTCTTCAAACAGTAATTTTACTTCTTGAAAATTATTATACAAGTCTTTTCCCATTGCTAAATGCTGAGAACCCTGACCAGGAAATACGAATATCATTTTACTAAGTTTTTCCTACTGTAATTTATAGTAGCAATATTATTTTCATCTACAATTTCTTTTTTTACTACATTCTTTTTAATTTCACTTAAACAATTCTTTAATAACTTTTCGATTCTTTTCTTTTTATAAAATTTTTCTTTTATACTAAACCTTACTTTTTCTATTTTTTCCTCAAGTAAAACCAATTCTTTTCTCATTTTTGCAGCTCTCAAATGAACCATATCGATATAGTACGAATCTCCTGCAACATTATACTGATCGCTCAAAGATTGATTTAAGTTTTTTAATTTGTCTTGCAGCTCAATTAAATCCTTGTTCTTGCTATTCAATTCATTCTGACAAATCTCAATTAACATTTTATATCTTGTCATACTTGCAAGCATGCTTTTAATAACGATTGAGAATTATCAAAAAATTTCGCATTTTTACACCTGTTACGAAACCAAGTCGTTTGTCTTTTTGCATATTTCCTAGTATTATGAGTAGCCTCTTCTATAAGAGAGGATAAAGAAATACTATGATTCAAATATTTTAAAATTTCTATTACTCCACAAGCTTTCACTGCAGGTAAATCGTCACTGAAGTTATTTTGAATAGATTTTACTTCATCTATTACCCCAAGCTTTAGCATGTTAATAAAGCGTCGATTAATATTATTATATATAATGTTCCTTTCGGGCATTAATACGTAAGTAAGTGCATTTTTAAACACATTTACATAACCTTTGCCAACTAAATTAGTATTCTGTTGAGATAAAAACTTTTCGTATACTCTAATTAAACGATAAGAGTCATTATAGTGTATATTGGTAATATTGACGCCATAACTCTTTAACATTTTATAAAATTTATAATTACCCAAATACCGTAATTGTTTTTCAAGCTTAAAGCGTAGATCATAATCAATCTCTTGTTTTGACAGCCCATTGAGTAATACATAAAGATACATTCCAGTACCACCGGTAATTATTACGGTTTTATGTTTACTCCAAGCAGAATTAATTATCGAATAAACATCTTCCAACCACATTTTTACAGAGTAACTAGAACTAATAGATATATAACCATACAAATAATGAATAGAATCATCACATAGAATATAAGGCTGAGCCGTAATTATCGGAATCTCTTTATACACTTGCTTTGAATCGCCATTGATTACCACAACATCTTTTTCCTCTGCAATGCGTAATACTACATCGGATTTCCCGGTAGCAGTAGGACCTGCTATAATTAACAATTTACCTTCTTGTAACACCAATCAACAAAATTTTTTATTATAGCATCACCATATTCCGAAAGAATACTCTCGGGGTGAAACTGTAAACCATAAATATCATATAACTTGTGTCTGATACCCATATTTACACCAAATTCATCTTGTGCTATGGAAACCAATTCTTGTGAATTAACAATATCAACTACCAGAGAATTATAACGCATACATTTAAATTTATCGGGCAAGCCATTAAATAATATATTATTGCTATCTTGTCGAACTATAGAACTTACTTTACCATGCATCGGCTTTTTTCCTTTAAAAACATTACCGCCAAATAAATAAGCAATTATTTGATGACCTAGACAAATTCCAAGTATGGGAACAGATGTCCCGTATTCCCCAATCACAGAACAACAAATCCCGGAATAAATCGGAGCAAGAGGCCCAGGTGAGATTATTATTGCTATCGGATTAATTATTTTAACTTGAATTAAAGTTAGCTTGTCATTTTTAGCAACAAAAACGTTCAAGCCTAACTTTTTTATGGAAGCATATAGGTTATATGAAAAGCTATCGTAGTTATCTATAAGTAATATGGTCACACAATTTTATTTTACTTATCCTGTTATAAATTCACCAATCATTTCTTTTTTCAAATTATTTCCCATAATTCTCTTTTCGTCATTTTTACTTTTCTTTTTGCTTTTTGTGGAGACTTTAACAAAATCTTGTATTTTAGAATTCCATTCATACTTACGTACATAAAATTTTGTTTGCAAACATAATATATTTCCCTCTTCATCTAGCGAAATATCGTCACCACGACCAACAGCATTGTTAATAATTTCTCTAACCTTACTTTTATAAACAGGATTAAGTATATGCTTTTGAGAATTTTTCAAACTATCCGCAGAAAAATTTGCACTTTTACATATCGTCATATCCATAATTTTCTCTCCTATTTAAACAAAACAGTATTAATATATATATAATCAACAATACTAATATACTTTATACTATATTTAATTAATACAAACAACAAAAAGTATTATAAAAATAATAAGTTATAAACATAATTACTTACTTATAAATTATTTTATAATAAAATCAATCGCAAATATAAAAATATTAACTTGACTTTTCTCTTTTTATCTTGGGAGCAATAAAAAATGTTTTGTTTTCTATATACTCAAGCAATTCTTCCAATTGTTCAACTTTCTTAATTCCTAACGAATACTTTATTGTTTCTTTTTTACTTTGAACCGATAAATTACAGTATAATTTCCAAAAATCTACAATATCATTTACGATATTAATAGGAATATAATCCAATTTAATACTGTCGATCTTATGCAAGACCATGTCGATTTTTTCATTTTCTTCCAAAAGATTTAACTTAATCTCTTTAGCACGCAATAATGCAACCTTTTGAAATTCTTCATCATATTTATAATAATTTTCTTGTATCGTACAAAGCTCATTACAATCTTTTTCATGTAACCTAGGGTATAAGTCGCATTTTTCCTTTGCATTTAAAAATACGGAAAATGTTATAACAAAAATTACGATTTTACTTTTTAACATATTCTTAAGCTAACAACCAAATATTAACAAATAGAAATTGTTATAAAACATTAAGTTTAAATACTAAATTATCCTATGCTAATCAAAAATAGATAACAATCAATGAAAACCTTAATAACAAATATTTACTTTAATTAAGATTTCTGCTTCAATAAAAAAAATAAATATACTTAGTTTAAGCTTAAAAAATTACATGTTAACCCAAATTAATTATAGCTGATTGCTATTGCAATTATTGCTATTTATATGAGCTCATAAATAAAGAAAATAATTTTTACTACAGTTAAATAACAACTATAATCAAAATATCAATTATATTAATGGGGCTGTAGCTCAGTTGGTTAGAGCGTCTCGCTCATAACGAGGTTGTCGCAGGTTCAAGTCCTGCCAGCCCCACGCTTAAATTTATGAAAATAATATTCATGGGTTCTCCCTCGTTTGCATTACCAGCTTTACAAGCATTAATAGATTCTTCTCATGAAATAATCTGCACTTATACCAGAGAACCAAAGCCTTCTGGTCGAGGTAAAAAAATAACAAAAACACCAATACATATACTCTCCGAACAAAATAACATTCCTGTTTTTACTCCGAAAACATTAAAAGGAAAATCAATAAATTATAACGCAGATATTATCGTGGTGGCAGCTTACGGCATATTATTACCTGAAAAAATATTAAAACAACCGAAATACGGTTGTATTAATATTCACCCTTCGTTATTACCCAGATGGAGAGGAGCTGCACCGATACAACACGCAATACTTGCAGGAGATAAAAAAACCGGAGTTTGTATCATGCAAATGACGGAAGAATTAGATGCAGGAGACATACTATCCACACAACAAATCGATATTGACGAATTGGACGATTATCAAAGTTTACACGATAAATTGTCAACTATAGGAGCTAAACTTCTCCTCGAAGTAATAGAAAAAATAACAGAGATTAAACCGATTAAACAAAATAACTTAGGAATAACTTATGCAAGTAAAATAAAAAAAGAATTAGTAAATTGGAATAATTCCGCTACTGCAATAATGTGCAAAATAAAAGCGTTACAAAAAATCGACTGCATAATCAAAGACAAAAAAATAAAATTGTTAAAAGCAGAAGTCGATAACTCTCAACACAATTTTGCACCAGGAACTATTACTAATGATAAGCTACATATCGCATGTGGAAAAGGAATACTAAAGCCAAAAATTTTGCAGATTTCTGGTAAATCACCAATTGATATTGATAGCTTTTTACATGGAAATAAGTTATTTTAGCTTACTTTTTAACTTTGCGACCTAGAATTACAAATAACATTTCTTTAGTATCTAATAAACTATTAGCTATCTTGTTCACATCTTGCAAACTGACTTTTTCAATGTTTTTACAAAAATCATTTACATATCTTAACCCTAACTTATGATTTTGTGCATGTGCAAGAATTTCTGCTATTTTATCATTAGTATCCATCTTAGTGACAAAAGAATTAATTATATAATCTCTACTTTCGTTCACCTTTTCTATAGACAAGCCGTCACGTTTTACGTTTTCAAATATTTTATCAACAGCAAGAACCATTTCCTGAGCGGATTCATTATCTGTAGCTGCTTTTCCCAATAACAAATTGGCATTTCGATAATCTTCCAACCAACTGTATATACCGTAAGTCAAACCCATCTTTTTTCGAATTTCTTCCATTAATATAGAGTTTAAACTAGTCCCTCCGACAATATGATTAAGTAAATATGCTGCATAAAAATCAGGATGATTCTCATCAATTCCAATTTTACCAAAATACACTACGGACTGAGGTATATCCATGTAAACACCGATTTTTTTACTATTTTTAAAATTCATAAATCGGGGAATTTCATTCACTTCTTCCGAACTAAGCGGTAAATTAACCAGATAATTATCCAATATTGTAGATAATGTTGCTGTGTTTATATCTCCCGAAACCACAATGTTTAAATTAACTCTATTCAATGACTTCTTGACATATTGCAACAAATCGTCTCCGGTAATTTCCATTACGCTTTCAACACTTCCATATGGTGAATTCGCATAAGGGTGCCTATCAAACAATAATTCAAAAAATTTTCTTTTTGCTATATAATTAGGGTTTTCCTGTAACTTACTTATTAAACTTACTTGTTGATTTTTTATTCTCTCGATTGATTGTTGATCAAAACTAGGCTCCGTTAACATACTTTGCAATAACATTAACGATGTTTCAAAATGATTGGATAGTGTTTTGATACGAACCGTAAAATTTTCTAAATCAACGTCATAATTCAATATTATTCCGTTATTTTCTAAAATTTCTGCTATTTCGTTACCGTCGTATTTATTTGTACCTTCTTTCAAGAGTCGCGAAACAAGACTAGATAATCCTTTTTTAGTATCATAAGCATAACCCGCCTTTTTAAAGGTGATTATCATCGATATTGTCGGGCTGGTATGATCTTCGGATAACCATGCTTCTATTCCGTAATCGGTGTTAATTTCTTCAGATTTTATATTTATCTCGTTAGAACCGTAACTAATTTCAGCAACAAAACATATTATGAAAAATACCAATAACAACCTAATTTTCATCTTTTTTCCCTGTCATCATCAAATACCCAGTTACTTTATTTTTTTTATATAAAAAATCTTTCATAACTTGATTCACTTGAACTAAGCTAACTTTTTCCACCTCATCTTCGATAAACCTAATTTTGTTATCAATCATAAAAAGATTGCCATAAAAAGCTGCTTGATTCGACGGACTTTCAGAATTATAAATTAAAATAGATTTCAAAATTGTTTTCGCTCGTTTTAATTCACTGACTGTTATCTTTTTAATACTTGCCTGATCAATCAACTTTACAATTTTTTCTTTTACTTCCAATAAATCAAGATTACTTAATGCATTAACCTCAAAAATTGCTTCACCTTGCACAAACGGATCGTAATTAACTTTAATGTCAGTGACTACTCCTGCCAATAACAATTCTTTATATAAGTAACTCGTTCTGCCATAACCTAAAATAATAGAAGCTAACTTTAATGGTAATGCTTTTTCATCCAAAATATTCGGGGCCTTATACCACAAATTTAACTCTTGTTGTCTTACTTTACTATCTTTAAGAGTAACTTCGATATCAGTTTTATGATCAGGTTCATTTAACTTATATGTAGTACAAACCTGATCAGATTTCGGTATTATCCCATAATGCTTCTCCACCAACGGTAAAACCTCATCCATAGTCACATCACCTGCTATAACCAGAACAGAATTATCCGGGTGATAACACTTATCATATAAAAAACGAGCTTTTTCTTTACTTAAACCTTTAATCTCATCTAACCAACCTGCTACCTGCCAACTCATATTATTTCGGTAAAAAGCAGATAACATTTCTTCTTCTAACGTAGCACTAAGATTATTTTCTATACGCATCCTTCTTTCTTCCATTACTATCTTTCGTTCGGCACTTACCGCATCCTCGGAAATGTCAATGTTACGCATACGATCGGCCTCCAATTCCATCATCAATTCTAACTTACCCTTAGGAACAGTTTCAAAATAATTGGTGTAATAACTGGAAGTAGTGGCATTAAACCTACCGCCGTTTTGCTCGATAACAGAAGTGATATCTTTTATCTTTTTCGTACCGCGAAACATAAGATGTTCTAAAAAATGAGCCAAACCTGATTGACCGCGAGGATCGTTTAAACCTCCGACACGATATAAAACCATATTTGTTACAATCGGAACACGATGATTCTCTATTACATATACGTCCATGCCGTTATTTAATTTTGCATGATTGATTACATCAGCAATAGAATTATTAATATTTATTAAAAAAAATAGAATAAAAAAAGAAAACACTCGCATAAATCAACCTTTATCCTTTTCTAATTTTTTACCCCAATCTTTCGGTATTAATATCTCGGGAATATTTTCCAATTTATTTTCGCCAACTCCACAAGAAGTGATTAATAAAATTAGAATTAGTACATTAATTACCTTTTTTATCATTTAATTCTCTAATAAATAAGAAAATAACTCCGAAACAAACCATAAAATCGGCAAAATTAAATGCCGGCCAATGCAAACCGCCAATGTGAAGATCAATAAAATCATAAACCGAATTAAAGTTTAATCGATCTGTCAAGTTGCCGATAGCACCTCCTATAATTAGGGCAAGACCAACGTTAACAGTTACAACTTTAGAACGCAATAATATAATAAATAATATAGTGATTATAACCGTATTAATAATGAAAAACAACAAATTAGAATATGGAAAATTATTTAATAAGCCAAAACTAACTCCGCTATTCCCTATTGAAACTAAATTGAAAAATTCGTTTATTTTAAAAACATTGTTATTATTTACCAAAGATTTAGCAATATTTTTCGTCCATTGATCGATAACCATTATTAATAGTATGATTATCAAATAAATAACCAGATACTTTTTATTTATCAATTCTTTCGCTCGGAAAATAAATTGAGTAATCATAGCAAAAAGTTATAATAGTTATAACAACGTAATTCAATTAAATAAATTTCAAAATGAGTATATACGATAATATCATTAATTTTATCATGATTCCATTAGTGACGTTAATAGGTATATATTTCTCACATAAATTAAAATTTATTCATATTACGAATTTATATAAATCCTTATCTTTTTTGAAAAATTCGCATACCGATAATAATGATAAAAACATCTCTTCGTTTGTTGCTTTATCGACAATATTGGGAGGAAATCTCGGTACAGGAAATATTTCAGGAGTAGCGGTCGCTCTTACAACCGGCGGTCCAGGCTCTTTATTTTGGATGGTAATAATAATCTTCCTTATTAGCGTAATAAAATATGTCGGATGTTTTCTCGGCATAAAATACAGAATTAAAGACAAAAAAGGTCAATATATCGGCGGCCCAATGTATTACATCGACAAAGGAACTTCCTCGCCGAAAATCGCGGCATTATTTGCTATTTCATTAATCTTTAGTGCGTTAACCGTAGGAAATCTGGTACAGGTCAACTCTATGGTGTTACCTATTGTCGATTACGGTATCTCACCAATTTTTTACGGGTTATCTATAGCGATGATAATTTTATTAGTGACATTAGGAGGTATGGTTTGGTTTTCAGAAATTATAACGAAAATCGTTCCATTGATGGCCATAATATATTTAAGTGCATGTAGCTATATACTAGTCAATTATTACGAAGCAATTATTCCCGCTTTCACACTTATAATAAATTCGGCATTCGATTTGCATAATATATCCGGAAGTATCCTCGGATACAGCGTAATACACCTGTTTTCCACAATTAAAGTAGGTTTTACCAGAGGGATCTTCGCTACCGACATAGGGCTAGGCTTGGAGGCAATAGTACATGCTAATGTGCAAAACGGAAATAATGAAGATGAGTTTGCTTTTCAACAATCTATTATAAGCGTACTATCGCCTTTCATAGTAATGTTATTATGCATAATTACCGGTTTAGTGTTAATTGTCACAGGAGTTTGGAATACAATCGGGTTAGAAAGCACCAAAATGTGCTTTACGGCATTTAACATCGGAATTCCTTCAGGTCTGGCAGGATACCTAATGCTGTTAGTATTGTTTTGCTTTGCATTTACAACAATCTTAACTTGGATGTTTTGTGGAAATAAAGCGATAGAATATCTCTTTCCCAATAATAAAGCAGCAATGCTAGTATGGAAAATATTTTTTATCACATTACTACCAATCGGCTCGATTGCAAGTGTAAGCTTTTCATGGAAAATAGCAGATGTTGCTATATCTATTATGTTAATGTCAAATATTTACGCCATGTTAATACTATTTAAAAACGTAACCGCAAAGCACAAAAATCATAATATTGATTATAACGATTTCTCAAGAGAAAACTTTAACAGCTAACATTATTATATCTTATAAATTATGAACTCGGTTAAACTATGGATAATTTCCTGCTCGATTTTAGTTATAATCATAGTATGGATCGGCGGAATCACCAGATTAACTAATTCGGGTTTATCAATCACCGAATGGAAACCGATAACGGGAATAATTCCGCCGCTCACAAAACAAGAATGGATTAAAGAGAAAATTAAATATGAAAAAACTCCGGAATATAAAAAGGTAAACTTTGATATTTCAATGAGCGAATTTAAAACTATTTATATAATCGAGTATATACACAGAATTTTTGCAAGATTGATTGGATTAGTGTTTTTACTACCGTTTATATACTTCTTCATAACAAAAAAACTTAAAGGAAGAACGATAATATTAATGCTTATAGCTTTAACAATAGGCATATTACAAGGATTCATGGGATGGTATATGGTAAAAAGCGGTTTAATTAATCAGCCTTATGTCAGTCAATATAGGCTTTCCGCCCATTTATTGTTAGCAACAATAATATTTTCCATTTTGTTGTGGGAAGGATTTCATAAAAATGAAAATCAATCAACCATTACACACGGTCAAAAAATTTTTCTTGCGTTAACGATAGGTTTGGTAACTCTACAAATAACTATAGGAGCTCTGGTTTCCGGCTTGAAAGCCGGTATGATTAATAACACGTTTCCTTTAACAGACGGAAAATTAATACCAAAAGGATTATTTTCCATCTCTCCTTATTGGAAAAACTTTTTTGAGAATATCACTACGGTACAGTTTTTACATAGGATAACAGGCTTAATAATTTTAATTAATATGGTTATAATTTCTTATTCTCAAAAAAATAAAATCACAGCTATCTTATTAACAACAACAACAATACAAGTATTATTAGGGATCATCACCCTTATCTATCAAGTTCCCATAATCGCTGCTTCGTTACATCAAGTTACTGCGTTTATCGTCCTTTCGATAACAATTTTTTATTATAAAAATACTAGGATAAGAACAAGTATATAATTAGTGTTTCAGCTTAGAATTATGACTTTTATCATTTAACATATCTAGCATATTTTGAGCAATAACTAAAAGTTTGCTTTCTTTTTTATGTCCATCAAAATATGTCTTATTCATTCTTGACAACAACATTTTAATTATTTCCGCTCTTGGTTTATTATACTCTGCCACTCGGCCAAAAGTATCTTCCATCACCGCATAAAACATCGGTATGTTACCAAAAATATCTTCCGCATAAACATCTGCACCGGCATCAAGCAATAGCTTAACAATAACAGCATTACAACAAGATGCAGCATAATGTAGCGCCGTTTTATTTAAAACATTAGTTTGATTTACCGAAGTACTTTTTTTTAGAATTAGTTTTATTAATTCTTCGTTTCCTCCGATCATTACCAAATGTAATGCCGTATTATCGGAGTATTTGCTATAATGAAAGCCCAAATCTATACCTTGATTTAATAATTGACTTACCTCGAAAATATTTTCAGTTAATATAGCTTCCAAAAATTTCACGTGCATAAAAACCAACCTATTTTAAGATAATATAAATATTATAGGTAAAATGTTAAAATATGTATAACCTTTATTATCCTTCCTAAAGAATTTTAACTAATTTTTAATTATTCTTAGTAAGAAAACATACGCTTAATATTCGATGATGATGTCACCGGAACTAATGTTATCGCCTTCCGAATACTTAACGTCGGATACGATAGCTTGAGCTTTTGCATAAAAGGTATTTTCCATTTTCATTGCTTCGATAACAAATAACGGCTGACCGGAAGTTACTTCTTCTCCTTTTGAAACATATATTTTGGTAATCATGCCGGTAATCGGCGAAAGTACTACGCTGTTATCTTCTTCATCACTTCGAGATCGAATAAATTTCAGTAAATCGGCATAATCCGGGCGATATACCTTGCATAAAGCGTTACTACCATCATATTCCAATATGTAATCGAAGTTCACTTTATTTAATTTCACGATAATTTCATTATCGTCAATGTTTGCAATAAACAAATCATTTCCAGGAATCCAATTAGTGTTTAACATCAAAGTATTACCTTCTATTTCCATTTTTATCCCGGATTCCAAATAATCTGCATTAACTTCATAATAAGTATTATGATTAATTTCTACCAACCAATTATTTTGCAAATTGATTTCACCAAACATTTTATTTTTTCTATACTCGTCGGTTAAGTGAATATAAAGTATCACCGCACAAAAAGTTCTATTTACATTCTTCGTTAATTTATTAATACTCAATCCTTCGGGATAAAAATCTTGAATAAAACCGGTATATAAATTACCGGAAATAAATTGAGGGTGAGAAATTATCGATTGTAAAAAAGAAACATTATTCACTATTCCTAGTATGTAAAATTTTCTCAGTGCTAATTTCATAGCAGAGATAGCTTCTTTTCTATTTTTTCCGTAAGTACAAATTTTTGCCAACATTGGGTCATAAAACATCGTTATTTCCGAACCGGCCCCAATGCCGCTGTCAATTCGAACATTATCATCACAAGGTTCTATATAACGGGTAATAACACCGCTAGCAGGTAGAAAATTATTTGTCGGGTCCTCGGCATAAACCCTAACTTCGATTGCATGACCGTTTATAAAAACATTACTTTGCTTTATATTTAATTTTTCGCCTTTTTCAATTTTTATCATTTGCTCAATCAAGTCAAAACCAGTTACTAACTCCGTTACCGGATGTTCCACTTGAATTCTCGTATTCATCTCCAAAAAATAAAAATTTTTATTTCGATCCACAATGAATTCTACCGTACCCACAGAGTAATAGCCTACCTTTTGTGCTAGCATAATCGATTGCTCGTACATTTTTTCTCTTACTTTATCAGTAATAAAACAACTCGGAGCTTCTTCGATAACTTTTTGATACCTCCTTTGTATCGAACATTCTCTTTCGCCCAAACAAATGATATTGCCATGTTTATCGCTTAAAATTTGAATTTCGATATGTCTCGGTTTTTCAATATACTTTTCAATAAAAACTCTATCATCGCCAAAACTTTTTGCTGCTTCGCTACCAGCAAGAGCCAATGCCTCTTCTACCTCTTCCGCAGAATTAATAATACGCATACCTTTGCCTCCCCCTCCTGCAGCAGCTTTTATGATAACCGGAAAACCGATAGACTCCGATTTCGCCGTAATCTTTTTAGTATCGTCAATTAAGTCCATATAGCCGTCGATAATATTTACGCCCGCTTCGGCGGCTATTTTTTTCGCTTCGATTTTATCGCCCATGATTTTTATTACATTATCGCTAGGACCTATAAAATTAACTCCTACCTCTTTTAAGCGCCGAGCAAATTCACAATTCTCCGATAAAAAGCCAAAACCCGGATGAACTCCGTCAGCTTTACTTTCCAGTGCAACGTCACAAATTGCATCTATATTCAAGTAACTTTTTATCGAAGCCGCCGGACCGATACAAAAACTTTCGTCTGCCATTTCTACGTGTAAAGAATTAACGTCCGCTTCCGAAAAAACGGCAACCGATTTTATCTTCATTTTGTGCAAAGTCTTAATAATTCGGCAGGCAATTTCGCCACGATTTGCTATCAGTATTTTTTTCATGCAATTAAGTTGATTTTTTCTTTTACCCTCTATCACTTTTTTTGCATATTCGCAATTTATCTAAAAAATAAAATAACTAACGATTTTACAGCAAACCATCTTACTCAAAAATTCAATCAAAGCCGTCCTACAATATAGATTATATTCGATGTATTTTTGTTTTATCCGGAATATAACATTCCGGATATCAACCCCTAACTTTACCGAGTAAATAAAGAAATAAAATTTCGCATTTTGCTTATACCAGCTCCCGTTTTAGTACTGGTTGCTATTATCTCGCTTTTAATTCCCGATTCTTTAATAATATTTTCTTTAACCGTTTCTATTTCTTTCATCTTGTCCACTTTCGTGAGAACTATAGTATAATCAATCGAATAAGAATTTAGCCACTCTATTACTGCAAGATCGTTTTCTTGAACTCCTCTCCTGGCATCGATCAACAAAAACAACTGTCGCAAATTTTCTCTGGAAGAAACGTAAAACGCAATTAATTCCGACCATTCGTTTATCTTACTTTTGGAAGCTTTAGCATAGCCGTAACCCGGAAGATCTACTAAAGTAATAAAATTTTCGATTGAAAAAAAGTTTATTTGTTGAGTTCTACCAGGAGTTTTAGAAATTCTTGCCAAGCTTTTTTGCAAAGTTAACGCATTTAATAAACTTGATTTTCCAACATTCGATTTTCCAGCAAATGCCACTTCGTTTAAAATCGAATTAGGAATTTGCTTAACATTTACTGCCCCGGAAACAAATTTACATCTCCTGAACTTTTCATTGATCATTAATATACGTTTTATTATAATAAATAATACTATAAACTGTAATCAATGTTACAAGATAAAGACAAAATCTTTAAAAATATCGAAGATCGTAACTCGGTAGATTTAGAACATTCGAAAAAAAGAGGAGATTGGAATAATACCGAAGATTTAATTGCTCAAGAGCCCGACCAGATAATTAAAGAAATACAAAATTCCGGTTTAAGGGGACGAGGCGGTGCAGGTTTTTCTACGGGAACGAAATGGTCTTTTATGCCTAAAACCCGACAAAAAACTCAACCTGCCTACCTAATAGTAAATGCTGACGAATCCGAACCAGGAACTTGTAAAGATCGTGACATAATAAGGTACGAACCGCATAAAATAATCGAAGGTACAGTCTTGGCAGGCCATGCAATTAAAGCAACGGCAGCTTACATATATATTCGTGGCGAATTCAATTATGAAAGAAACATATTGGAAAATGCACTGAACGAAGCTTACAAAGCAGGTTTTGTCGGCAATGGCTTCGATATTTATGTTCATAGAGGTGCAGGCGCTTATATTTGCGGTGAAGAAACAGCACAGATGCAATCTATCGAGGGAAAAAAAGGAATGCCCAGGTTAAAACCTCCCTTCCCTGCAATGGTAGGCTTATACGGCTGCCCTACCACTATTAATAATGTCGAAACTATTGCATCAGTACCGACAATTCTACGAAAAGGAGCAAATTGGTTTAACGGCTTGGGTAAACCAAACAACACCGGGACAAAAATATTTTGCATATCGGGGCATGTAAATAACCCGTGTAATATCGAAGAAGAATTGGGCATTCCTTTAAAAACACTGATTGAAAAATATGCAAGAGGGGTTATCGGCGGGTGGGATAACCTATTGGCAGTAATTCCGGGAGGATCTTCTGTTCCGCTTATTCCCAAAAAAATCTGCGACACTATCGAGATGGATTTCGATTCTTTAAAATTGGTAGGTTCCGGTTTGGGTACTGCAGGAGTAATAGTAATAAATAAATTGGCAGATATTATTCAAGCAATTGAAAGGTTATCTCACTTTTATATGCACGAATCGTGCGGACAGTGCACTCCCTGTCGCGAAGGAACAGGTTGGATGTGGCGAATAATGAAAAAGTTGGTAACAAAAGAAGCGCAAAAAAAAGATATAGATAAGTTATACGATATCTCGAAGCAAATTGAAGGTCATACCATTTGTGCACTTGGTGATGCGGCGGCTTGGCCTATCCAAGGCTTAATCAAACATTTCAAGCCAGAAATAGAAAAAAGATTAAATTAAAAATTATTAAAAAAATGAAAACAAATAAAGCAATTGCATTATTCAACGGTATTATGGGTGACTTAGTAGAAAAATTTGCCAACGTAAATCAAGAACAAATTGAGCAAGCACAAGAAGTTCAAGCTAAACTTGATTTAATTTGTAAAAAGATACACGAGAAAAATAAAACTGCAGAATACAAACCCAATGTTACGATAGCATTAAAAAATAAAATTAAGGATACCAGCAATTTGCAAGAAGAATTAGATGAGTATAAAATAACAACTGAGCAATTGGCAACAAGAAAAGAAGAAATACAAAAAAACATTGAACAAAATAAAGATTTAGATTTACACGAAACCGTTCCAGTAATAGGCGATATATTCTCGGAATTAAAATTTATTACGGATCAAGATTTACATCTTTTACTAACAATGCAAGCAGTGGTAAGAACACATATGTCTGTTACGGATCAAGAAACACAATGGGGAAACAAGCTGTTCACAACTCTATTTACCGAAAATAAAATGCCAGAAAATACAAGAATGATTAAAAGAATTTACATAGAAAATACTCCCAATAATCCAGATTTGCTAAAATCCATGCAAAGCATTCAACACCTTGTAGATATTTTATACGGTAATGCACATGCACATGATAAAGAATTTACACATGAAGTAAAAAAATCAGCTTTATCTCTTGTAATCGAGGGATCGAATCAAATCTTGAAAAATAAACCTGAAGAAACCAAGCTAAAATGGGAGGATTTTGCTAAAAATGTTACCGAAGTTGTTAAATTAGCTCAAGCAGAAGATAAAAAAACTGTTGTTACAAAAACAGCTGTACCAGATCTGGATAATCATGCTAAACTTCTTTATCATGTTCAAAAAGTAGCAGAAAATGAAGAACTTCATTCCGGCATTAAAGAAATGCTTAATGACACCATTGCAAAAAGAAAAGCTATCTTATCACCTCAAACACAGATTGAAGAAGCTCAAGTTATGCAAGCAACACAACTAAAAGTTGCTTAGTTTCTTTTAAAAAGAGGGTTACTTTATTCCAAGTAACCCTTTTTTTTTACTATCTTTCACGAAAAGCCCTATCCAAAGTGCTTGAAATTGGCGATAACAAATACGAAAGCAAAGTTCTTGGTTCGGTAATTATAAATACGGCGACAGGCATACCAGGATAAAGATTCACTGTACTGTTTGCAACCGATTTAAGTTGTGATTTAGGAATTTTTACTTGAGCACGATAATATTGAACTGGAGTTTTCGGGTCGACAATGGTATCTGCCGAAAGATTGGTTATAACTCCTTGTAATAAACCCACTTTGCGCGTATTTAAAGCTAAAACTTTAACTTTTGCCACACCACCAGTAATCCCATCGATAGTAATCACATTGCTATCTTGTGCATATAATACGGCATCGATATCTTTAGGTAAAATTTTTGCTTCGATAACCAAATCGTCGTTATTCGGTATGATTTCCATTATTTTAGCACTGGGAGAAATTACTCCGCCTACGGTATGATATTGCAAATTTGTTACTTTTCCCGATTGCGGCGCGCGAATCTCGGTACGATCGAATATGTCGCACACTGTAAGTAATCTTTCCTCTATGTCAGAAATGTTAGATTGTACTTCTTTCAATTCGGATACGACATCGTTTTGAAACTTATTTTTTAAATTTAAAATTTCCAATTTAGTACTGCTAATTTGCTGATCTATCCTTGCGATTAAGGCATTATCCCCTGCTATCTTACCATTTAACACGGCAAATTGCTTTTCCAGTGCAATTACGTGCGGTCTGTCTATATTACCAGAAGCAAGTAATTTCCTTTTATTTGTCAATTCCTCCTCAACTAATTTCATTTGTTCTTGTTCAGACAAAAGCTGTCCTTCTATTCCCTCTTTTTCTTTAATATTTTGTTCGATACGAGCATGTAATATGGCTATTTGACTTGCCAAATTATTTCTGTGCGCGATAAATAACCTCTCTTGATTATCGATAATTTTAGAGAACTTAATATCATCGCCGATAACTATTTTTTCTTTATCGTCACGTTCTGCCACTAGCCTCGCTTCAGTAATTTTCAAATTGTATAATTTATCCTCGAGAATTCTTTTTTGCGATTTGGACGAAATATTTTTTAATTTTATAAGTATTTCACCACCAATTACCTTATCCCCTTCCTTTACCAAAATCTTTTCTATTACTCCGCCTTCCAAATGTTGTATTATTTTTCTATTCGACGAAGAAACTACTTGACCATTTGCCACTACCGCTCCCTCAATTGGTGCAAAAGCAGACCATAAACCAAAAAAACCAAAAAATACTAAAATAACGATTATACCAATTACTAAAGGACGCCTGGTTAATTTAAACAAATTCACATCATTTTTTGTTTTATCGGAAAAAAAACTTGTCAATTTATCCAATAAGCTAACGGAATTAACATTTTTTTTCACAACTTCTTTAGTTGCTTTTTTTTTCACTCCGTGACCTAAAATAAAAGGTAATGACAATTCAAAGCTTTTCAATTTTTTTAAGGTTCGTCTTAGCATTATTCTTATTTTATTCGAATATTGACATATATAAAATTATTTATTTCGATATAATATTAAAAATACCACAATATTCTTGATCATAATCACATTATATGATATTCTTTACTCATGAGTAAAGAATATCATAACGTCAATACAAGCTTATTTATATTAATGTTATGTATAGCAGTAATACCTACTAATGTGAATCAACAAACGCAATTAGATCCAAAACAAGCAAATTTACAACAAACCCAGCTATTAGAGCTAGAACAAATGAAAGAACAAGAATTTGCATAATGTTAAACAGGCATTACATCAAGTAATAAATTTCATTTTTCCCTTATATTGTTTAATCTGTAACACTTTAAGCAAGAAATTAATTTGTCACGAATGTTATGAAAAAATCAATTTCATTAAAAACCCCTGTATTTATTGCGGTTATCCTCTGATAAAGAGTAATGAAATAAATAATAACATATGTGCCGGCTGTTTTAATACTCCACCAATATTCTCTTCTGCAAAATCAGTAATGATTTATAATGAAAATAGCAAAGACATTATATGTAAATTTAAATTTAGCGATAAAACACATGCCGTTAAACTTTATAGCAAGTGGCTGTTAGAGTTAGGAAAAAACATTTTCCCCATAATAGACGTTATAATTCCGGTACCACTTCATAGATGGAGGTTATTATCTCGCGGCTACAATCAATCTTCATTATTGGCAAACAAGATTTCACAAGAAACGGGAATAAAAGCAGACCATTTTTCGTTATTCAAAATAAAAAATACAAAACCGCAATCAACTACAATCATCAAAAGAGTGAGTAACATAAAAAACGTTTTTGCAGTAAAAAATGACAAAAATATAAGAGGCAAAAATATTCTTTTAATAGATGACGTAATAACTACAGGAGCAACAGTTTATGCATGCACTAAAACCCTACTACGAAATAAGGTAAAATCAGTTCACGTATTAACTATTGCAAGAACGGAAAAGCCGTTACTTAAAACTTAATTTGTCATTCCAGCGAAACTTCTAAACCGATTTACTTGAACATAATGCTTCTTCCATCTGATTATTTATCGAGACATTTTTAAGTTTTGATTGCAGAAACCAATTTAAACATTCGTTCTTCAATTGATCAAGCTTACTACCGGTATAAACTTCATCACCACAAGATAACAAGCTCAACTTGGGAAATTTTTTAAAAATTATTGAAAAGTCACTTATTTCATTACATTTCCTAATCTCAATTGAAATTAATTTCAAGCACTTAACACGATCATCAACTAAATACAAGATTTGAGAATCATCAAGAATAAGATTTTCTATATTAGGAGATTTAACAAGAATATCTATTACAAGATTATTTTCGTCAACAAAATCATCTTCCTCAGTATAATGAATACTAAGCTGTCTCAAGTTTGATAAATCATAGTCAAATGGGCCATCATAAGTGAATTTACAAGCACTGATGTCAAGAGAGATTTTATGTTAAGAAACTTCTCTGCTATTACTCTAAGGGCTTGACATTTAATATCACATGTACTTAAATTCAGTTTTTTTTACATTGGGTAATGAAGCAACATCTTTAAAGCAATACCCTTCAATTGTACTACCTACCAAGTTAAGATATTCTATATTAGGTCCCTTATCAAGAATTTTGAGTAAGGATGCATCTCCATCATTTTGAATCAATAAGAAAATTTTTTTTAAATTACTGAATTTATCAACATCCATTATATCCGACCGTGCATTTTCTAACAACTTTTCTGCATCGGAAATTTCTGGATTAATGTCAATATGTTCTCCTATAAAAACTCTGAAAGAACTTCTTGCTGCTTTTTTCAACCACTGTTTGTGTTCTTTAAAATTATTTCTCCGTAAGTTAAGCCTTTTTAGGTTTTGCGGTTTAGACAATTTATCAAAATTGTGAAAAAATAAACCTTGCAATTGACTCCAACTTAAATCAAAACTTAAACTAAGATCTTCCAAATTAGGGCACTTAATCAAAATTTTCATAAAGGATTTCACTTCAATTATATTTAAATCTAAATGAAGCTTTTTCAGTTTAGGTAATTCAACAATCTTTCTAAAACACCAACCTGCAACCTGATTATCATTTAAATTAAAATCTTCTATATTGGGAAATTTACATAAAATCTATTACATAATCATCCATAATACTGACATTGACTAAATTAAGTTTTGTTAAATGAAGAGAAGGAATCATTTTTTAAAAACACATACCTGTAATTGCAGTACCACCTAAATTAAGATCAATTATACCAGAGTAAGATTTAAAAACGTTTATTAACGTTTCGTCCATAACACCACTGTTAGATAAGTCGATTTTTTTCAAACCAAACAAATATTTTTAAAACAATCACCCGTCACCTTTAGTATTGCTTAGATTAAGATCAATTACATCAGGAAAAAGATTAAGAATACTTACCAAAAATTCATCATTAATTATCTCATTATCAGCAAAATTTAATTCTACTACTTGAATATTTTCCTGACTTAGTAACCTAGCCGACTTGCTAATATCATCTGCAGGCATGCGAAGAGAGAAAACAAAATGATAAGCAAAAGGAAATAAATCGCTTAACTTAACCGTAATACGATTTCTTTTCATACGATTTACCAATTCTTTCAACTCCAAATAAGTACTGGTATATTTAAAACAAATTCACGCCCTTGCAATAAATCCCTAAATCTTTTATTTGTTAAGCATAGATTTTGTAAATCTTGTCCGTCATTAACATGACTAAAATTTATCCAACATCTCGTAAATACACATCAGTATCAACTCTGTTATCCTTTTTCACTTTTTTAGCATTACTTAAAGGACTTGAACTTTCTAGATGGTTTCTTTTGTTGTTTGAACTTTGCATACTCTATATAATAAAAAAATAAATTATATTATATCTAGCTTAATTTATTCATAAAGTAATAAAAAACAATTTTTCTTATACAAAGATTTTTTCGTCAATTCTCAATTGCATTTAACTGGGTATTATGTTTAATTATGGTGATCCGAATTATTCACATGAAATACACTATCGCCAAACTACATTCATTGTTGAAAAACAAAGAATTAACTTCGGTAGAAATAACCAAAGAATACATAAAAAAAATAGAAAAAGATAAATTCAATATATTCATCACTAAAACCCCGGAAATAGCAATTGAAAGAGCGAAAAACGCCGATAAGATGATTAGAGAAGGAAAAATCGGCCCAATGAGTGGTATTCCCGTCGGAATAAAAGATATATTTTGCACAAAAAACGTACCTACTACCTGCTGTTCGAAAATGTTACATAATTTCATTCCGAATTACGAATCTACGGTTACACAAAAATTAATTGATTGCGGGGCAGTCATGTTGGGTAAACTGAACATGGACGAGTTTGCTATGGGTTCGGCTAACATCAACAGTTATTTCGGCCCGGTGAAAAATCCGTGGGGAATCGAAAAAGATCTGGTTCCCGGAGGATCTTCCGGTGGCTCCGCAGCAGCCATATCGGCAGGTTTATGTCCTGGAAGTTTAGGCAGTGATACGGGAGGATCGGTAAGGCAACCGGCCGCGTTTTGCGGAACGGTAGGAGTAAAACCAACATACGGTCGTTGTTCGCGTTGGGGCATGATAGCATTTGCCAGCTCTCTGGATCAAGCGGGAGTATTCACCAATACAGTCGAAGATGCAGCACTCATGCTGCAAGCAATATGCAGCTATGACGGTAAAGATTCTACTTCGAGTAAAACGGAGAATTTTCAAATAAAATTCGGCGATAACTTAAAAGGAAAACGAATCGGAATCCCAAAAGAATACAATATCGAAGATATACCGGGCGAAATAATCGCTATTTGGCAAAAAGGTGCGGAATGGTTGAAATCTGCAGGAGCCGAAATAATCGAAATAAGTTTACCGCATACCAAGTACGCATTACCTGCATATTACGTTATATCACCTGCAGAAGCATCTTCCAACTTGGCAAGATATGACGGAGTACGTTACGGCTTAAGCATAACGGGTAAAAACATAGAAGAAATGTACGAATTAACCAGAGCAGAAGGTTTTGGCAAAGAAGTAAAAAAAAGAATATTAATAGGAACCTATGCATTATCTTCAAAACACTATCAGGCTTATTACAAAAAGGCACAATATTTAAGAGGATTGATAAAAACGGATTTCACAAACGTATTTAAAAAAGTCGACGCAATATTAACCCCTACCACTCCTACCGAAGCATTTAACATGAACGATAAGCCCGATTCACTTATGATGTACATTAACGATATCTTCACCGTCCCGATAAATTTGGCAGGCTTACCAGCAATTTCCGTTCCGGCCGGACTTTCCCAAAATTCATTACCCTTGGGTTTGCAAGTGGTAGCTAATTCTTTCGACGAGCAAACAATGTTTGCAGTTGCAAAAATTTTGGAAAATTCTAGTGATTTAACTCAACCTTCCTAGCACTTTATTCAGCTGTAACTTCACCGATTACAGAAATTACTTTTTTTTCTATAACTGCAAAATAATTTCCAACATCGATAAAATAATAGGTATCTTTTGGAAATTTATAATAATATCTATTCTCTTTAGTCATTTTTTTTTCTTGGGGTGTTTTTCGAAAATCATAATCATTTTCCGTTTGAAATAAAAAAAATTTTATTTCATTGGTCAGCACCACCGATCTATTAAATTCTCTTTTTCTATTTTGAAATTCTTCTTCTTCCTTATATTGAATTACCTGAAAAGGAATTGTAGCTAATATAAATGACGGATAACTAAATATTCCATTGGTAAAGGCTGCACTTTGTAAAAAGAAAAACATAATCTTATCCCCTTCAACAACAAGAGCTAATTGGATAGATCTTAATAATGAAATAACAGTTAGTAATCCCACAAAGGCACCAGCAACACCAATACTGATTTTTTGATTTAATTTACCAAAGTAATTACAGCAAAAATATACGAAAGCTCCGTTAGCAAAAAGGTTATAAGGTATGATAAAAAAAGTCGAAGCAATTAAAATATTTCTGCTTCGGTTTTTAAGCTTTCCATATTCTTCCGGATTATTTTCTTGATCAACTTTTTTCAATGCACGAAAATTATATAAATAATACCCTAAGATAGGCCAAATAGAAGGATTTAACATAACCGAAGCTATAAATATCGTAGCGCCAAAATCACAAAGAGATCTGGGAATAAGCGGCAATAATTCTTTTGTGTCTTCTTTCTTTTTGATTATATAACGAGCTTCCTTCACTTTGAACTTTCCTCATCTTTATTAATTTTAGCTTATTTCATTGAAAAATTCAAATTCGTTGTTCGTTATTTTTAGAATTTGCACTTACTCCTTTCAATAACTTACTCGGTAAACAAAAAATCAAACAACTTACAATCAAAGTAGCTGCTATTAACGTTGCACAAATCGATATATTTTTTACATTATGTTCCGCCATTGCTGTAGCTAAACCCAATATAATAAGTGATGATACCAAGATCGTTCCGCCAATCAACAATTTATTTTTTCCTTTTTTATCTTCTTCGCCACAATTTTGATTATTCGTTTTTGTTATCACTTGTTGCGGTTTATCAACCTCTTTTTGCGATTTTTTCTCTTGTGCCGATTTTGGGGGGGCATCATTATGTGCTTTTTCTCCCGTCCATATTCGAGATTGGCCATATTGATTTTTAATTTCCTCAATTACTTGGTCTGTTTGTCCTACATGCAATTTTTCTAATCTCATAGGTATTTTTTCGGTCACATCGCCTTCATTTGCGGCATTAACCGATTTATCCCCGGCAAATACGTGCCTTAACGCTCCTTCGATCGCAGCGTGACCACAAGTAAGGTTTTTCCAGGAAATACACGGTTGTATAACTTCTATTTTTTGAGATTCTACTTTAAATAACGGCTCGAATCCATAAACACAATTCTCACTATTAACAGAACAAAAAAAGTTTATTTTCTTTTTTACATCTCCTTGTGCTTGTTCTAAATTCATCTGCGCAAGTATTTTTTTTTGTGTCGCTTTTTGCTCTAACTCTTGAGGAAACATTACCTTGTTTAATCGACCGTCTACTTGCAAAAATATAGTACGATCTTTCGACGTTAATACCGCATTTAACTCTTTTTCAGTTAAAACATGTTCTTTTCCCTTAACATCCTTAACTTTATATCTTGTTTCCTTTCTTGATACCAGCCAATTTGCCGTAGCAACATAGGTAACATTAGCTTTATTATTCTCATCCGTTCTAACTATAATTATATCGGTATGGGCTGAAGTACCGGAACCAGTATAAATATAAGGTATAATAATTAACTGTCTTGGTTGATTATCAAGTACTTCCTTTACTTTACCATACTCAACTTTCAATAATTCCCAAGACGGATCTGATGATCCAATTTCAATTGCTTTACAAACGGAAATTTTATAACCATCAGATGATACTTTACCACGTAAATTTGATAAAAGTTCGTCAATTTTCTCAGCGGGTAATTGCTTGTCTTTGTAAAAATCAAACGATTGAATATTTTCCTCCCCTCCATATTCTATTAATAATTATATCACATATTAATTAATTTTCTTTTCTTCACCTTTAACTAAACGTAAAATATTTCGGTAGTGAGAAATAACGATAATAACCGCAATAATTGTCAAAGCCATTGTTTGCTCCGATAAGTAAAACATAAACGAAATAACGGCAGTAATAATAACCATAAAAATTGATGATAGAGACGAATAACGAAACGGTAAAAAAATACATACCCAAGTTAAGCAAGAAATTCCTCCAAGCATCAAGTCGTAAGCAAAATAAACTCCCAAAGCGGTAGCAACTCCTTTGCCACCTTTAAACCCTAACCAAACAGGAAAAATATGACCTAAAACCGAAGCTAAACCTGCAAATAATATAGCACCCGAGTAATTAACCAAATGTTTAATTAAAAATAAGGGAATAAAAGATTTTGCAAAATCCAAAGTTAAAGTTAATAAACCGATTTTTTTCCCTGCTATTCTTAAAACGTTAGTTGCACCGATATTACCCGAACCGAAATCCCTTAAGTCTTGATTATGAAAAAATTTTGTCAATAATAAGCCGAACGGAACAGAAGATAAAATGTAACAAACAACAATTGAAAAAAAACAAGAAAAAAACATAATAGTTGTAAAGAACAATGATATTAAAAAAAATAATTAATATTTTAAGCATATAACGATTGATTCAGTTGCAACATACAAATATTTAATTTATGATGAGCATAGGGATTAACAAGTAACATGCTTAACACCATTATCAATGGCTTGTGTGCAAAAAAAGCTGAAAATGTCACGTTATATGAAAATATCAGAAACGAAAAAAACGTTTATATTGCCGCATCTTGCCTTTCCAACAGACATACAAAATCTATTGCAGAACATATAATTCAAGAAATAAAGCATGATCACGATTATATTATCGAAGGATTGCCGGAAGGAAATTGGGTATTGATCGATATAAATAACGAAGTAGTTATACACATTTTCCAAGAGTCGGTCCGCAGTTATTATGAAGTCGATAAATTATGGGAATCACTAGGACAAAAAAAAGATCGGTTAATGAAAACAGTCTTTGATAACACTAATAAAATCACCAGTGTTTAAATATTTTTGTTTTTTTCCTATTAAGATTGCCAAATCTTTTGTCACAAAACCATTTTCTACAGTTTTAATACAAGCTCTTTCCAGACTATTTGCAAACTCAATCAACTTGTTGTTATCGTCAAACTTACCTCGATACTTCAAACCTCGAGTCCAAGCAAAAATCGAAGCAATAGGGTTAGTGGATGTTTTCTTACCTTTTTGATATTCACGAAAATGCCTGGTTACCGTACCGTGAGCAGCTTCCGTTTCTACTGTTTTTCCATCTGCAGAAAGCAAAATCGAAGTCATTAAACCAAGGGATCCATAACCCTGAGCAACAATATCAGATTGAACATCTCCGTCATAATTTTTACATGCCCACACAAATCCACCTTCCGACTTAATTGCATAAGCAACCATATCGTCGATTAATCTATGCTCGTAATAGATCCCTTCATCTTGAAATTTTTTAGCAAATTCATTCTGAAATATCTCATCAAATATTTTAATAAATCTGCCATCATACTTTTTCAATATAGTATTTTTCGTCGTCATAAATAACGGGTAATTAACACTTAAAGCATAAGTAAAACATGAACGGGCAAAACCTTCGATGGAGCTATCCGAATTATACATGGCAAGTGCTACTCCTCCCCCATTTTTAAATTCAAACACTTTATGTTCTTCTCGAGAATTACCATCGTCAAAAACTAATTTTAACGTGCCAACTTTATCAATATCAATATCGGTAGCGGCATATTGATCGCCATGAGCATGCCTGGCAATAATAATCGGCTTATTCCACCCCAAAACATAACGAGGTATGTTTTTACAAACAATAGACTCTCTAAAAACCGTACCTCCAATAATATTGCGAATAGTACCATTCGGCGATTTATACATTCCGCTCAAATTAAATTCTTTTACTCTTTTTTCATCGGGAGTAATAGTAGCGCATTTTACTCCCACACCGAATTTCTTAATCGCATAAGCAGCTTCTTTAGTTATTTCATCATTTGTTTTTTCTCTGCTCTCAATACCGAGATCGAAATATTTTATTTCAACATCCAGATAAGAAAAAATCAGCTCTTCCTTTATCATTTCCCACATCACACGCGTCATCTCGTCACCGTCAAGTTCTACAATCGGATTATCAACTTTTATTCTCACCCTATCCCCCCTAATTTTTTTCCGCCAAGTATATGAACATGAAAATGAGGGATAATTTGTCCTCCGTCTTTACCGTGATTAGTCACTATTCGGTAACCGTTTTTTGTTAAATTACGATCATCAGCAATTTTTCTCACCACTGAGAAAAAATGATTAACATCCGGTGATTTTTCAAGAAAATCATGAAACGAAGTATATTTTTCCTTGGGAATTACCAATATATGAACAGGTGATACCGGATTTATATCGTGAAATGCCAAAACTTTTTCGTCTTCATGAACCTTATTACAAGAAGCGCTTCCTCGTATTATTTTATAAAAAACGTTATTTGCATCATAATTATCAAACATATTAATGTTGAGTCGATGTTAAATTGCCCTCGTCCATACTGTCGATTACTTTATTATCTTCACTATTTTGAATTTCATCGTGAGTAATAGGAATCGGCATATAAGTCAAAGCGATTTTTAAGGCTTCTTCCGCCATCTTAACAGGGATTATTTTCAAATTCTTTTTAATATTTTCCGGCATTTCTTCTAGATTTTTTTCATTATCTTTTGGAATTACCGCAATAGAAATTCCTCCTCTGATAGCGGCAAGTAACTTTTCCTTCAACCCTCCTATCTCCAAGACGGAACCTCTTAGGGTAATTTCACCAGTCATAGCAACGGAAGAATGTATCGGTATCCCTGTTAATACCGAAATAATCGAAGTACATATGGCTACACCTGCGGAAGGTCCGTCTTTAGGTATGGCCCCTTCCGGAACATGTAAATGCACGTCATATTTTTTAAACTTTTCATAAGAAATACCGAATGCCAAACAACGAGAACGAATATAACTATAAGCGGCTTGCACCGATTCTTGCATGACCTCACCAAGTTTACCGGTACTTTTAATATTTCCTTGACCGGGCATGATAACGCTTTCGATTGCCATAATTTCCCCACCAGTTTCCATATAAGCCAAACCCGTAATAATACCGACAAGATTTTCTTCTTCGGCTTTACCGAATTTATATTTGCTTACTCCAGCATACTTTTTCAGATTATTAACGGTAATCGAAACACCTTTTTTTTCTTTGTCCAATATTTCCCTAACAGTTTTACGCATTAAATTAGATAATTCGCGCTTTAAACCTCTTACACCGCTTTCACGAGTATAATTTCTAATTAATTTATGTAATGCTTCCGATGAAATCGTAATCTCTTTTCCTTTCAGACCATGATTTTTCTTTAAGCTTTTCATCATGTGTTTATTAACGATATTAACCTTTTCATCTTCAGTGTAACCCGAAATGCGTATAACTTCCATACGATCAAGCAGCGGTTTCGGTATGTTCAAAGTATTTGCGGTAGCAATACACATAACTTGAGAGAGGTCGTATTCCACTTCCAAATAATGATCGATAAAATGCTTATTATGTTCGGGATCTAAAACTTCAAGCAAAGCCGAAGCGGGATCACCTCTGTTATCCATACCCATTTTATCTATTTCGTCAAAAAGAAACAATGGATTGGAAGATTTTGCTTTTTTAAGATATTGTATTATTTTTCCAGGCATTGCACCGATATAAGTTTTTCTATGTCCTCGAATCTCGGATTCGTCCCTAACACCACCGAGAGACATACGGACGAATTCCCTACCCGTCGCTTCAGCTATCGATTTAGCCAACGATGTTTTACCAACACCCGGAGCACCCAACAAACACAATATTGGCCCTTTCAACTCTTTTGTTTTTTTCTGTACGGCTAAATGTTCCACTATCCTCTCCTTAGCTTTTTCCATACCGTAATGATTGGACTCAAGTATTGCCGCAGCCTTTTTCAAATCATTCTTTACTTTTGTTTTTTTACCCCAAGGCATGTCGAGCAGCCAGTCTAAATAATTACGTATTACGGTTGCTTCCGCCGACATCGGAGACATCATTTTTAATTTTTTAATTTCGGATTCTGCTTTTTCTTTTGCTTCAATCGATAAAGGATTCTTTTTCATTTTCGACGTTAACTCTCTTATGTCGTTTAAATCCGTAACACTATCATTATCTCCCAATTCTTTTTGTATGGCTTTAATTTGTTCGTTTAAATAATATGCCTTTTGAGTATTTTCCATTTGTGATTTTACTCGATGACGTATCCGCTTTTCCATATTTAATACGTCTATCTCAGATTCCAATATCGAATAAACCTTTTCCAATCGCTTAAACACGTTAAAAGTTTCAAGAACATTCTGTTTTTCTTCTATTTTAATATCCAAATAAGATGTTATAGAATCAGCACAACGGCCGTACGAATCGCTTTTAATACTTTCTTCTAAAATTTCGGTCTTTAATACTTTTTTATTAAATTTAGCATAATTTTTAAAACCGTTTACTACTACACGTCTTAATGCTTCTATCTTATTGTCTCCATCTCCTATCCCACTTTCTTCTATTACTTCGACAAAAGAATGTAAAAATTTTTCTTTTTCGGAATATTTCATTACAGCAGCACGATTTTCCACTTTTACTAAAATTTTTACGGCACCGTCAGGTAATTTAAGCAATTGTAATATATGGGCCAATACTCCCACTTTAAAAAGATCGTTAATACTAGGGTTTTCTTTCGAAGAATTTTTTTGCGTGACTAAAAATAATTTCTTATCTTTACTCATCGCATATTCCAGAGCATAAACCGACTTTTCCCTTCCTACAAATAGCGGAGGTATATCACCGGGAAAAAACACAGCATCTCTTAAAGGAAGAACCGGTAGTAACAAAGTGTTATTTTCTGCCATGATTCGTACTACTTATTACTCCACATAACAATATATATATGCCTATCCCAAGTAATTTTCAACACTATAACTACTCTTTAGTTTTTTTTAATAATTTCTTAAATATTTTTTACTTATGTAAAGCTATGCTAAATGTAATATACTTTTCTCACAAAAAAAAAATAATAAAACTTAGAATAATCTACGACAATATAAAAAAAATTAATATTTACGTTTACCCAAAATCAACAATCATAATAACGGCACCAATCAAAACCAATAAAATAAAAATAATCAGAACAATAAATAAGCAAATAAAAAAAATAGTAAAAAAAGTAGTTAAATACAGCAAAATAAAAACCTCGCTGCATTCATTAAATAAACAAGTATATATGGGGAAAAATTACAATTATCAAGTTATTTATTCCAATTGCGAACAAGTGAAATTAGTTCAAGGAACTTTAATGATACACACACTGAAGCCATCAAATAAAAAATATAATAAAATGTTATTAAACAGGTGGAAATTCAAAAAATCATTCAATAAATGGCAGGAAAAACAAACGGAATTTCTCACTGTTTTTGCTCGTCCGAATTTTTACTTTACCGAGACAATCAATAACAAAAGTTTTATCTACCATCGTTTTTTCACTTTATATCCCTCTGTCATAAGCGATTATATTATTTATCATATAGGCTGTAGTTATTATTTTAATGAGAATTCGTTAGCTTTTTACTCATTGCTTAACACAAAAATCTCAAATAGAATAAAAAATCATTTTCGTATTTTATAATGTTATGACTCTATTATTTGCAGGAGGAGGTACCGGCGGACACATATTCCCCGCAATAGCAACAATGCGAGCGCTAGAAATCAGGCAGCACGAATGTGTATTGATAACCACCCCATCCTTAAAAAAATGGAAAAGCAATAGAACTGACGTTAAAATGGAATATCTATCGATTAGCAAAAATGGATCCGTAGGTTTTTTATGGTTGTTTATTATAAATTTCATCAAATCTTTTTTTTTAATAAGAAAATATAAACCGAAAGCGATAGTATGTTTCGGAGGCCGTTTTACCGCTCCGATATTAATGGCCGGTTATTTGTTGAGAGTACCTATAATACTGCACGAATCGAATTCGGTATTAGGTAAGGTCAACAAATTGTTTTTACCTTTTGCACAAAAATTAGGTTTTTTCTTCCCGTCGATAGAAGAAAATATACCGAATCGTTACGAAGAAAAATTATCTTTAGTGGGTATTCCAATTACCAAAGACATAGAATACTGCACTTATCCTCAAATCACCAATAAAATAAAAATTTTAGTTATCGGCGGAAGTCAAGGGGCAAGTATTTTTTCAGATATAATCCCCAATACTATTAATAAAGTAATCGATAAAATAAAAAGTGAAATAGTAATATACCATCAATGCCCCAAACAAGATTTACACCGAGTAGAACAAAAATATACCGATTATAAAATAAATGCCGAAATTGCTACTTTTTTCCACAATATTGCCGAAAAATTATCCGAAGCACACGTAATAATTTCTCGAGCAGGTGCTTCGACAATTGCAGAAATTTTAGTTATGGGAAAACCTACGATCTATATTCCCTATCCTTATGCAAAAGATAGCCATCAATTAAAAAACGCTGAATTTATCATGAAAAATAAAGGAGGAATTCTAATAAAACAAGAAAATTTAACAATGGAAAATTTAGCAAACGAATTAATCGAATTGATAAATGGTAAAAACAAATTGCAAGAGATATCCGAACAAGCAAGTAAAATAGCGATTAATAATGCTTCGGTAAGATTTGCCGAATTAATCGAATATGTAATTACCGCTAAAAGCAATGGTGGGTCTGGGAAGATTTGAACTTCCGACCTCACGCTTATCAGGCGTGCGCTCTCACCAACTGAGCTACAAACCCACGAAATAAGGCTAAAAGAATATCTAAAAAAGTCAATTTTTCAAATTTTGCAAAAAATCATATATTTATACTAAAATAATTTATTT
This sequence comes from Rickettsiaceae bacterium H1, assembly GCA_018101195.1. Lineage (GTDB taxonomy): Bacteria > Pseudomonadota > Alphaproteobacteria > Rickettsiales > Anaplasmataceae > JACDQH01. The sequence continues at coordinate 123,821 of JACDQH010000004.1, forward strand.
TCGTATTAATATATTTAAAAATTCAATATATTAAATGATAGCCATGGGATTAATAACAGTCATTGCTATTGAAAAATTCAACATATCTACCAACTCACCCCAAAGTTAAAATAGGAAATATAAATAGTATTGGTAACAGCTTTATCAAAATCTTGAAAAATATGTCAGAAAAAACAGTAATGAAAAGAGGAAATGCATAATTATTATCGAAGAGTTAGATAAAATTATGATTTGCAATAGTGAAAAAAAATAGAATCGTGAATGTAATACTAAATGAATTCGGTAATTAAGACACAGCAAAAAAATAAAGATATAGTCTTAAATGCTTACCGAGCACCATAGTGACGAAAATGCAATAGAAGGCTTGGAACAAATAATACGAGTCGAATTCCAAACTTTGACTGCATGAGAAGAATTTTTGAAATAGAAGTAGAACCACCCAAAGGAAAAGAACAATTAAGTCAAGCATTTATTTAGTAAGACAAAAGGTTTAATAAATTCTGCAAATTTAAGCACCTTCGATAAAAATAATCCAGGTCGGAAAGAAGAGATTACAAATAGGATCCAACAACAAAACCTTAATCATGGGCAGAGAAAGACTAACTAATAAAAAAGAGATTATAGAAGAAAAATGGTTGAAATTCGCAATGAAATAACTATGGCAATTAACACTAAATATACTGATACGACACCAGTAACCAATACCAATTATTACAACTAAATTCCCAATCGGTAATTAAATTAATGCAATGGATTAATAAAAATAAACCGAAAACAATGGATCAAGATTGGTTGCAAAAATTTCTTCTGAAAATTCCAAATAAAATTGTGTACAGTACAAAAAACTAAAACCGTTATTTTAAAATATTAGAATAACTACTTTTTTCACACAACTTAGGATAAATTCAATTTAGTAAAAACTTCATTAAAACAAGAACAAAAGCTCAAGATACACAAAAATACAAAGAGGAAAAAACAACTTGATATGATCAATTTTCTTGTTAATCATATTAAGTAAGTACCTATTTTTTTTTATTACACTAAATCACATAACATGATTTCCATTACCCTGCCCAATAAGCAAAAAAAAAAATTTCCGTCGGCTGTTTCCGGAATGGAAATTGCGAAATCGATAAGTAAAAGCTTGGCCGAAAATGCAATTGCAATAAATGTCGATAATGAAATCCGAGATTTATCTCGAGAAATAAAACAAGATGCAAATATAGAAATTATCACGGATGAAAGTGAAATTGGCCTGGATATATTAAGGCACGATACCGCTCACATTTTAGCCCAAGCGGTAAAAGAGTTATACCCCAAAGCAAAAATTGCCATAGGACCTACAATTAAAGATGGGTTTTATTACGATATCGATTACAAAGAATCTTTTACGCCTGATGATTTGGCAAAAATAGAACTACACATGCATAAAATCATCAAGCGCAACGATAAAATAATACGCGAATTATGGTCGAGAAACGATGCGATAAACTTTTTCACAAAAATCAACGAATCTTATAAAGTGGAAATTATTTCGGCATTATCGGAAAAAGAAAATATCACTTTATATCGCCAAGGAAATTTTATCGATCTATGTCGCGGTCCCCATTCTCTAACAACGGGAAAAACAAAATTTTTCAAATTAACAAAATTAGCAGGATCATATTGGCGAGGCAATTCCAAAAATAAAATGTTACAACGTATATATGGAACCGCTTGGGCGAAAAAACAAGATTTGGACGATTATCTGCGTAAATTGGAAGAAGCCGAAAAAAGAGATCATAGGAAAATAGCTCGAATTATGGATTTGTTTCATATCCAAGAAGAAGCCCAAGGTTCGATCTTTTGGCATGAAAATGGTTGGATCTTATATAGAACGTTAGAAAATTATATAAGAGAAAAATTACAAAATAACGGTTACGTAGAAGTAAAAACACCAATAATGCTCGAGCAAAAATTATGGGAAAAATCGGGTCATTGGGAAAAATTCAGAGAAAATATGTTTATTAGCAATACCGATGAAAAAACGTTGGCAATCAAACCAATGAATTGTCCTTGTCATGTAGAATTATTTAATCAGCACACCAGAAGCTACAGAGATTTACCGTTACGAATTGCAGAATTCGGTATGTGTCATCGCAACGAATCTTCCGGTTCTTTACACGGACTGATGCGTGTTCGAAGTTTTACTCAAGACGATGCACATATTTTTTGTACTAAAGATCAAATTACAGAAGAAACAATCAGATTTTGCAATTTATTAAAAGAAGTATATCGAGAACTCGGTTTTACGGAAATCAGAGTAAAATTTTCCGATCGTCCCAAAATTCGTGCCGGAACCGATGAAACTTGGAACAAAGCCGAAGAATCACTAAAAAAATCACTGGAATCGGCAAATATAGAATATTCCCTAAATCCAGGAGAAGGTGCTTTTTATGGACCGAAATTGGAATTTATATTAAAAGATGCAATAGACAGAGAATGGCAATGCGGCACGTTACAAGTCGATTTTATTCTACCCAAAAAATTAAGCGCTTATTATACCGGACCGGATAATAAACCTGCTTTGGTAGTTATGTTACATAGGGCAATTCTTGGAACTTTCGAAAGATTTATCGGTATTCTAATCGAACATTATTCGGGAAAATTTCCTCTATGGCTGGCACCCATACAAGTTGTAATTGCAACTATTACCGATGTGGCCAACGGCTATGCAAATAAGTTATTTCAGGTATTGAAAGATAATAATATACGTGCTACAGTCGACGGGTCTAATCAGAAGATTAGCTATAAAATACGTAACTACAGTAGTAAAAAAGTTCCTTTTATGTGGGTTATAGGAAAAATTGAAATGCAAAAAAATTTAGTTTCGGTTAGGTCGCTTGGTTCACAGGAAGTACAACAATTATCCATAAACAATGCAATTAAAATGTTAATCGATAAAATAAAAGAGAGATAATTTTGGATCCGAAGAGAAAAGGGCCTAGGATTAATAAGCATATCAAATCTCCTTCCGTTCGTTTGATTGATGAAAGCGGTAACATGGTTGGAGTAATTGACGTCACTCAAGCTCTTAGTCGTGCTCAAAACGTAAATCTCGATTTAGTTGAAGTTAACCCTAATTCCAATCCTCCGGTTTGTAAGATATTGGATTATGGAAAAATAAAATATGAAAAACAAAAACAATTACATAAAGCAAGAAAAAAGCATAATGTAAACATAGTAAAAGAAGTTAAAATCAGGCCAAATATCGGAGAAAACGATTATCTGATAAAAATGCGTAATATCAGATCATTTCTAGAAGATAAATATAGGGTAAAAATATCCCTCAGATTTCGAGGCAGAGAAATGATGTTTCAAGATGACGGAATGAAATTATTAAATAAAATCATTGAAGATACCGAAGACGTAGGAATGGTAGAAAGTAAACCAAATAGAAATAATAATTTATTAATATTAGTATTATCTGCTAAATAAATCTGTTATAATCACATTATATATATTATGGAACCTAGAAGAGGAATAGCATTATGATAGAATCAGAAAAAAACAAAGAGTAATAAATTTTAAAAAGGAACAAAAAAGAATTAAAATACTTCCTAATGACTTTCATAATGCTAGAATCAGAAAAAAAACAAAGAGTAATAAATTTTAAAAAGGAACAAAAAAGAATTAAAATACTTCCTAATGACTTATGTTCCTTAGGGAAAACTATATTTACTGGTTCTATCATTATCAATCCAATTATATGGCCGATTGCATGTTATTACCTGTATAATTTTAATAAATGTAAAAACACTGAAGATCAGGAAGAATTTACACAACGCAAAAAAAAGAGTTCAAACCTTTTAACTTTTGCCGGAATAATGATGACTATATATCACCTGGTATTCAACGGAATAATTTGTTATTGCATCTGTCATTATTTTTTCCGCCAAGACAAACTCCTTAGCTTATACGAATGTTTAGCATTTGCTGGAATTTTACTCGCTCTAACAATTACTTTTGGAATAACAAAAGTCAGTCAAAAAAAAACAGAAGAACAAACAAATAAAGAAGGACTTAACAAAAATTATTCAAGGCTATTTTCTCTTCATACGGCAGTATTTAGCTCAGGCTTACTTACACTGGCATTTATCCCAGGACCAACATTAATTTTGGGTGGAATCGCTATATCCTTATACTTGGGACCAACAGCAACAAGGAACATGCTTTGTGTGAATAATATAAACCAAAATACTATGAAAGATGGTCAAATACAGAAGAGTTAGGCATGTAAGTAACTAACTCAATTTTACATTTAAGTCACCACCTATAACACCTATTTCCAACATGATTTTACCTTTTAAAAAATCGGTTATTTTTTCACCTATCTCAACACCACGCCAACCTTGAAGCAATCTAATGTTTTCCGGCTCATCGTTTACCAATCTATTGATCTCGGCAAGAGAAGAAATAGATTGATAAGATATGTTATTTTTTAAGCAATATTGTTGAACTAAAGCTTGAATTAAATAAATTAATGATTTTTTTTCACCAGTAACTAAACTTTCTTTCTTTTGGCACGATAACATTTCATAAAGCTCGTCTAAATATTCTTTATTTACCAATTTTTTCAATAATTGTTTGGTAATTTTTTTAGCATAAGACAAGCGATAAATTTGACTATCAGTTACACCGTTAACCAATTTATTATCGATTCTATATTCACACAGTACCTGACGGACCATATTTGGTTTATCGTTTTTAGTACTGTGCGGAATAGCAAGCTTTTCAATCATCTCTTGAACATCATCTTTCGCCCAATTCAGCCTATTTAATTTTTGTAAGCGCTTAAATAAAATTTTATAAACAGAACATAAATAAGTCACATCGGCAACGGCATACTCAATTTGTTTATCAGAAAGAGGACGAGATAACCAATCAGTTCTCGTAGACTCTTTCATTAACTTAACATCGAGTAACGAGTAAATTAACTCCAAATAACTAATATAATTATTATGATAATCACATAACATTGCCATCATCTGGGTATCCATCATAGGTCTCGGGACATAATCGAAAACAGTTAATAACGCTAATATATCTTGCTTAAAATCGTGAAATACCTTGGTGATTTTCGAATTTAAAAACAACTTGTTTAAAATCGATAAATCAACATCTTGCGATAATACGTCTATAACTGCCACTTTATTATTGTATGCTATTTGAATTAAACATAATTTGGGAAAATTTCGATATTTACGATTACTAATAAATTCGGTATCAATAGCAATAAAATCAGGATTAGTAGCAATTACCTCGTTACAAAATTCAGATAATTTATAACTTTCGTTAATCCTCATCTAAACCAACATAATCATATCTTCTCTACCGGCACCGGTAGAGACCATAACGACCGGTAATTGCAATAACTCTTCTATTTTTTTTATATAAGAAATAGCGTTTTTCGGTAATTGATCAATCTCGGTAACTCCATGCGTACTTTCTTTCCATCCAAGTAATTCCTCATAAATCGGTATTAATTCAGATTGCACTTCCAAATTTGAAGGAAAGTAATCGTACTTATTTCCTTTATATTCATAATGAGAGCATATCTTAATTTCATCCAATCCGTCTAATACGTCCAGTTTAGTTAAAGAAATAGCGTCAGCTCCTGAAATACCAACAGCATGTTTCATCAGAACCATATCGAGCCAACCGCAACGTCTTTCCCTTCCGCTAACGGTACCCGTTTCTTTCCCGATCTTTTGCAAATGACTACCTATACTGTTTTTTTGCTCGGTAGGAAAAGTTCCATTACCGACTCTGGTAGTATAAGCTTTAGCTACTCCCAAAACAAAATTATCACCAGTAATATAATTGGGTTTTATCGTCGTACTGGAAGTAACAAACGGATAAGTTCCATAATCAACATCCAACAAACAACCTTGTGCTCCTTCGAATAACACTGCTTTTTTTGATAAAGTATCTATTATTTTATTTCTACTTACTATATACGGAGCAATTTTTTCAGATATTTCGTTTATTTCGTTTATTATCTTATCGATAGTTACTTTAGCAATGTTCATTCCTACCCGAAGGGTATTATGATATTTCAAAAACCCCTTGATAAGTTTCGGTAAATTATTAACATCGTATATGTTGCAAATTCTTATCCCTCTACGAGCAATTTTATCTTCATAACAGGGGCCTATCCCCTTACAAGTGGTACCTATTTTCGAATCAGATCGCCACTCTTCGTAAAGTTTATCAAGTTCTTTATGCACGCTCAGTATCAGGTGACAATCTTCAGATACCATTAAACTTCGGGGATCTGCGCGATTAACGGTAATCTCTTCAATAAGAGCATAAGGATCGACCACCACGCCTTGATCGATAACGGATAAAACATTTTCCCTAACGATACCGGAAGGTAATAAATTCAGCTTATAAGTTTTTCCTTCAATAACCAAAGTATGGCCTGCATTATTGCCGCCTTGAAAACGAACCACGACTTCCACATATCGAGATAAATAGTCAACGACTTTACCCTTACCTTCATCCCCCCATTGCAAACCAATAACAGATAAACTTACCGTCATGCCTCGGCTTCTTCCAACTGCTTATATTCCATAACATTGTTTTTTTCCTCGCTGAAATTCACTATATCACTTATGTAAGCACTTGAAACATCTTTAATTTCCTGAACGTGATTAATATCGCTAAACTTATAGTTCCCTCCGGAAATACAATGATATTTTATCGACTTAACCTTACTTTGGAGTTTTTCCGCCAATTTTTCCACCAACGTATGATCGGTAATACGATCGTTATCGCCTTGAATAATCAAACCAGGAACCAAACACGGTAATAAAAAGGAAAAATCATAACGTTCAACCGGAGGCGATATTGCAATAAAACCGGTGGTTTCGGGCCTACGCATAATCAAATTAGTTGCCATCCATGCACCGAAAGAAAATCCCGCAATCCAAAATTCCGAGATTATCGGGTTATGATCTTGTAACCAATTTATTGCGGCAGATGCATCTTTTATAAATTCGCTGTCCGAGCTACTTATTTTGCCGTCGGATTTCTGTACTCCCCTAAAATTTATTTTTAGCGTTGAAAATTTGTTGGCAATAAACGATTGATACAGCATATGGACCACTCTATTATTCATGCTACCGCCATATTTCGGATAAGGCGGTAAAATTAAAGCTGCACGTCGGTGACGTTGTTGAACATAAGCTCCATGTAACCTGCCTTCCACACCGGGAAGAAATATCTCAGCCATATTTTTCTCCTGAATAAATTTAGTTAATTTTCTACTATATGATAGCACACTTCCAACTATATTTAGTAATCTTGTTCACAAATTATTAACTAAATATGATTCGGTTATCTATAAGTTACTATCACATAATCATAAGACATTACTTCAGGTTTCGTTAATTCCGTAGATACTTCAACCAATTCCTGAAACATTTTTAATTTTTCGTTTGGTTTCACCATACTCTCTTGTGGAAATCGGTTCGTTTGCTTCGCACCAAATTAATTTATCTTTCAATTTCTGCGGTAAACGTTACCGTCATCCAATCACCATAAGACATTACTTCAGGTTTCGTTAATTCCGTAGATACTTCAACCAATTCCTGAAACATTTTTAATTTTTCGTTGGGTTTCACCATAGTCTCTCTTGTGTAAATCGGTTCGTTTGCTTCGTACCAAGTTAATTTATCTTTCAATTTCTGCGGTAACGGTAACTTTTTTATTTTATTTTCTAACAATAATTCTTTATCTTTACTATTTTTACAAGCATCCAAAATCACTGAACATACACCTAAGGTAAGCTCTTCTTCTCTTAACATTTTCATTTGCGCTTTTAAACACCGGATAACTTCTTCTTTCTCGGATTTAAGTTCTATTCCTTTTTTTAATTGATTTTTGGCATTTGTCAATCCTTGGTTAAAACCGATATGCAGCAACAGCTCGATAACAACATTCATATTTTTCTTTTTTATTGCATCAGCCAAAGCATAACCAGTAGCATAGTTACTAAAATATCTTTTTTTCAACAAAAGCTTAACCATAGGAAGATTTCCTTGTTCCGATGCAAACCCTAAAGGAAATATATCACCTATGAGGCAACCATAACTATGAACCTGCACATCGCGATCTAAGAAAATTTCAGCTAATCTTACATTTCCTTCTCTTACAGCAACAGTAAAAAGTTTTTGGTCAAAGTCAGCCTTATCCATATCTACATTCGAATTAACATCTAAATATTTCTTTAATAAAAAATTAATTGAATTCTCCTTATGTGCTTTCATTGCCGTACTTAAACATTCAAATAAAACACATTCATCACTACCAAGATTATTAAAATTTAATATTTCACCAACTATTTCTACACAATCATTTTCTATTGCAATTATTATAGGTGTTTTATCACCATACTGCGTTTTTTCTTCCAGTACGTCTTTTATATTTGCTGCTTTCAGTTTATTTCTCTTTAATGCCAATTTAGTATTACCAAAAGCAAACATAAGTTCTCGTTTCACAAAATTTAAAAGATTTCTCGGAAGTTCATCACCAAATAAAAATGAAAAAATTTGTGTATATCCTTCTTCTGCCGCTACATGTAAAATATTTTTACCGCTAAAATTTTTTTCACAAAAAACACCTCGATATTCGGCCGTCTCGAATAAAATATCTTGTGTTGTTGTAAGCAATAATTCTAGCGTCTTACGGTCAACTTCAATCTCGTTTAACTTTCTTATCACCGATGTCAATAATAACATTGCCATTTGTCTTTCAAACCTATTATCATAACATTCACCATTTTTTTCTCTTTTCAATTTAATAAAACGAATAGCTATTCCTTTATTCGCATCCAATAATTGTAGTAATCCATCATAATCATTTTCTTTTATTCTTGCGATTAAAAAATCACTGAAAACCTCCATTATCCCACCAAATAATTTATCCGCATCATCAAGGTCGAAAACGTTAAAAAGCAAAAAAGTTTTTTCTGACAAATCTCTGACGGAATCAAGTTCGCATTTTTGTAAAATCTCTTTATATTTTTGCAGCAACGCTGCCTCAATTTTTACTGCATATTCATTCGGTAATGTTTTTACTTTTTTTTTCCCTACAACTGGTAAAAATTCAAGCAATGACTTCACTTCTTCAACCATTCCTTCCATTATTGCTTTCAGTAACTTTGCTTTATCTATTTCTAATTGTTTTACTTGTTGCATTGTGCTTTTCCTATTATGAATTATCCCAATTATTACCACAATGAATAAAAAAACAAAATTTATATGCTTAGAATGCTTTAACTGAAATTTAGAAAAATTTTAATAAATTATTTTCAAATAATGTTATGAAAATAGATTTTTCCGGTTTTGTTCCCAGCAAAAATATTATCTCGGGAATAGCTTCAAACCTCGATGTCGAGCAAGCAATTAAGACATCTAGCGAAAGTTATATAAAAAGCATGAAAAACGAAGCCGATATTATCGATAACAATTTAGAAAAAATTTCCGCATTAAATAATTTAAAACAATCAATCGACAATTTACGCAACAATATTACCCGTGAAGTTTTACCCGCATTATCAAAAAAAAACATCACAATCGACAATCCGGGTTATATAACGGCAGAAATAACACAACGTGCTAAAACAGGAAATTTTACAATTTCCGATGTAAAAACCGCCCTTCCCCAACAACTTAAAATAACCAAGCTTCAAAGCATTACCGATCCTCTATCCGATTATGGATTTGATACCGGAATAATTAATATAGCTCCAAAATCGCTTATTAAAAAAAACGGAGAAAATTTAGTTTTAGCACCTAGCGATAACATAAAAAAGGCAACGATAACTAAAGCGGGACATGTATTTTCAATAGAAAAATTCACCATGAACTCACCGGAAAGTATCGACATAATCATTGATAATGAAAAATTTTTTCTCGATTCACCGCCCGATTATTTTTCTCAAGAGATCAATTTTATTTCACTTGAGGGTAATATACTAACAATAACAATCGATCAAGGATTTTCCATCGATCGCTCTTCGGAAATATTAAGTAATGCCTTCGGCATAAAAAAAGGAACCGATATTGAAATCAAACCTAACGATAATTTACAAGATTTCGTCGATAAAATAAATAATTTCAGTATGGAAATAAAAGCAAATGCTTACGTCTTACAAAATGCAGAAAATAAACTTAGTCTAATCATTAAATCTAACGAGCTGGGAAAAGAATTCGTTATTTATAATTCTGCATTATTGCCTGAATTTACTATGGAGCAATCAACTGAAGCAAGTTTAAACTTTGATGGAAATTACGTAAAAAGTAACGAAAACAACATAGAATTAATAAAGAATGAAATTTTTTTACACTTGGTTAACGATTTACCTACAGATCGAAAAATTAAAGTAAGCATAAATTTAGACATTGAAAACATCAAAAATTCACTATCCCGATTTGTTGACTTTTACAACGAGTTATTTTTGTTTATTGACAAACAAATCGAATACGATGCATACGGAAAACAAACAGATAAAGCAATTCTACGCGATAGCAATGCTCTGAATATCATCAAAAACAGAATAAAAACAGCTTTAATACGAAAAATCGATAATAAGACTTTGATGGATTTCGGCATATTGATTAATCATAAATCACAACTTTATATTGACGAAAGCAAATTTAATCGCGCTTCTAAAAACCAGAATAATTTCATTTCATTCACCGAAATAATGAATAACTTAATTAAGATAACAGAAGAAATTACCGGTTATAATGGCACAATCACCAAAGAATTAGCAGAAATTACCAGGAATAACGAATCACACGCCAATAAAATTGAAAATTTGGAAAGAAAAGCAATCGATACTCAAGCTGAAACATATAAAAAATTCACAGAATTAGAAGCAAAAGTAGCAAATGCCAACTACATAATTAAATTACTGGAAGATCAAATTCGTTCAGATCATAAAAACTAATTTCTCAAACAACATCTTTGCTGATTTTACTTCTCCTTTCTTATAAAAAATTTCAATTTCTAGTAACTTATTCAATAATACTATTATTTCTTTAACCGACCATAATTTTAAATGATACTTAAAACAATTGATATGTTTAAAAAAAATCTGAGGTTTTAAACTGCTCAATGCCGATTGCAATGATCTACCTTCTTTTAAGATAAGTAAAACTTGATTTAAACGAAGAAAATAATTCACGATTACTTTAATCACAAATAAAAGATTGCTATGAACGTTTATCAACGAAAGAAATTTTTTGCTATCTTTCTCAGCAAAGGCAAAAGAAATATCTTCGGCATACAATTGAAAATCATTAACACAACAATTGATTACATCTTCTTCAGTAAGAGTTTTTTCTTCTCCAAGATAAATAACCAATTTTTCTAATTCCGAATAAATGTTAGCTCTTTCTCCACGTAAACAATAAGACAGCGCATCTATTATACTGCCGCAAAACACGATTCCGTTGTCGGATAAAAAAGCTCTGATCAAAGTTTTTAGCCCTTCTCCCTCATCATGATAACAAGCTATAACCGCATAGTTATTAGATGTTTCAAAATAATTACGAGTGCTAGAATTAACAGGCAGATTTTTTTTCGACGTAAGTATTACGTAGGTAGAACCATAATCCATATTATCGAATATTTTTTGCAAACTTATCGGCAATGTTTGCTCGATATCGGCAATATGAATTAATCGCTTGTCACCTTTAAAAGATAACGTATTTACTTTATCAAGCAGTAATTGATGATTATATGCTATGTCTTTAAATGGCAAAGTAGTGCTGCAAAACGGATCATTAAGTTTAAAACCTCCAAGGTTCACCACTGTAGAGAAATAATCCTGCACTTTACCGGTATTATCACCGTATATTAAGCAAGAATTAAACGAAAAAAAATTTCGAGAAAAGAATTTCTCGGCAGTAATTTTCATATCTAAAAAACATCGATTATTGCCTTGGCTATCTTATTATAGTACAAGTAAGGCTTATTTTAACAATACTTAATACGTGTCAAAACAAATTTTAGTAGATGCCATTTGCAAAGATGAAATCAGAGTTGTTTCCATAGAAAATAACAAAATCGTTCAACTCGAACAAGACAGCATAATAAAAAAAAGATCGAAAAGAAACATATACCTCGGTATAATCACTAAAATAGAGCCTTCCTTGCAAGCCGCTTTCATAGAATACGGTAACGAAAAACGGGGTTTTTTATCGTTTTCCAATATTTTGCCTCATTACTATCAAATAAAAGACTACGACAAAGAATCGATATTAGAATTACCGCCCGAAGAATTGACAAACCGTTATAACATACAAGACGTTATCAAAAACGGTCAGCAATTGCTTTTACAAATTACCAAGGAAGAAAGAGGAAACAAAGGAGTTTCCTTCACTACTTACATAACCCTTGCAAGTAAATACTGCATACTGGCTCCTTATTCTAAAAACCGAGCATTATCTAAACAAGTAACGGACGTGGAAGAAAGAAAAAGATTAAATTCGATAATTAACCAAATCGATGCTAAAAAAGGGGGAATTATCTTACGAAAATCAGCAATAGGAAAAAACAGTAAAAATATACTCAGTAATTATAAATATCTATGTAAACTGTGGGATGATATACAAACGAGAATCCTAAATTGTTCCGCACCCGCTTTAATTTCCGAGCATAACGACCTGATTCAAAAAATTTTATGTGATTTCAGTGAAGAAGATGCGGATGTAATTATTGTCGACGGCAGCGATTATTATAAAGCGATAAAAGAACGTGCCAAAATTACCCTGCCGTACGATAAACTACCGATCAGATTATACCGAAGACGTAAGCCAATTTTAGAACACTATAAAGTCGAAAAACAAATTGGAGAATTATATAAAAATAAGGTTAGCTTGCCTTCGGGAGGCTATATAATAATCAGCCCAACGGAAGCACTGGTATCCATAGACATTAATTCGGGAAAAATGACCGATGGTGCCAATGTTGAAGAAACCGCATATAAAACCAATCTGGAAGCAGCATATGAAATTGCTAGGCAAATCGAATTAAGAGGGCTTTCAGGGTTGATAGTAGTCGACTTTATCGACATGGCAAAATATAAAAATTGCCAATTAATTAAGTCGGCAGTAGAGGAAGCTTTTAACAAATTTAACTCGTACGTACAAATCAGTGAAATCAGTGAATTCGGTTTAATGGAATTATCTAAACAAAGAACAAAAAAGAGTATTTTCGAGTCAAGCGCAACCACATGTTTCCATTGTTCCGGGTGGGGTTACTTACAATCGAACGAATCTATTTTCTTAAGAATGTTAAAAGCAATATACCACCAAGAAAATTCTGGCAACATACAAATAAGTACCAGTCAAAATATGGCCCTATTTATTTTTAACTCCCAGTATAAACGTATTAAAGAGATTGAAGAAGAATTAAACGTTAAAATCGGCGTTACCATAGACCAATCTTTGCCCGAGGGAGAATTTCAAGTAAAAAAAATAAGGACAGGGAAAGATTACAATAAAATTAATACGAAAAGCGAAACAAATGAAACAAGTAAAATTAATTCGTGGATTAAAAGCTGGTTAAAACGTTTTTTCCAATAGCCTAAAAATTCATAATGCTAATTATATCTAAAATTGTACCTAAAAAATTTATCAAAGTTATTTGACAATATTTTTTAGTTGAGCAGCAATTTTTTCAGCATTCTCTACAGTAGAATTAGGAAATTTTTCACCATCCGACTTATTAAACACTTTACTGACCCCTAGAAAATCCGAAATCAAATTATCCAGTTTACGATAAACTTCTTCTTCATTCTTGGAAACATCAAACCTATTTTTAATTTCCAATTTGATTTCTTCCCCAAGTTTATTGCCATCAAAAATAGTTACGTCTAATACTTCTATGCCTTGTTGAGACAGTAATTCTTTTAGCGGAGCAAGATGTGCGGCTCCCAATAAACCAAATCCAAAATCTTGATTTAACAAGCATTTACTAATCTTATCCGCCATGTAAAATTCGCGAAATCTATTTGTAACCATCATCTCGTTTGATCAACTGATTAATTGCTAAAACACTCATTTCCTTTCTCTTTAGCCACTTCATTTCCCAATCCACAGCAATACACTCTGTAGTTTTATGCTCCTTGGATAATTGAAGATCAATATTTACCATTTTAATATTACAGTGTTTCAATACTTCAGCACATTTTAAATAATATTTCTTATTTTCTAATCTAGGTATTAAAACCGCTTTCCTAACTATTTCTTTTTCACTCAATGAAGGGTAATGATTTTCCAGTAAAAGCTTCAATTCTTCTAATTTTTCGTTACCTGATAAGTCCAATTTTTCTTTATCTTCAAGTGCAGTTAAATAATCTGCTTTTACTAGCTTAATAGATTTTTCCAGATCTAAGTTAAAATCTTCACAAAAAACTTTTACATTTTTCTCATCTAACTTTGACAAATAATGATAAAGAAATTTTACACATGAAGGATCAGTATGATCCTCTCCAAATAATATTATTTTTTTAGTCATAGTTATTTTATTAAAAAATATATCATAATTGACATTGGTAAAGTAATGATTGATGTTAATAAAAGTATTATCTTGTCGAATCAAAATGATTGTTTACCAAGACACTAAATGAGCTAGTATTTTGTAATTAATTTGATTCTTTTTCCCAATTAATTTTTTTTACCAGGTTACTTTTTGCAAATTTTATTAAAAAAGAGTTAGAATAATCGCATAATGCACCGATTAAACGATAAGCAACAAAAAGCTGTAGAAAACATCGAAGGACCTACTTTAATCCTAGCCGGAGCCGGAACCGGTAAAACAAAAACTTTGGTTTCAAGGATTTGCCACATATTAAACGAAAATTATGCATTGCCGCAAGAAATTATGGCAGTTACTTTCACTAACAAAGCGGCAAAAGAAATGCAATCCAGAATTGTTGAATTAACTAATTTTCATCCGACGTGGGTAGGTACTTTTCATTCGATTGCTGCAAGAATTCTAAGAAAAAATGCAGAATATGTAAATTTAACCGGTAATTTTACAATAATCGACCAAGACGACCAGCTTAACTTAATAAAAAACATTATTGCCGATATTAATCCCGAATATATAGGGTCTCGCGATTCAAGAAAAAAAATAAAATCAATAGCAAATATAATTCAAAGGTGGAAGGATAAAGCTTTAACTCCCGATAATATAGAGGTAAAAAACGAAATGCAAAGATCGGCTTTGGAATGTTATCGGCTTTATCAAGAGAGGTTAACTCTTTCCAACGCGGTAGATTTCGACGATTTGATTTTACACAACATCAAGATTTTTAACAATCAACCGCAAGTACTGGAACTTTATCAAGATAAAATAAAATATATCATGGTCGACGAATATCAGGATACGAATATGATACAGTACCTGTGGTTAAGGTTGTTGGCACAAAAACACAAAAACATATGTTGTGTCGGTGACGATGATCAATCAATATATAGCTGGCGCGGAGCCGAGATAAGCAACATATTGAAATTTTCCGACGATTTTCCCGGGGCGAAAGTTATTAAGCTTGAGCAAAATTATCGGTCCAATTCTCACATATTGGCGGTTGCCGCAGCAGTGATCGGAGAAAATCAAGATAGATTGGGTAAAACATTGTGGACGCAAAATAATGCCGGACCAAAAGTAAAATTAATGAAATGTTACGACCACAAAGAAGAAGCAAGAAACATAATGAGTATAATCGCCGATCGCAAAGAATTTAAAGATACTGCGATTTTAGTAAGGGCTAGCGCTCAAACCAGACCTATAGAAGAATATGCAATATATTATGGAGTGCCTTATCAAATAATAGGAGGACTTAGGTTTTACGATCGTAAAGAAATAAAAGACGTAATTTCTTACTTAAAAACAGCCGCCAATAACAATGATGACTTAGCTTTCGAACGAATAGTAAACGTTCCCAAGCGAGGAATCGGACCCACAACGTTAAAAAAAATATATTATGCCGCAATTAGCGCAAAAACTTCTTTAACTTGGGCGGCACACAAATTAATCGAACAAAAAGTAATAAAATCGGAAAAATTGACAATTTTACTTAATCAAATAGACGAATGGAATAAATTGTCGCAAGAAATCAATCCGCAAGATTTGACGGAATTAATTTTAAAAAGTTCGGGATATATCGAAATGATTTCTCAAGAAAACGAAATCGAAGCAATTAGCAGGAAAGAAAATATCAAAGAATTGATTAATGCACTGAAAGATTTTAACGATATCGATCAATTTTTGGAATACGTAGCACTAGTTACTACCGCCGATAACAATAATAATAACGAAGGAATAAGCATCATGACTTTACATGCGGCTAAAGGATTGGAATTTGTCAACGTATTTTTACCCGGTTGGGAAGAAGAAATTTTCCCTCACCAAAGGTGCATAAAAGAAGGAAACGTAGAAGAAGAAAGAAGGCTAGCCTATGTAGGCATTACCAGAGCCAAAGAAAATTTATGCATTTCTTTTGCCGAAAGGAGGTTTATTAACCATAGTTGGTTAAGCTATCCCCCTTCCAGGTTTTTACATAAATTAGCGAAAGAAAACGTAGAAATCTAATCAAGGACTTTTTTCAATGCTCTCATTATAAATTTATTTAACCTCTTCCCTCTCCTGCTAATGTTGTTACTTTCATTCTAAGTTCATTTAAACTATTTTGTAAACTACCTAAATCATTTTGATCTACTTTCGAATCTAGCCCGGTTTCCACACGATTCACCTTATCTCTTAAAGTAGTTAGAGCACTTTGACTTGCTTTCGAATCTAGCCCGTCATCCGCGTGATTTACCTTATCTCTTAAGGTAGTTAAAGCACTTTGACTTGCTTTCGAATCTAGCCCCGTTTCCGCATGATTTATCTTGTCTCTTAAGGTGGTTAAAGCACTTTGACTTGCTTTCGAATCTAGCCCGTTATCCGCATGATGTACCTTGTCTCTTAAAGTAGTTAGAGCACTTTGACTTGCTTTCGAATCTAGCCCGTCATCCGCGTGATTTACCTTATCTCTTAAGGTGGTTAAAGCACTTTGACTTGCTTTCGAATCTAGCCCGTCATCCGCATGATTTACCTTATCTCTTAAAGTAGTTAGAGCACTTTGACTTGCTTTCGAATCTAGCCCCGTTTCCGCATGATTTACCTTGTCTCTTAAAGTAGTTAAATCACTTTGACTTGCTTTTGTCGTTTCTAACATTTCCGTTTTCCTCAGTGCTTTTTCACCTGTAGTATAACTATCGAATGTAACTCCAACGAATTTATTATTTTCAGTATTGGAAGCTATGTAATTTCTGTACGGGTTACCGCTACCATCGACAATCGTAATATCATTATCGATAACTTTCTTTTCGAAGTTACCGTTATTTTTTACTTGAATTGTTCCTGCCCCCAGGATTTTTGTTCCTGCACCAATCGTTAAAGACCTGCTCGTAGTAAATCCATTAGTTAAAATAACTAAACTGTTATCTTGTTGTGCTTGACTAATCAATTCATCTTCGTTATCAGCAAATAAAACTTTATCATATTGAGCACCGTTATGCACTACCGTAGTCGGTTGTGAAGGTTCTGCATTTACTACGCCTTGCCAAATGTCACCTTCTCCCGCATAAAATAATTTATAATCACCGTGATTATCGACTTTCATGGAATGACCGTTACTTCCAGAAAATTTAAGATCTGTATTACTAACTACTTTTCTATTTGCACCTATGGTAATAGGTCTTATCGCATATATATTATCCGTTAGTACTATTATTTGTTTTTCGCCTGATTGTATTTGTTGTTCCAATGCTTTTCTCAATTCTTCTTCCGTTTTGACATAAGCAACATGAGAATATTGTGTATCTTCGTTACCTATTACCGAGATATCGGCATATTCATTATCTTCTTCATTTTTAGTAATCGTTACTATATCGATGTCACGCACAATCGGTTTAGTTATTCGATAGTCTTGGTTAGCAATTTCTTTCGTCTTGCGGAAAGGAATACCTAATCTGAAAGTAACCGCAGTACTATTTCTAGTTTCATCGCTACCGCTATAAATGTGCTCCAAACCTATATTTACATTAATCTGATTAGGTAATGTATTCATAAAATCAAATTCTGCTCTAACTTTTTTCGCTTTTTGAGTAATACCTTCACCAGTAAATTCATTACCCCCCCAATAAAACCATAAAGCTTTATCGCAAACGGGAAATTTAAAACCAAATTCAAAATCATAACCTTCAGCAGCAGCAATTTTCGATTTATTCAACGTAGCACGCATATCCGAAGTTTTGCGAATATTTACAGAGTTGTATTTACTATCAAAAGGCATATAAAAGTTTAATCTTGCTTCGAAAATACTACCGAGAAGTTCCATACCGAGAGTATTCTGTGTAAACACGTTAACCTCCGTACGCCGATCATAAAAATAATATCCTCCGAAAACAATGTCTTGAACCGGAATATACGTTCTACCTGCAATACCTAAGTTGAATTCGGTACTGACGTGTGGTTGGTGAACAGCACGAATATCGGCAAAAATCGATGATTCTTTACTATTTAATAACGGTAAAAAAGTTCTACCCTCATATAAAACATGATGGTTACCCAAATGATAAACTACATCGAATCGAGAATTGGCAAATAACAAATTACCGGATAAAAAACAGCTTATTGCCGTACCAAAAACAATACTTCTTAACATTTGTGAACTCTTTTTAGAATTATTACGTTCCCTAACGTAAAATGAAAATATTATTTTTTAAAAAAAAATAGTTAAATTATTTATTAAAATTTATGGAATTAATATAATCTTGTAAAGATTCAGAAACTTTGTTACTTAACAGGTACATTGTTATCAAATTAGGAACTGCCAAACACATAAATAACATATCGCCCAATTTTGCCAAATTAAGAAAATTGTCGGATATACTGCTGAAAAACACTACTAATACGATTAGCAAACGACAATAAATTATATTTCGTTTGCTGTTGAACAAGTATAGCCATCCCATCTCACAATAATAAGAAAAAGCAATCATAGTAGAAAAAGCAAAAAACGGTACGCTAACGGATAACAATATAGGAAACCAATTAGAAACAGTAGAAAATGCTTGACGAGTTATTAATATTCCTTCGCCTACGTTATCGGCATTATATGCACCCGTTATTACTATAACAAAACCAGTTAAAAAACAAATAATCATAGTATCGATACACGGTTCGAGCATTGCAACCAACCCAGCTTTTATCGGTTGATTTTCTTTTGTAGCGGCATGAGCGATAGGCGAAGTACCGATGCCCGCTTCATTAGCAAATACCGCTCTCCTTATTCCAGCAATAAATGTGCCCATGAAACCGCCAAATGCCGAGTGTCCATTCCATGCTTCGCAAAGCATAATTTTGATAGCAAACCCTATTTTTTCAAAATTAAACGCTATTATTACCAAACAGGAAAATACGTAAATCACTGCCATAATTGGGACTAAAGCAGATGAAACGTTTGCTACTCTTTTTACTCCGCCAAGTATTACCACTCCTACTAAAAATGTTAAAAAAGCAGCAAATAACCAAAGATTGTTATCGATCCAACTGTAATATCCTTTTATTACTGAAATAGTTTGATTTGCTTGAAAAGGAATACTGGCAAATAAAGCAGCTAATATTAAAAGTATAGCATAAACAAATGCTAATACTTTACTTACGTTAACCAAGCCCAATTCAGATAAACCTGCTTTTATATACTGAAAAGGTCCGCCGAAAGTATTATGATTCTCATCGTTTAAAACACGGTATTTAAAGCCTAAAGTTACCTCGGTAAATTTAGTGGACATGCCTAAAAATCCAGCTAACATCATCCATATTACCGCACCAGGACCTCCGATTGAAACGGCAACAGCTACTCCTGCTACCGTTCCGAGTCCTATTGTACCAGCTACTGCGGTAGCAAATGCTTGAAAATGATTTATATCGCCTATTTCACGTTCTTCTTTATTATGTTTTCCTCTTAAAATTTCCAGACCATGTTTAAACAGCCTGATATTAACAAATTTGAATTTTATCGTGTAAAATACCGAACTTAACACCAACATTAAAACTATTAGCGGAATACCGAATATTTCGATAAATAAAATCGAATGTAAAAAATATTCGACATTATTGATAATAGCATCAAAACCAGAAGCATAAGTAAAAGAAGGAATTAGGAAAATTAGTAATGCTAAATATTTCATTATGACAGAGGGCAAGATATTAAAAAGATGACATTTTCTATTTAGGGTGTCAATATTAGTTTGGTAAATATGAAATATAGACTAACAATCGAATATGATGGTACCTACTTCATAGGTTGGCAAAAACAAAATAATAAGCTTTCCATTCAACAAACAATAGAAGAAGCTATTAAAAGCTCCACCGGAGAATCGGTTAAAGTACAAGGCAGCAGTCGAACCGATGCGGGAGTTCATGCAACACATCAAGTGGCGCACTTTAGTTTACAAAGAGCTTTTAGTTGTTATAAAATAAAACACGCACTTAATTTTCATTTATGTAAACTACCAATAAGTATAATCGGTGTAGAAGAAGCAAGCGAAAATTTTCATGCCAGATTTTCCTCAACGAAAAGGTATTACAAATATAAAATAATAAATCGCGATTCGAAATTATCCCTTGAAAAAAATAGAGCTTGGTGCGTATTCAGAAAATTGGACGTAGAAAAAATGAGAAACTCGGCACGGTTACTGGTCGGTACTCATGATTTTACAAGTTTTCGCTCCTCCGAATGTCAAGCTAAAAACCCGGTACGTACTATCGACAGTATCAACATCGTAAAAATAGAAAATTTAATCGAAATAAATGTCGTAGCACGATCGTTTTTACATAGCCAAGTAAGAATTATCATCGGAACACTAAAAGAAATCGGAGAAGGAAAAAAAATAGATATCAAAAAAATACTGGCAGCAAAAGACCGACGGAAAGCAGGAATAACAGCACCGGCTTACGGATTATATCTGACGAAAGTGGTGACTCCTACGGGACTCGAACCCGTGTTACCACCGTGAAAGGGTGATGTCCTAACCACTAGACGAAGGAGTCTTTTTATTTACGTTAATCTACATATAGACACCTTTATTAAACTTTGTTTAATTTTTTTAGAGGTGCTAACTTTACTATAGGCTCAAAATAAGCTGCAATGATAACATTATAATAATTCGAAATAGAATTGTAAATCGAATTACAATATTTTAAT
The DNA here is from genome assembly GCA_018101195.1 of Rickettsiaceae bacterium H1. Taxonomy (GTDB): domain Bacteria; phylum Pseudomonadota; class Alphaproteobacteria; order Rickettsiales; family Anaplasmataceae; genus JACDQH01. Next base: position 145,137 of record JACDQH010000004.1, read on the forward strand.
TAGGCCTAATATAACAGTAAGGACTATCTAAAGAAAAGATAGGTATTATTACTTTAAATATTTTTTTTAAATCTTCGTTAAGAAACTCGTAATATCCTTCCATCAACCCCGATATAGTGCTTAAGTAAGCACCACTGGCATATTCGAAAGTTTCATTTGCCGCCAAAGTAGGTTGTTCTCCTACTACGCCTACTCCTTTAACTTCGTCAATCGCTCCTCTCCCATCAATTATTTTCCAATAGCGATTTAATAATTTGACAGTATACTGACCTTTATTAAAAATATTGACATTATAAGCCCATATATAACAACCCTCGTCATTAACGATATTTTGTTCGCCCAAATATGAAACGGTAACGGTAACAACAATAGATTCGGTGATTGCCGAGTAATCGTAATTTTTAGCTGACATGGATTCAATTTAACATTAACCGGATATAATACAATTTAGTTTAAAGAATCAATTAACAAATTACGTATAAAATCACAACTTACGTATTCGCTATAAGCTTCACCGACTGTTTCTAAAGCAGTAAGCTCCAAAGTATTGTTTCCTATTTTTTTATCCTGCAGAACATACGAATGTAATAAATCTATATCCCAATTTTTATTTATCGATTTTAATGATGTCGGCAAACCGGCTTTGCGCAAATTGTTTATAAGATCGGTATTATCGATATTTGAAATTTTCGATTCTATTACCATACCCACTGCCACCGCATTACCGTGCGTAATATCGTACCCTGTAGCAGCCTCGATTGCATGACCGACGGTATGGCCGAAATTCAGCATATTTCTTTCTCCGTGTATGCCTAACTGATCTTTTTCTATCACTGCTAATTTCATCTGACAGCAACGTTTTATAACATAAAAAAGAGCATTCCAATCTTTTTCGAGAATCAGGTCGAGATTATCTTGAATCCAAGAAAAAAATCGGGAATCGTATAGCATTGCATATTTTACTACTTCGGCATAACCGCAAATAAAATCTTTTCGTTGTAAAGTTTTTAAGAAAAAAGTATCTACCAAAACTAATTTCGGTATACAAAAACCGCCTATGAGGTTTTTACCTTTAGCACTATTAATAGCACATTTTCCTCCCACAGAACTATCGACTTGAGCAAGTAACGTAGTGGGAATTTGTACTAAATTTATTCCTCTTAATACCATAGTAGCCACAACACCAGCAATATCACCTACCACTCCTCCGCCAAAAGCAAGAATAGTACTTGCATAAGTAGGACGAAATGATAATATTTCCTCAATTAATTTTTCCAGAACCTCAAATCTTTTGCTTTTTTCACCAGGTTCTATTACATGTATCGTAGCAGGAATGTTAGCTTGGTATATTGAATTTTCTAAATATTTTAGATGATGTTTGGCGACATTCTCATCCGTAATAATATGTATTTTTTCCATATTTAAAGACAAGGAAATGATTTCACCTAAGTTAAGACCGTTACCGATCTTAATTTGACCTCCTACTGAACAGTTAAGTTCTATCATTTGGTTCATAGGTATAATTTATACTTGTTAAATGATAAGATATATAGGTATAATAAAAAAACAAGTATGTAAAACAACTTGAGGTATTATTTAATGATAAAATCGTAACCTGTTAACAATCCTTCCATGAGAAGACAAAAGCAGATAAGAGTTAAAACGGCAAAAGGAAGAAAAATCTCGTCGACAAATTGGCTAAACAGACAAATCAACGATCAATATAGATATGCGGCACAACAAGAAGGTTACAGATCGCGAGCAGCATATAAATTATTGGAAATTAATAACAAATTTTCCATATTCGATATGAACGGAATTGTGCTTGACTTAGGCTCAAGCCCCGGAAGTTGGTCACAAGTTGCTTCCAAGCATTGTAAAAAAGTTATTGCCATCGATATTCGGCCAATGAAAGAAATACCAAAAGTGATATTCGTAAAGTGCAATTTTACCCAAATCGAACAAAAAGATGAAATCTATAACATGAAATTTAACGTAATATTATCCGATATGTCGCATTCTACTTCAGGTAATAACGTTACCGATCATTTAAGAATAATTGCTTTGTCCAAAGAAGTACTGGATTTCGCAAAACTAACATTAAAAACAGGTGGAACAGTAGTAACAAAAATTTTTCACGGAAATAAAGAGAAAGAAATATACTTAGAATTCAAAAATTATTTTACAATGGTAAAGTATTATAAACCAAATGCAAGCAGAAAAGATTCATCCGAAATTTATTTGGTAGCAAAAAATTTTTCAGGAAAAAAATAACCTATAATATTAATTATATTTTACAGATTAGAGAAAAAATGGAAAGTAAAAGCAAAAAAATCGATCGGCATATCTCCACATTAATTGACAACCGTAAGAACAAAGGGAAAAAACTATAGAATAATTTGACAAAAATTATCTTCAAATGTTGATTTTCAGGTATTAGATAAAGTGAAAGAAACACGCACGCACTAAAAGAAATAGACAAAAATGCAACAAAATAATTAATAAATTTTTTCTTGCTCAGAAAAAAAACACAATTCCGGAAGAATGAAAACAATGGGAGCAACAATCATTCTAATGTTCATAGTTATAACTAGTAATACCTATTGGTTTCACTAAATTCTCTCATCCCGGTAATAAAACAGCTTCCTAAAAGCAGGTATAATTACTCTTTTCGGTACAGCTATTTTCTTAGTTTTGTATGCCAGAACGTATTTGCACGATAAATATAAAGAAGAAAAGTATTCGGAAAAGAATGATACGCCTTCAACACAATAAACCAAGTCAAAACAGAATCTACCCAACAGAGAGAAAATTATCGCACGACACTTAACATGATAATTTTGATTAATTAAGAACAATCGATATCATAACCAGTAATAAAATGCTTAAAAAATGCAAATATACTTACCGATCGCCGAAATGTCGGTCGAGATCTTTTGGTTATTGTTATTGGGAATATCTTCGGGGTTAATGGCTGGTGTCTTCGGTATAGGAGGAAATTTCATCGTTATACCAACACTGATTTTTATTGGTATCCCTCCTGCAATATCGCTATCTAGCGCAGTAAATCATACGGTAGCATCTTCTTTTTCCAGTTTTCTCACTCATTTAAAACGAAAAAATGTCGACCTGAAAATGGGATGTTGGTTACTTATCGGAAGCTTTATCGGTTCTTCGGCAGGTGCAATACTTTTTTCTTTGTTATATGAAGCAGGATTTATCGATATAACGATATCTTTGTTATACGTTATTGTGTTAGGCATTACCGGAATAACAATTGCTATTGAAAGTACTAAAGCCATATACAATAAGTATAAAAATACTTCTGTGAATAAGAAAAAAAGTAAACTACGTGATTTTAAATTTATGCCGTATAGGCAACTATTTCCTCAATCTGGTACCGAAGCCAGCATTTTATCTATAATCCTAATAGGAGTTTTTATCGGAATGTTAGTAGCATTAGCAGGCTTGGGAGGCGGATTCATACTCGTCCCAACTTTAATATACGTAATAGGATTGCCCACTTCTTTCGCTATCGGAACATCGGTATTTCAAGCAGTATTTACAACGACTATCGTCACCTTATTACATGCTACGATTTCTCATACGGTAGATATCGTATTATCGCTTCTTTTAATTATCGGAGCCGTTATTGGTGCGCAAATCGGAGTAAGAATAAACAGTAAATTACAGCCGGAGATAGTAAGAATGTTGCTTGCTATAATAGTACTAGGAGTATTCGTGAAATTTCTTTCCAGTATGTTAATAACACCGAAAGAACTATATTCATTCGAGTACAAATAAATGAGATTGGTATATGTAATAATAATTACAATTTTCACTTTATTTCAAACTAAGGGTAGTTATTCTCACCCGATAAATGCCGATTTAACTTTAAGGAAGATTAAAATTAATTCCGATTTCAAAGGAGTAGACGTGCTGATTTTCGGTGCATTAGATGTTAAAGGAAAGTTAATAATTGTTGTCCACGGCCCCAAACGTTCTCTGGCAATTAACAAAAAAGAAAAAAAATACGGTTTATGGGTAAACGGTAAAAGAGAAAAAATAGACGATGTAAAACAATTTTATGCGATAACTTCTACTGACGAATTATCCAAAATCACTAACGAAGAAGGGCTTAACTCGATACGAATAAGCGATTTAAGCTTCGGTGAAAATAAAGAGCTAAACGAAGCATTTAAACAGATGAAAATGAATAAAAAGTTATACTTCGAATCAATAAAAAGCGTAGGTTTAATAAATGATAAGTTATTTAGAAGCAATATAAAGCTACCAGGAAACATACCCCAAGGAAGATATGTTATCGAAATCTTGTTATTTTATAATCATCGTTTGTTCGGCATACAAACGATTCCATTATTAGTTTCAAATGTAGGAATAGAATCTTTTATTTTCGATATGCATTATATGCACCCGATCGGATATGCCATATTTGCAATAACAATAGCATTATTTATCGGCTGGATAAGTAGTTTAGTAAAAAAAATCAATCGAAATAAAGAGAAGAGATAATTTAATTACAAAATATCAACTCATTTAGTGTTTCAGTAAATAACCCAATAGCCTTTTAACTTGATAAGTTAATATTTTAATTGACACAAATATATAAAATATAGTATTTTTAAAGCTAACTTATTAATAAAACAACCGTGATAAACAAAATAATATTATTTGGAGAGAATCATCGTGATCCTTCATCGATTAGGTTTCTATATCATCTTTTACCTAAAATTCATAAAAAAGATCTTGGATTTTTTGTCGAAACCTGCAGTGAAATTAAAAATATAAGTTATTTTCAAAATAGTATTAACCGTGGAATTGCGTTGAAGGACAAGCTAAGTGTCTCAGGAAAAGAAACATATGAAGAATTACAATGCATCATGACAGAAAATAAAATTCCTAATTATCTCCATATGAGACAAATAATTTTCGATGTAGGTAGGCTAAAACATAATTTATGTCTTTTTTTCTGTATTGCATTATTAAAAAAATTAGATATTGAAATAGTAGAGATTGATTTGTGTTTAACTGCAAAAGAGAAAAATTCAGATGTTAATTTCCATGAAAACCTTTTACACTTTAAAAAGCTTAGAAATAAAGCAGTAAAATTACAAGAAAACGTTTCTAAAACTTCTACCGAAGAGCATAAAACAACGAAAAAACTACTTAAAGATATTAAACGTTATAGAACACAAAACAAAATTAAACAACGTATTCGAGAAAAGCACATGGTAGAAGAAATTTATTTATCAGACCACAGTATTGGAATTGTTTTATTAGGGGCCGCACATGTTTTCCCGGTAAAAAAATTATTATCAAAACGAGGTATAGAAGTACTGGATATAGCTATTTTTAATAATAAGATAGATGAAGTTGACGAAGGCATTGAAAATAGATTCGATGTGTCCAAGAATGAAGATGAAGTTTATCTTAAAGTAGAGGATTTGATTTCCGATTTTATAGGGATCGAGAAAACTGACGATATAGGACAAAATTGTCACGAGTTAGATAATCTGGTTTCAGATTTTATGAATTACAACAAAAGGGTTGATTCTTTTATGACTTGCGTTGTTATCAATAAAGGTAAGAGGGAAAGTTGTTATAAATACTTTAATTAGCTAAAAAATTGATAAGTTGTTATTTTTACAAACGTAACTTATCAACATTAATTAGTATTATCAGCTTGGTGTCTATTATTGAAAAAAAATTCTAAACCTGAGGTAAAAAATTTTTAATTGATAATAAATAAAGAGGGTTAATGCTTTTTTACCGCCTATTAACTTTTCATCTTATTATTCTTTTTTCATATCAGTAAACATAGGACGGCTTACTACTGCTAAAGCTTTCACAAATAATTCTTCCGGATGACTTTGGCAATAGCCATATAAATCACCGGCGTATTTTTCCACCGCAGCTTTATCCACCGTTTCTTTTCCTGCCAGATTATTAGCAGTATTAATTAATTGATTAATTTGCGATAAAAAAGCATTTTTACCTTCTACGCCACTTTTATCAACAATTTCCTTACACGAAGTCGTACCGATGTTAAGGTAGAGTAATCCATAAATAAATTCCCAAATACCAGTAGCAAAATTATTAGAGTATAATGGCATTGAAATTGATAAAAATACTCCGAAAACAATAGCAAATATTTTTTTCATATAAGGGTAAAAGGCTTAATTTATCACAATTTAATGAAAAAGTCAATATTTGACTATAGCAACTTTATGTATTAGATAATCGTTATTATTTATCTTTAATAATTGAATATGGAAATTTTATTTTCGGAAGCTGCGAGCAGTTTAGCAAAAGCAATAGTGCTTGTCATTGCCCTATTTGACGATGAAAACCTTCCCGGAAGGATAGAACAAATAAATATAAATAGCGGTCATTTTATCAAACAAGCAATTACAACAAGTGAATTTCAGAATGGTAAATTCGGAGAAACAAGATTCATTATTCCTCCTAACGGCATTAACAGCTACCCAGAAATTAAATCTATTTTATTAATAAATGCAGGAAAATCAGAAAATTTTAACAATAAAAGTGCAGAATTGATAGGCGGAAAAATATATAAAGAGCTTAAAAAATTAAAAATTTACGAAGCTACCATATTAATAGAAACCTCCTCTCAATCGATAATACCTCATATTGCTAACGGTATGGAATTAAGCAACTTTAGTTTCGATAAATACAAAACAAAAAAAGAAGAAAGCGAATTACCAAAAAAAACCACCTTTGCAGTTGATGCTAACGAACATTGTCAAAAGGAATTTCAGTATTTAAACACAATAACACAAGGAACAAAAATAGCACGAACATTAGTTAGCGAACCACCAAACGTACTTTATCCCGATGCTTATGTGCAAAATGTAAAAGAAATATTCGATGGTTTAAATAATGTCAAAGTTGAAATACTCGATGAAAAATCTATGGCAAAACTGGGAATGAATGCATTGCTTGGTGTCGGCCAAGGAAGTATGTACAAGTCTCGTTTAGCCATAATGCAATATAACGGAAGTACAGATAAAAACAAACCACCGATTGCTTTTGTCGGCAAAGGAGTAACATTCGATACCGGTGGGATTTCGCTTAAACCCTCTCGCGGTATGTGGGATATGAAATATGATATGGCGGGTTCGGCTGCAGTTGTCGGTGCTATGTATGCTCTTGCTGCAAGGGATGCAAATGTTAATGCCGTGGGTGTAATAGGATTAGTCGAGAATGCGGTATCCGCCACGGCTCAACGCCCTAGCGACATTGTAAAATCAATGTCCGGACAAACTATCGAAGTATTAAATACGGATGCAGAAGGAAGGTTAGTGCTTGCAGATGCGTTATCTTACGTAGAAGAAAAATTTAACCCGAACATAATCGTCGACCTTGCAACTTTAACAGGAGCTATTGTTGTTGCTTTAGGCGATCAACATGCAGGAGTATTTTCCAATAACGATGAACTTGCCAAACAAATAATATCGTCAGGACAAACAGTAAATGAAAAAGTGTGGCGTTTTCCTCTATCGAAAGAATACGACAAACAAATTGATTCCGATGTTGCCGACATGCAAAATATTTCACTTAAAGGAACAGGTGCGGACAGCATCACGGCCGCTCAATTTTTGCAAAGATTTGTAAAAGAAGGTAAGCCTTGGGCACATATCGATATAGCCGGAACTGCTTGGAGTAAAGAAGGGTCGGATATATCTCCGAAAGGTGCTACTGGTTTCGGTGTAAGATTACTAAACGAATTATCGAAAAAATACTACGAAGATGATTAATGCTACGAAAACAAGAAATAGCAGTATTTATTTCAGGCAGAGGTTCTAATTTAGGCAATTTAATCAACGAATGTAAAAAATTTTCCTATCCAGCAAAAATAGAATGTGTTATTTCTAGTAAAAACGCTGCAAGAGGAATAGAAATAGCTGAGAAACAGAATATACCGGTGTTTATTCTTCAAAAAAAGGATTATGAAGACGATTTAAACAAAATATTAAATTTTTTTAATATTAAAATCATATGCTTGGCCGGTTTTATGAAAATTCTTTCAAGTAAATTTGTCAAAACCTGGAAAAACAAAATAATCAACATACATCCGTCGTTATTACCTTCGTTTAAAGGTTTAAAAGCACAACAACAAGCTTTAGATGCCGGAGTAAAAATCACCGGTTGTACCGTACATTATGTTGACAGCCAACTGGATAATGGAAAAATTATTATGCAACTCGCAGTACCGGTACTAAAAAAAGATACCGTCGAATCGCTGAGTGACAGAATTTTAATTGCGGAACATAAATGCTATCCTAAAGCACTCAAACTTGTTTTGACACAAAAATAAAAAATTTTTATAACTTATTCTTTTTATTGATTTTTTATCGAAACCAATTTTGAAAAATCCATAATGCTTTCTTTGCCAATGTAAAATTCTTTCCCTATATTTTGCAAAACAATTGAAAAGTTCTCTTGATCAATCTGATTTGCACATTTATTCAATATACCTAGTATAAATTCTTTATCATAACCAATTTCATGAAGCTTATCAAGCAACTCATCATATTTATCAATATTAATAACCATCTTTCCATTTATTAAACCTTTAAAACTTAAGTCTCCTAACATAGTCATACTGAAATCACCTGATTTAACGGCAAATTTTCTAATATCAACAGTAGATTCACTATTTTTACTGTTAGTACCAAACGATAAATCAACATCGGCAGTTACAGAATTTTCACTATTATAGTGCTTGTTATTTACTAGCAGATCAACTTTATTCATTCTCAATTCATTATAATCAATTCGTAAATCAATCGATATGTCATGTAAAACCTCTCTGTTGTTCAAATCAACACATCTAATACCATCATTATCATATGATAAACGATGAAAATTGTTCTTCTTTCTAGAAAAAACATTATCAGTAAGCAAAAAACGAACATCATTGAATCCGGTACAAAAAGTAATTTCATTACCGTTACTAACCCGAATTTTATCAGGTATTTTCAATGTAACATTTTTATCAAATAATCCGAATGACGATGATATATTCCTAGTAAAAACTTTTAAATTATAACTTTTTTGCAACGAATTATTCTCAAATGTGCAAGATAAAGTTGGTTTTTCAAGATTAATAATAAAATTAAAGGGAAAAGAAACAGGCTTAATACTCGAATCTTCAAACGATATTTGACACATATTTCGGGAAATACCATACATCCAGTTAATAAAATCACGTTTTACATATTTTACCAGAGCAAAATAGCCAATTAAAAAAAAAGTAATAATTACCAAAATTATCGAAATAAACCTTGTCATGATGTTTTAATATTACGACTTGCACTAGGTAAACGAACTTTAATACCGTCTAAGTTTTTAGTTAATATTACTTGACAGCCCAATCTGGAAGTCTCTTCCAAGCCAAAAGCCAAATCAAGCATATCGTTTTCATCATCGGAAATTTCACTTAATTCATTATACCAGGCAGAGTCAACTATTACATGACAAGTGGAACAAGCCAAGGAGCCTTCGCAAGCCCCTTCTAAATCAACATTATTACGATGTGCTACAGTTAATATGGATTCCCCTTCAATAGCTTCACATTCTTTTTCCAACCCTTCCGGAGAAACAAAAATTACTCTGACAGTATTATCATTGGTCATTATACTTATAATTATTAATATCACTACCTATTACTTTTTTCTTCAAAAATTTTTCAACATTATTTTTAACCAACGGATCAAAATAATTTTCTAATAATTTTATTTTAGAATTTATAACTTCATAAGAATTACCGCTGTCTAATTCATTTCTTAAATCACTAATCAAGTCTTGCAATTTATCACGTTCCAAATCATTAAACGCATAATCATTATTAGAATTCAAGATTTTTTTCACAGCTTTAATTACCTCTTTACCTTTTATCTTACTTTCAACTAATTCACGCTTAACAAGATCATCTTCTGCATTTTGAAAAGAATTTGCAATTATTTTATTTATATCGCTTTCATCAAGACCATAACTCGAATTAACGACAATTTCTTTTCTCGTCCCTTCAACACCTTGTTCCATAGATTCAACAGTTAATAAGCCGTCAACATCAACAATAAATTTTACTTCCACTGTTGCTTTTCCGGCTTGTAAAGGAGTAATTCCTTCTAACTCGAAACAATCCAACAATCTATTATCCTTAACTAGATCGCGTTCACCTTGAAAAACACTAATTTTCATCACTGTCTGGCCATCACCAAAAGTTGTAAAAGTTCTAGATTTAGAAATAGGTAAAGGAGTATTACGTTCGATGATAACGTCCATCAATCCTCCCATAACTTCCACACCTAAAGAAAGCGGTAAAACATCTATCAATACATTATTATTCGAATTAGAAGTTAAAGAATTAGCTTGTATTGCAGCACCGATAACCACTATTTCATCTGGATTAATATCATACAATACTTTTTTTTCGCCAAACACTGCTTTCATTCGATTTCTAACCAGATTCACTCTTGTCGAACCGCCAACTAACACTACCGAATTTATATCTTTGATTTCCAATTTGGTTTTAGAAAGAACATTTTTAGTAATCTTAATTGTTTTTTCAACTAATTCATATATAAGATCATCAAATTCCTGACGAGAAATACTGATTTCGTAATTCCGATTATTAATTTTAACCTCTTTGCAAACATTAACACTTGATGTTAGCTCTTCTTTTATCTCACGTGATATAAGCAATAAATTTGACTGTGAACAACAGTTCAAAAAACATTTCTCGCGTATAAAATCGGATAAGATAATATCAAAATCGTCACCTCCCAATAAAGTGTCTCCTCCGGAGGCTAATACCTGAAATATCCCTTTTCTTTTGCGTAATACGGATACGTCAAACGTGCCTCCTCCGAGGTCGTAAACCAAGTACATCTCGTTATCGTTTTCGCTGTTATGCAAGCCGTAAGCAAGAGCAGCAGAAGTAGGCTCGTTAATAAGCCGCAAAACTTTTAAACCTATAATATTAGCAGCATCTTTTATTTCCTGTCTCTCTAATTCACCGAAGTAAGCAGGCACAGTTATCACCGCATGATTGATTTCTCGCTTAAGATAATCCTCTCCCAAATCTTTCAAGTATTTAATAATATGTGCCGCTATTTCGACCGGAGTAAACATTTTTCCATTACATTCGACACTAATTTTACCATGTTTGCTATCAACAAAATCAAACTGCGATAAATGCTTAACTAAATCGTATTTTTTGCCGATTAAACGTTTTATAGATCGAATCGAGTGACTTTTATCTGCATCATTCCCTATTTTAAATATGCTTTTGTTATATGAGATTTCCGATTTAATTAGCTTTTTATTATTTTGATCACAAATAACAACAACTTCATCATTTTTCACTACAGCAACTAAAGAATTAGTCGTACCGAAGTCAATACCAAGTGCAATATTGGGTATTTCCGATTTTGGAGGTTCCGGATCGGAAATTTGCACTAATTGCATATATCCTCTTTTATCTTGGTAATATATTTCAGGCGCATAGTCTGATGTGCCATGTCCATTAAATCGTTATTAACAAAAGCTTCTTTAATTTTTTCAACACAAGAACTATAATTCATACTTAAAAAAGGATCGTCTTCCTTTGCTTGTTCACGCATCTCCATGACTTCCATTAACAAGTCTTCCGTAGGCTTAATTACATAAGATTTTTTAAGAAATAACGATAGTAAATACTCGGCCCTTTTTAACGGAGATCGCAAAACTTGATAAGCCTCGTTAATCAAGATGGAATTATTTCGCACATCTTTTTTTTTTCGTACATCATTATTGGAGAAAGAATCCGGATGATTTCTCGATTGTAGTTCTAGATATTTATCATCCAATTCATCGGTATCGATATCAAAATTTACTTCCAAACCAAAGTAATCAAAATAATTATTATTAATGAAAGCTTTTACCACAACCACATCTCCCTTTTTCTTTCGGATTCTTAAAAACAAAACCGGAACTAAACTTACCGCTAACATAATCGACAGTAGTGCCCAATATTGAAAATAAAGTTTTCGGATCGATAAAAACCTTTATAAAATTATTCCCGACGTTTTCCACCACAACTTCGTCAAATTTATCTTGCTCGATAACATACTCCATTTTGTATTTTTTACCATAACAACCTTTATTGGTTAACACTTTCACTCTGATGCCTATATACTCTTTTTTTGTTTTTAAAAGAGAGAAAATTTGTTTTGCAGCGTTCTCGGTAATATGAATTACTTTTTTCCTATTTACCTTGTCTTCATCACCAAATTGCACATTTATACCCTTAACAACATGCATAACTCAACCGATTAATTGTTCTTATCTTCTTCCTCCTTGTCTTCTTCATCAACTTGAGAAGATTGCTTTGCATGATAATCAGCAATTGCAGCTTTTATTGCATCTTCGGCAAGCATAGAACAGTGAATTTTCACCGGAGGTAAAGAGAGTTTATTTGCAATAACGGTATTTTTAATCGATTCTTCGGCATCTTTAAGATCCATACCAATAGCAAGCTCGGTTGCAAGCGAACTGGAAGCAATGGCGGACCCGCAACCAAAAGTTTTAAATTTCGCATCGATTATCTTTCCATCTTCAACTTTAATCTGAAACTTCATTACATCACCACAAGCAGGTGCACCCACTAAACCCGTACCTACGCTTGAATCGCCTTTATCTAGCGAACCAATATTTCTCGGGTTTTCATAATGTTCTTCCAGTAATTTACTATAAGCCATAACTATTCCTTAATGATCATTCCATTTAATAGATTTCAGGTCTACACCTTCCTGAACCATTTCCCATAAAGGGCTCATATCCCTTAATTTTCTTATTTTACTACTAATAAGTTCTGATGCAAATATTACTTCTTCTTTAGTAGTAAACCTCCCGAAACCAAAACGAATCGACGAATGAGCAAGATCTTCGTCTACCCCTAAAGAACGAAGCACGTACGAAGGTTCCAAAGATGCAGAAGTACAAGCAGAGCCCGAACTAACAGCCAACTGCTTTATTGCCATAATAATAGATTCTCCTTCGACATAAGGAAAACTGATATTTAAATTTCCCGGCCATCTTTGCTTTAAATCACCATTAACTAATATGTCCCCTACTCCTTTTTTAATTTTCATTAAAAAGAAATCTTTCATTTCGGTTAACCTTGCTTTCTCTTCTTCCATTTCGCTAAAACAAATTTCTGCCGCTTTACCTAGGCCAACTGCCAAAGCGGTAGGTACCGTTCCAGATCGCATTCCTCTTTCTTGTCCCCCACCATTAATTAGCGGTTGAATACGCACTCTCGGCCTTCTTCTAACATAAAGCGCTCCCACTCCCATAGGGGCGTAAATTTTATGACCAGAAATACTAAGCAAGCTAATATTCATTTCATCTACGTCAATAGGAATTTTACCGTATCCTTGCGCTGCATCGGTATGAAAAAATACGCCATATTTTTGACAAATTTCTCCAACCTCTTTTAGCGGCTGGATGACGCCTATTTCATTATTTACCGCCATAACGGAAACTAAATTTGTTTTTTCGGTAATTGTATCTTCCAATTCATCTAAATCAATTATGCCGTTAGATGATACTGGCAGATAAGTTACTTTAAAACCTTTTTCTTCCAAATGTCTGCAACTATCCAAAACACACTTATGTTCGGTTGCAACAGTAATAATATGATCTTTACTTTTCCGATAAAATTCCATGCAACCTTTAATTGCCAAATTATTCGATTCGGTAGCGCCAGAAGTAAATATTATATCCTTAGAATTTGCATTTATTACTTTGGCAATTTCCCTCCGTGCATTTTCCACCACTTCTTCAGCATTCCAACCGAAACTATGACTACGCGAATGAGGATTACTAAACTCGGAAAAATAAGGCATCATTTCATCCAAAACTCTTGGATCGGTCCTAGTGGTAGATTGATAATCGAGAAAAATAGGAAATGTTAAGCTCTCTTTAGTTGCCATATGTTCGAATTTTTATATACCTGAAAACATATCGCTTTTATTATACAGTACCCTCCAAATATTAACAAATCTTTCTATATCCTTGTCATTATTTTTATATCCCAAACTAATCCGTAAAGAATTTGCCGCTTCTTCTTCGCTAACGTTCATAGCTTCCAACACATGAGATTTTTTCTCTATCATGCCGGAAGAACATGCTGAACCTTTTCCTACTGCTATGCCGCTTAAATCAAAATGCATCAACTGCACGTCGTTGCTGTTACCGGGCATAGCAATACAACCAGTGTTAGGCAATCGTTCGCTACATTTGCCAAAAATTTTGACTTGAGGACAAATATCCGATATTTTTTCCTCCAATTTATCACGCAAGAGCTTTTTTTCTTCCATCCTTTTTATTAAATCCGAGAGTTTTCGAACAACACAATCAAGAGAAGAAATAGCAAGAACATTTTCCATACCACCACGTAATTTTTTCTCTTGACCGCCTCCCGACATCAAAGGTACAATCCCCATACTTTTTTTAAATAATAAAGCTCCGACACCTTTAAGCGATCCGAATTTATGGCCAGATATACTCATTACATCCACGTCTAACTTTTCCATATCAATAGCTATTTTTCCACAACCTTGAGCAGCATCAGTATGCATAATCCCGCCGTAATTATGCACTAATTTTGATACTTTACTTACCGGCTGAATAACACCCGTTTCATTATTTGCTATCATCACCGAAACTAAAAATTTTTTTGTTTTGATTTCTTTAATGATCGATTCAAGGTCGTCAAGCTTTACCGTCCCCTCTTCCGTAACCGGTATTAATACCGGATTTTTTGCCGATTTCAGCACTGACGCATGTTCGATCGACGATACAACGTGCACACAATCCGGAAAACTATGGAAGACGGTATTATTTGCTTCGGTACAAGAAGAAGTAAAAATTAATTCCGAATCTTTTGCACTAAAAGCTTCTAAAATATTAGCACGAGCCATTTCGACAATACCGCGAGCCTTGCGACCTTCAAAATGTAAAGAAGAAGGGTTGGCACAATCAAAATCCAGATTTTTTTTAACGTCGTCATCCAATAAAGAAGTGGAATTATGATCCAAGTAAACTCTATTCGTAAACATAAAAAAGTCTGCCTAACCTCCGCCGACAAATTCGACACATTCGATTTTGTCACCTTCTTTCACTATTGTCGAATTATACTCGGAGCGAGGAATGATAACGGTATTTTGCTCAATTGCTACTTTAGTTACGTCACAACTAATCATTTCAATTAGTTTGGTGATAGAAATAGCTTTTTCCAAAAGCAATTCACTGCCATTTACCATAATTATCATACTTGCATTCTGGTTATTTCCTGTATAGCATTTATCAAGCTATCCCGTATTGCAACTAAAATTTTTAAGTTATTTTCAATTAAACTTATATCAGTAACCAATTCATGTAAATCGGCTTTATTCATTACCAAATTTTGCACCTTATTATCTATTTTACGAATTTCGGAAATCATAGATTCAAAAGCTCCGGCTACACTTCCTTCTTTATCCACAAGATTATTACGGTTAATAATACTCGAGACAGGAGAAATAGGATTATTAATATTTATCATTTATTCAATATGTCCAATGTTTTAGCTATCATACTTCTCGTTAAAGCCAGCGCATTTAAATTAGCGTTATACGAAAATTGTGCTTCTTGTGCATCAGTATTTTCCACAATATCGTCCACATTAGGATACAAAACGTAACCTTTTTCGTTTGCCGCAGGATGAAAAGGCTGTAATTTCATTTTAAACGAACCGTAATCATAGCCCATACTTTGCCACTTCAACTAGTTCCGCTCCGGTTTCTTTATCCAACTTATTACGAAAACTAACAGTTTTACGTCTGTAAGGATTACCGCCAGGAGTTAATGCCATAGAATCCTTATTCGCAATATTTTGCGATATCACCGATAACCGCGCGGATTGAGCATTCATACCGGATTGTAAAACTCTGGCTGCAGAAACTAAATCGACCATAATTATGAAAAAAATCATTTTATTTTACATATTATACTGTCTTTGTCAAGATATTTATATTAATTGACACATAACAAGCAAAAGCTAACATAATAAAAAATAAGATCCTGTAGCTCAGCTGGTAGAGCAACTGACTCTTAATCAGTAGGTCGTGAGTTCGATCCTCACCGGGATCACAATTTTCAATCATTGTGTTTTTCTTTAAGTATTATTTAACGAATATAAACTTTGTAATTGCTCGATCGTCGGAATCATCAAGAACGGTAAAAAATTCTTCCATTGCTTTCTCTTTTCGCTCCTACGAGCTTATTATTTTCCGCTTTTTAATCTTATCTCACCCGTACTTTTCAGGCTCTAATATCTAAAAACCATGCCGTTTATCATTATATTATTAGGTGCCATTTCATCTTAAGAATTTTGATTTCTCGTACCACGAGCTAATTGAATAACACTATTATTAATATCAACTAATTTTACTTTTACCTACTTTAAACGAAGAGATTGTACATTATTTCCCCTCCTTGGATCGAATTTTTCTCTCTGTTGTTTTTTTCACTAAAAGAATCATTATCTTGCCCTCTTTTACATCGTCTTTGCTCTCCCCCAGCCAATTTCCACTTTTTTCCCTTTAAATTTCAGCTTTTTCTTTTCTCTTTCCAATGTTATATTTTCTGGCTTTATCGAATTTTTACCTGATAACATTTTTTTTCTTAAGACACAAAATAACTTTAGGAAAGATTCTACATAAACAAAAGGTTTTACATAAACAAGATAAAAAATACAAACTTACTCTGCTTTCAATAAAACCTGTATCATATCGTTACTAAGTTTTTGCACGTTATTGGCAAAATTCGTTGCTTGATCGAAACTGCGAGAAACATTAACCAAATTTGTCATTTCTTTTATGCTCGAAACGTTGGATTCTTCCAAAACACTTTGTAATATTTGAAAATTTTCGGCAATTTTCGGTTCTTCTTCGGCATACAAAAAAGAATTACCTTCCTTGCGTAACAAATTAGGGTTATCGAAAGAAAAAACACCTATGTGATCGACTGCTTTTCCCCCAGAAAAAATAACTCCATTTACGTCGATAAAAATATCTTGCGGCTCGTCAAAATCCATTGAAATAATTTTTCCGTCACGACCTAGTAAAGGAAAACCGTTTTTATTGACTATACGATTTTCACCATTAAGAAAAAAGCCGCCATCCCTAGTATAACGCAACCCTTGAGGAGTCTCCAAACCGAAATAACAATCCGGGACCGTAATAGCAAGATCCAACGGATTATCCGTTTTTTTCAAAGAACCAACGGAATTATCGATTACCGTCGATATGTTATCGGTAAAAACTAAATCTTTAAATCGAGAATTACCGATAATGGCTACATCTTGCTTAAAAGCACCAGTATTAGCGTTGGCAATATTATTATTAGCTACCTGCAATTGATTAAAAAGGGAAATTTTCCCGGATAAATTGGTATGTTTCGATTGCTCCATAAATTGATTTTTCACACTACGACAGACCTAATAAATAATTATTATTTACTTATTAACAGCCAAGTCGTTTTTTCAGAACACGAGATACAAGCGTTAAGAAATTAATTATAAATTTATATTATATTTCTAATATATTTAATATTTTTAAAAGAATAAACCATGCAATCAACAAGTAGGCAACAACGACAAAATCAAATTATTAATAACTTTATAAACTCAATTAATCTTTTTATACCGAAAAACCCGGGTGAAGTGCAGCGTATGCAGAATTTAGTCGGAAACAACTCGATTTTTACCAGTATCATAAGTAACCTTAATAACGCCAATAACACCTTAAATAAAGCTCAAAACGAACAAAGGGAGATTACCCCCCCGAAGAAGCGAAGAAAATAAGTCATGGCACAAAAGCGGCGATAGATAACTTAAACGATTGTGTTAAAAACCCGCAAGCAATAGATCAGTCTTTAATAAATAAATTAACCGATGCTAAGGAAAAAACGGAAGGCGCTCTAAAAAATTTTAACAAAGAATTTAATCCGCAAAATGTGGGAAGTCATATAAAAAAGGAATTGCGAGATAATCTCGATATGGTCAATCAAGATATAACCAAATACAAAACAAACTATTCAGGATGCCGTTAACAAAGCCGCTCAAAACGTAAAATCGGGATTGGAATCTGCAAAACAAGGTATCCAAGAAGCAGGTAGTAAAGCCGCTCAAAACGTAAATCGGGATTGGAATCTGCAAAACAAAGTATCCAAGAAGCAGGTAGTAAAGCCGCTCAAAACGTAAAATCGGGATTGGAATCTACAAAACAAGGTATCCAAGAAGCGGGTAGTAAAGCCGCTCAAAACATAAAATCCGGTGTGGCTAATGCTAAAAAACCGCTTCAGTTGTTACAAAATAAAAAACAGATACAAGGTTTGGAAAAAGAGAAAAAATCTTTGCAAAAAGATCAGATGAAAAATGCTAAAAGAATTGGTAGATTGGAATCCACATTAACAGGAGAAACCTATAACATCGATAAAAATCAACTTAAAGACCTAGCTCAAAAAGACAATAGGGAAGAAAAAATCAACGAGATTGCCGGAGACAATAAAGCTTTAAAAAAAGGCTTGGAAAAATATACTCAATTGGCGGATAAAGGATCGGATTTGAAAGATCAAATAGAAAATAAAAAGAACAAAATTGACAATTTACAAGAAAAAAGAAGTGAGATTAAAGGTAAATCCAATGAAAAACAAATAACATCTTCAAAAAAAATAGGAGAAAAAAATATATCGAGCGATTTACAGAAAGAAGCCAAGTCATTAGGTTCGGGCTTGCAAGGGGTTACCAATGATACGAAAGGAGCAGGCAAAAGTAGCAAAAGCCCCGCTCCTACTCCTCAACAAAGCTCTCCTACAAAAGCAGGACGCGGAATGTAATAATGATAAAGCAGCAAAATGAGCTCGTAACTCAAAAAAACGAGCTCATAACTCGAAAATCTAACTTAGAAATTGAGAAACAAACATTGCAAAAAAACACCGATAAAGAGATCCTAAAATTAAAAACCGAAAAACATGCTAAAAGTAGATATTTACAAAACAAGATTGATAAACTTAGTGATAATCTACAATCCAAACTTAAAAAGCAACATAATTTACAGAACAAAAAAAGCAAAAAAATTGAAAATTTACAATCCAAGCAAGAAGCTAAACTAAAAAATTTACATAACAGACTTGATAAAGATATTAAACGGTTAAAATCCGAACAAAAAGCGCAAGACAAATCCCTACAAGAAAAAATTGATCAAGCTCCTGAATACTCAAAACCCAAGTTAGAAGCTGAAAAACAAGATTCACAAGATAAAACTAATCAAGCGATTGAAATATTAAAAAATCAAGCAAAAACCACAGAACAAAAAATACAAAATACAACTGATAAAAAAGTTGAAAAATTAAAAAACAAACATGATACCAAGAACAAAAACTTACAGAATAAAACCAATAAAATTAGTGACGAATTACAATCTAAGTTAAAAAAACAACGTAACGTAGAAAAAAAAGCCGATAAGGACATTATAAAACTAACGAAGAAGCAAGAAACAAAAAATAAAGATTTTCAGAAAAAAATTGATAAAATACAGAAAAAAGTCAATAAACTAACCAAGCTAGAAAAACAAGATGCTAATTTAACAGAACAAAAAAACGAAACTAAGGATAACTCTCAAGCAAAACGTAAAGGCATTTTGGAAAAATTTGGCGAAAAAAACATATCGAATATTCTAAAAAAGCAAGCAATATCATTAGGCTCCAATTTAAAAAAATTTACCAATAAAATCGAAGAAGCAAAACAAAACAACACGAAAAGTCCAACACAAACTACACAGCAAAAAAAACCCGATCAATGTCCAAAAAGGTAATTTTACAGCAGGACTTCATATAAAAAAATTGGGGTGGATGACCGGGATCGAACCGGCGACTTTCAGTACCACAAACTGACGCTCTAACCAGCTGAGCTACATCCACCGCACGATGAAATTATATAAACACGGCAGCAAATAACAAGATAATTATTATTAATCCTCGGTTTTTTAAACTACTAATACTAAAAATTGTATTAAATAATTATTTTAGATTTTTACTTGTAATAAATTAATAAAACTATTTATTTAGATTAATAAATTAATATTGTTACATATCTATAATCATAAGAGAAAAGCAATGGAATCAAGGCAGCAAAAAAGGGCAACAAGCAAAAGAAATTTTTCAAGAATCGAGAAAAACAATAAGTACTCTGGCTAGCTCGTTTAAAGCATTAAAAGACGGCAAAGCAAAAGCTGCGAAAAAAAATTAAGTTGAACAACCTATAGAGCCAAAGCAATTGCTGGAACTCAGGTTTAACCACTCCGGTTTTAGGTAATGTGACAATTGCCGGTGCCGGTTCCGTCGTCGGTCGTCAGAGTGGAGTTGGAGCTGCCAGTGTTGCAGGCAGCTTCCGTAGTTGCAGTTATAGCGGTTAACTGTAAAGGTGCACTGCAAAAAACTACACATTTTACGAAAAAAAGCATGCAAACCTCAGATAAGTTAGTAAATATCGAAAAAGCAATACAAAAAAAATTCTTTACAAAACAAATAAATGATGTTGCTGAAGACTTGAACAGCATAACAAATATACTCAAAGAATCACTATATAACATTAAAGAAAATCAATTTTTTATTAACACTGCTTTCTAACAAAGACAGGCAAAAAAAATAGATGAGCTTGCAAATGATAATAAAGCTCTAAAGAAAGAATTAAACAATTATGTCAACTGAACAATACAAGCAACCGATTTAGCAACAAAAATAGAACAAACAAAACAAGAAATCAGTAATTTAACAAAGAAAAAAACAGAAATCAAAGAAAGGGAAAGACCAAAAAAGAACACTTGAAAAAATGAATGCATGGAAGCAGGGAAAAAGTAGGATTCATAGGTATATTCAGTGCACTTAAATCGAAAAAATCAGAATAGTTATAAACAACAACCTTTATACCATCGCGAGTCATCTGCTAATCTGAATTCACAAAAAAGTGGTATTTCACACTACGAGACTTTGTTAATTCTGTTGCCAGAGCTTTAAGCACTTCCCTAATCATGATCGTAGAATACTACGCAGATTCAGTAAAAAAGCAGATACAACACAAAAAGTGCCTAATAGCAAAGCCCCCAAGCGCCAGTTCAAGATCAAGAAACATTATGAATGGCTTTAGCATGCGCTGCTAAAGCCGCTTCTTTTATTGCTTCGTTCAAATCGGGGTGGGAGTGGCAAATTCGGGCAATATCTTCAGAAGCTGCTCCGTATTCCATTGCCACTGCCAATTCGCCAATCAACGTCCCAGCTTTAGGACCAATTATGTGGGCACCGAGTATGGTATCTTCGCCATCCACGATAATTTTTACAAAGCCATCAGTATCGCCAACGGCTCTGGCTCTGCTATTTGCTGCAAAAGGAAATTTTCCTACTTTATATTTAACACCCATGTTTTTAATTTCTTGTTCGGTATAACCAACTCCAGCAACTTCCGGATGAGTATAAACAACCGAAGGTATTAACCCGACATGGCCGTGCTTCCCTGCTAAAATTTCTGCTACAGCCACTCCTTCCTCTTCCGCTTTGTGCGCAAGCATCATCCCCGGTGTGGAATCCCCTATGGCAAATACTCCAGGAATATTCGTAGCAAAATTTTTATCTACTTTAATAAAACCGCGCTTGTCTTTTTCAATTTCGATTCCCAAATTATCAGTATTCGGTTTTCTTCCTATCGAGACCAAAACCTTATCTACTTCTAACTCTTCGTTATCGCCATATTTCACTATTGCTTTTTTCGATTTTCTTTCTACTGAGCTTACTTCAGTTGATAGTTTAAATTTGATTTCCTGCTTGCCTAAAAGCCTGAGCAAAAGAGAGCCCACATCTTCATCCATAGCAGGGATAATTCTATCACCATATTCGATCACGGTAACGAAACAGCCTAGCCTGCTCCAAATCGATGCCATTTCCACACCGATCACTCCGCCACCTATTATCGCCATTTTTTTAGGAATTTCAGTTAACTCGAGAGCTCCCGTGGAAGATAAAATTACATCTTCGTCGATTTCAACACCTGGCAAACTCATAGTTTCCGAACCAGTAGCAATTACAATATTTTTTGTTGAAATTATCGAATTACCGCCATCGCTTTTTACTTCCACTTCGTTAGCACTCTTAATCGAAGCATAACCGGTTATTTTGGTAATTCCATTAGCTTCAAATAAACAATCTATTCCTTTGGCAAGGTCAGATACTACCTTATCTTTACGAGACATCATTTTCTTAACATCGATTTCCGGCATACCAATATTAATACCGTGATCAACAAAATGATTAACCGCTTCATAATAAAGATAAGAAGAATGCAATAATGCTTTCGACGGAATACAACCTACGTTTAAACAAGTTCCGCCCAAAAATTTTCTTTTTTCTACACAAGCTACGTTTAGCCTGAGTTGTGCAGCTTTAATCGCACAGACATAACCTCCAGGTCCTCCGCCGATTATAACGGCATCATAATCCGCCACTATTTTCCCCGAGAGTTACCAATCCTTTATTATCAGTAAAAAAATATATTTTGCCCCCAAATACGAAGGGCGGATAAGATATTTTATCCGGAATAGCAATCTCATCTATCTTTTCACCAGTTTTAACGTCATACTCCGTTCCCTTTCCTCCCTTATCGAATAACCACAAAGAATTGTTAATCAACATTGGGTCATAATAATTTCCACCATCCAATTCCGTTATCCACTTAACTTTTCCTTCGTTATTTAAAGCAATAAACTTATTATTTTCGGTCAAACCGAAAGCAATTTCACCTATTATATAAGGCTTACCTTTAAAAGTAACGTATTCTTCCCATTTTTTATCCCCGGAATCAATATCGAAAGCTTCTATTTTTCCCATATTATTCGATGCGACGATAACTTTACCCAACACGAACGGAGAATCGTCCAAATTATAAAAAGCCGATTTTTTATATGTGGAATCAATTTCCAGTTGCCATATTTTATCGCCAGTTTTCGCATCTAGAACTACCAGATCGCTTTCGACAGGGGGTAATATCAATTTACCCTTATGATGATAAACGGGAGAGCTAAAACTCATTCTTTGTAATGAAGGATAAGCAGCCTGATAATACCAATGTAACGTCCCGTCGTTAGCGTTTAAAAGATATAACGCATTATCTATCGTGATAACGGCAAATTTATCTTCACCTACGGCAGCTGACTTACCGTGTACCGGTGCTTTTAAAGTTTTTTTCCATAATGTGTTTCCATTTTCGATATTAATTCCATATAACCTGGTGGTTCCAGTGTTTACGATTAATACGTTGCCATTACTTAACAACTCGGAATAATTATTTGCTTCGGGAATATGTTTTTGCCAAATTTTTTCTCCCGTATTATTCAAACAAAATATTTTGCCCGACTCGTTCAAGAAAAAAATATTTTCACCAACATCTACTGCAGACATAACTTTACCTTTTTCAATAGAAAAGACATGAGAAAAGTTAACGTTATCCACCTTTTTGTTTATTGCATCTTTTTCATACGCAAGCTTGGGAAGATAGATAACAAACGGCGAACTATCTACTTTTAATTCGGAACCAGAAACAAATAAAGGTATTTTGCTTTTATCGTCGTGTAAATTTAAATCTTGTTGAGCAGGAAAATTAACACAAGATACCAAAGGCAACAATAGGATTAAACATTTTATATGTTTCATAAGTAAGGATAATTGTAACAGAACGTTTTATTTTATCAACGAATTAAAAAACTAATTGTAGTAAAATTAAGATAACCTGTCTTGTTAACAAAAACTATGATAATGATTTATATACAGGAAATCAAAATATGCGAACAATAATATTAGATACTGAAACTACAGGTCTTAGCACTAAATTGGGACATAAAATCATAGAGATCGGATGTATTGAAATGATCGACCGTATTGAAACAGGAAATGTTTTTCATACATACGTCAATCCCAAACGAGACGTACCGGAATCCTCAACTAAAATACACGGTATCACCAATGAAAAACTATTGGATAAACCCATTTTTGCTAAAATTGCAGGTGATTTTTTAGATTTTATAGGTAATGACAGTAAATTGATAATTCATAATGCCACTTTTGACATCGGATTCTTAAACTTTGAATTATCTAATACAACGCATAATCAAATTTCTGCGGATAAAGTAATAGACACCTTGCAAATTGCACGAAAAAAATTTCCCGGATCATCGGCATCGCTGGATGCACTCTGTAAGCGTTTTAACATTTCGTTAGAACATAGAAAATACCATGGAGCTTTATTAGATTCGCAATTATTGGCACGAGTCTATTTAGAATTAACAAAAGAAAATCAATCGATTATTTCATTTTCCACAACAACAAATACGAAAAAAAAGAAAAAAATATTACCGATAAGAAAATTTTCACCCTCACAAGAGGAATTAAATTCTCACAAAGAATTAATAAAAAAAATCAAAAAACCACTTTGGAAAAAATAGCTATAAATCAGCTCTAATTCCTTTTTTTAGACAACCAACTTTTTTAACAGAACCCACCTTTATCTCAGCAGCATCTTGTTCACTAACATAGCCTTTGTCTTCAGAGCCAACACTATTACCTTCGTAAGGTTTAAATTTTATATTTTTAGATTTACTACCAGTTTTACCCTTCTTCACCTTTCCCAAATTTCTGGCAATTAACTTATCGATTTCAGAATAACTTGGTGGAACTGCTGATCCATCTTTAAAACCAGTACAATCAGTTAAAACTTCATCCTGTTCCGAAAGTACAGGATTCTTCATGAGATTTTTTCCCGGTTTACAAGAGTTAATTTCTTTAAAAATAGGACGCATAAAAACAGACGGTCTAGGAATAACACAATTAAATCTTGCAGTTTTTAGCTGTAACCTATTTTCTACTTTTTCACCAAAATTTTTAGGTATTGAAAAAAACAACTTCTTTATTCCTACGCAACCGGGAGTTCCTCCGGAAATCCCTGCCAAGCATTGAACGTGTCCTGCCTTTGATAGTGCTTCCGCTATTTCGCCTTCATTTTTACCAGAATCATGCTTTATTATTTCCAATGCTATAATAAAACCAATAAATCCAGTCCTATCTTTACCGCTTTTACAAGCAATATGGATATTATCACAATTTATACCGCCAAGACTAATAACCTTGCTACCAGTTTTATCTTCCTTTAATTTTTGTAATTGATATTGTAATCGAACAAATTCACTAATAATTCTTAACTGCAAATTATTTCTTCCGGCAAGTAAAGTACGTATTAAACCAAAAAACCCACTATATCTTTTTATTAACCTTTTCAGCTCTAATGAAGATTGAAGAAAGAGTCTTTCATCATTATTAACATAATTTAACTCCAATAATTCCTTTTGTGCCTTTTTAAAATTACCTTTATCGCCAACTTTAAGATAATGAGTAACTTCTCTCATTCTACTATTAGAACTTGATATTTTATCCGAGATTGAATCCAATAATTTTTCCATTTCATTATATTTACCTTGAGAAAAAATTCTGAAAACGTTAGTGGGCGTATTGGAAAATTTAATTGTCCCATGCCATTCTCTTGATTTTTTATTAATCTCTTTTAAAAAATTCTGTTCTCCGTCAGGATTACCGATCATTGCTTCACCAACTTTCATCATAAGGTCATCGTCTTTCTTGCGTTCTAATTGATTTATTGATTCGTTATATTCTTTTATTGCGTTTTCAGTTTGCTTTACACACCTGCTATCATCTCTTTCCAGTGAGTTTTTAGTATTTAAAGCCAAAAAATGTAAATCGCCAGAAATATTTTGCCGTAATTGCTCTAAATTTTCAGCATCCATTGCTTTATTTTGCTCATCATCCATCGAAAAACCAGCAATAGTTCCCGAATGAGTAAATTTATATAACTCCCTTTGAACGTTACCTTCTTTATCACAAGTTACTATAGTAGTAGTGTAAGCATTACGAACACCGGGAATATCACGTATTTGAGTGGGAATTAAATGATTGCCGTCGGTTATTTTTTCTTTATATTCCCTAACTAATTTTTGTTTATACTCGGGCAATATTCTAAACCATCCTTGCTTTTCTAAATTTTCATATTGCTCTTTTTGTTCATCCATAAGTATGCAAATTTTTTTACTAAATTGTGCGTAATAACTGTTCTTACTATCTTGAATAGGTAAAATGGTCATTACATCAGGATGCTCGTCTTCAAATCCCGAATAATTTTTTGCAACGCTCAATAAATTTTCTTCTTCTTCTTTAAATTTTGTACCGATACCCGCTTCTTTGAGTATATTTAACAATTTCTCGTTTACTTCCTGCAAAACCTTTAAACATTGAGATAATTTCCATCTTTGATTTTCATATTCTAAAATTTTTTTTGCCAATTCATCCAATTGGTTGTGAAATTTCAAATCACACTCAGATATTTCGAGCAAAATTTTACCGGCACGCAGAACGTTTAGCGCTTGAATTAAGTAATTTTCTTTCAATCGAAGAACATCTTTCTCAGCATTAGTTACATCACGTATTAAACAACCAGTTTTTTTACAAAGATCGCCTGTTAATCCATGACTTTTTTTTCTCAATTCATTTATTTTTCGAGTGTAATATAACATTAGACTGCGGGGTATTTTTCGTACTTATAAAATACCAATTAAAAGTTAATAGTATTAGTAAATATTATACTACAAAAAATGTTAAAATTATACTGCAAAAAATGTTAAATTATTAACTTAAGCTAGATTTTTATATTATCTTAAACAACAAGCTCGCATTAGTACCGCCAAAACCAAAAGAATTAGATAGCACTACTTTAACATCCTTTTCTTGAGCTTGATTGGGAACCAAGTTAATCTCCGCACGAATTTCATCAGGGTTATCAAGATTTAAAGTTGGGGGCAAAATCGAATCTCGCATTGCCAAAATAGAAAAAATAGCTTCAACACTTCCAGCTGCTCCCAGTAAATGACCTACAGAAGATTTAGTAGAAGAAATCGCAATTTTACTTATATCACTTCCAAATAAACATTCTAAAGCGGCTATTTCCGCTAAATCTCCGGCAGGAGTCGATGTTCCGTGTGCATTAACATACCCTATCTCTTGCAAAGAAATACCGGATTTGCTTACAGCCGATCTCATCGCTTGAAAAGCGCCTTTTCCTCCTGTTTCGGGAGCTGCAATATGATAAGCATCTCCCGATTCTCCATAACCGGCTACTTCTCCGTAGATATCGGCACCTCTTTTTTTAGCATGTTCATAATCTTCCAATATTAATACTCCGGCTCCTTCGCCCATAACAAAGCCGTCTCTATCTTTATCCCATGGTCTTGAAGCAGATTCCGGATCATCATTAAAATGTGTTGACAAAGCTTTCATTGCAGAAAATCCTGCTATACCTAGCCTACAAATCGCTCCTTCCGAGCTACCTACAACCATAACGTCGGCTTCACCCAACATTATCAAACGCGATCCTTGAATTACCGCATGAGCACCGGTCGAGCAAGCGGTAACGGTAGATTCGTTCGGCCCGGTAAAATTATTCATTATAGAGACATGACCCGAAGCTAAATTTATTAAACTGGCCGGAATAAAAAAAGGACTAACCCTTCTCGCACCTTTTTCGCGCAAAGTAATAGCTGTTTTTTCAATTAAAGGCAAACCGCCAATACCTGATCCTATTAATACCCCTACCCTATCACGCTTCAACGACGAATAACCCAGTATGCCCGAATCTTCAATTGCTTCTTGTGCAGCACCAATGCCGTAAGCAATAAACTTATCTACTTTTTTATGATCTTTTTCATTGGGAAAATATTTAAATATATCGAAAGGATTTTCACCGTCCAAAGGAACTTTTCCTGCAATTTTACATGCCAAATCATTTGTGGGAAATTCATCTATCTTGCTTATCCCTGAATTACCTTTTAACAACAAATCCCAACTCGCTTGTACCCCATTAGCTAAAGGAGTAACCAACCCAATACCGGTAATTACTACTCGTTTTTCATTCATAAATTTAGTTATTACTAACCTTATCCGCAATATAAATAACAGCATCTCCGACAGTTAAGATCTTTTCTACGTCTTCATCGGGTATTTCAATTTTATAATGATCTTCCACTTCCATAATGAAATCAATTTGATCAAGGCTATCGGCACCTAAATCGTCAACAAATTTTGCACTATCCATAACTTTATTTTCATCCGATACTTTTAAAGTTTTAATAATAATTTCTTTTACTTTATCTTTTACTTCATCCCGAGTAATTTCCATACAAATCCATAAAAAAGCAGAAATTAACATAAAATCCATACTCCTGCAAGCTGGTAATTTAGGTTATGATTAGAAAAAAAAGTTGTTTTAAACAGGAGTTACCATCTCATAATTTAACAAAGTTGTTTTTATGCCAATCTATTAGTATAGATAATATATTATTCTTTGATTTCAATTATTATGCGATTTACATCTAGTATTATATCGATTATTATACTACTGATTTTCGTTATATTTTTCGGAAGCGATTACATAAATAATCTTAACAAAAATCAAACGAAAACTTCAGAAATCATAGGGGGAAAGTTCGTACTACGAAATCAAGAAGGAAAAGAAATATCAAATAAAGATTTATTCGGAAAATATACCATGATCTTCTTCGGTTTTAGCAGATGCCCTCATATATGCCCTACTCAACTCGGAATCATTTCTCAAATACTGGAAGAAATAAACAGTAAAAAGTTACAAGCGTTTTTTATCACGATAGACCCTTCATACGACAATATCGAAAGGCTAAAAGAATTTCACGAAAAGTTTGACGAAAGAATACAAATGTTAACCGGTAGCAAAGAAGAAATTAAACAAATAACAGATCAATATAAAGTATATGTCAGTTCTTCTGAAAATCCGGAAGAAACGAACCATTCGACAATAGTATACGTTATGGGAAAAGACGGAAAATACATGGAACATTTGAATTTAAGTAACGATGAATTCAATAAAACCGTAAAACACATAAAAAATAATTATCAAGGATTAAACATTAATTAATAATATCGATCTAAAAGTGATTGCTTTAAGCAACTTTTAATATTATATCTTTACTAAGAATAATTAAGAAAAGTTGTAACTATGAAAATTTTATTGTTATCATTGCTGATACCATATATATTTTTCAAACCCGACGCAATTGACGAAGTGCCCTATGTAAAAAATGATTCGAATGGAATTTTTAAAGTAAGGCCGAAAGATTCCGGAGGGTTAAAAGTAAAACATACCAATAAACAAGTTTATAATTTAATTGCAAGTTCTCCAGACATACAAAAAGATATGTAACCTTTTTACTCATCACATAATTTATAAGCATAATTTGTTATGTCACCTGCTCCCATAAATAATATTTTATCTCCTTTACTTACTTCTTTTTGTAATTCGCTCTTAAGTTCATCAAAATCTTCTACATATCTGATAGGTTGTTCGCTTGTTTTTCTCCTTGAAGCTAAAATGTCCTTACTATTACATCCGTGAATTATTTTCTCTCCTGCAGCAAATACAGGTAGAAAAATTATGTGACTACAAAACGATAAAATATCTACATATTGATCGAATAAAGCTTTTACTCGAGTAAAACGATGTGGTTGTACTATGGCTATAACTTTTTCACCTTTGACACAAAGATTCCTTGCCGCTTTGATTGTTTCAATAATTTCCGTCGGGTGATGTGCATAATCATCTATAATTTCCGCATCACAAAACTTTCCAATCATGGAAAATCTTCTTTTTACTCCTTTATACCTATTTAATCCCAACTTGATTTTTTCTTCATGAATACCTAACTTAACCGCTACTGCAACTGATGCCAAAGCATTACTTATGTTATGTTCGCCGGGAGAATTTATTACCACATCGGAAATTGTGACCCCAGATAATCTACTTGACGTCAAAACATCGAACCTCATTCCGTTTCCATAATACCAAATATCGCTTGCATATACATCTGCCGTTTTTTTTAAACCGTAAGTAATTATATTTTTGCTGCTAATACTAAGCATTTTATAACTTTTTTCACATGCAACGGCAAAACCATCAGAAGGAATTTTAGCAATAAATCTTTTGAAATGATTAAGCAAATTTTCATAAGATTTATAATAATCAATATGATCAATTTCAATATTAGTCACCACCGAAACATGTTTTTCCAATAAAGTAAAGGTTCCATCCGACTCATCAGCTTCTACTACGCTCCAACTTCCATTTCCCAACCTAACGTTATCGTTATATAAATTCATTATGCCGCCATTAATTATCGTAGGATCATATTCTGCCGATTCAAATATAGAGCCAAGCATAGCAGTAGTTGTGGTTTTACCGTGAGTCCCAGATATTGCTACGACATACTTTTGCAGTTTAAGTAATTCCATTAATATCTCACCTCTACTAATCACCAGTATATTACTCTCTTTTGCCGCTTCTACTTCCAGATTATCATCTAAAACAGCACTAGATCTAACTAGCAAAGATGCACCGATAATATTGGATTTGTCATGAGAAGAAAAAATACGTATTCCAGACTTACATAAGCTCCTAACATTACAGCTGTCTGAAAAATCAGAACCTTGAACTACATAGCCTATATTATGCAACAATTTTGCTATTGCGCTCATACCGATACCGCCGATTCCTACGATATGTATCACTATATGCTTGTTAAGTAGTAAGCGGTTTAAATTCATGATATTAATTATAAAAAACAATATAGATTATCAGCTTATGAATAACAATCCAATAATATGTGCTATCGATTACGCAAATTTTAATTACGCATATAAATTATCGGCAATGTTAACAGGTAAAATTGCAGCAATAAAATTAGGCTTAGAATTTTTTACCGCTTGCGGCATTGAAGGAGTAAAAAAAATATCGGGATTAGGAATACCGATATTTTTAGATTTAAAATTACACGACATACCTAATACGGTTGCAAAAACAGCAAAAATCCTCAAAAATTTAGATATTTTTATTTTAACCGCTCACATCAGCGGTGGGAAAACCATGCTAAAAGCTTTAACAAACGAATTAGAAAATACTAAAATTCAAGTGATAGGAGTAACGATTTTAACCAGTTTGGCAACAACAGATATGAAAGATATGAATATATCCCTAGATGCCAACCAACAAGCGGTTCAATTAGCAAAAATAGCGAAAATTTCGAGTTTAAACGGCGTTGTCTGCTCCGGTTACGAAGTAACGAAAATAAGACAAGAATGCGGAAAAAATTTTATATTAGTAACACCTGGGGTTAGGCCTTCATCCTGTAACCAAGACGATCATAAGCGTTCGCTTACTCCCTCCGAGGCTCTAAATGCGGGAGCGGACTATTTAGTAATCGGCAGACCTATTACTAACAGTAACGATCCTATAAAAGCAGTAGAGGAAATTTTAAATGAAATATAATCTATTTATTTGCTATGATGAAAATGATTATCTAAATTGATTTTGTTATTTATTTAATATACTTTATATACTCAGTAAAATATTTTTATGGTAAGAACAAGCAAAAAAACTCAAAAAATGTTTAATAAATTATAGAAGCAGTGAAATCGGACAACATAAAAAAATTAAATATCTTATCTGGTTGGGCATAGGGCGATCTTAGAATCAATGAAGAAAAGCCTTGGCATTCCGCTTGATTTGAAGCAGCAAAATATGGAAGTTTAAATATCGTAAAACACACAATCGAAAAATTTTCGTCGATCAAAAAACCACGTATGATAAAATCAAGAAATAGCTTTACATTTAGCATGCAAACTTGGTTACATAGACATAGTAAAATTTTTAATCGAAAATTGAGATAACACTAATATAAAAAATCACAAAAACGAAACACCGTTAATTCTGGCATCAGAATATAACCAATCATACATAACTATGTTTCTAACAAAAACAACAAATCGAGAAAGTACCAATCACAACTTGTAATATTAATACCAAGCAATTTTGTAGTAAAATAGATTACTAAAAGAATGAAGTAGAATAAAATTTACTCTACTTCAAATTGAAACTGTCAAACGCTACCTGGGTAAAAAAACATCATCAAAATACCTCTTTTGTAAAAAAGTAACAATTATAAATCAGACCGTCATTTGTTTCTTATCTTTATCATCAACTTTGTCGGTACTAACATGCTCAACATCAGTTCTCGGCCGCTCATCATTATCAAAAGCATTTTGCCTTTTTAAATTGCCTTTAATCTCATTGTTTTGTAAACTTTGGTCTTTCGACTGTTTTACGACATCTTGTTTTACTAATTCTTTATTATCTTGCATATTAACCTTCAAAAATACTAGCAATAGTATACTACTTTAAGTTGAGAGAAATCAATAGCTTTATTTAAAAACGGAGAAAAAATTATTTGTTTTTAACATTTCCTTTATGACCGATAAAGTAAAATCGGGAGAAGCGATAAGTTAGTCTCCAATGCCTTTTCTTAAATTTATGTTCATAATATTTAACGTAGAATTTAACTTTTACAGCATATTTATTCTGTCTTAAGTATATGGCGGTTATTTTCCCGTTTACTCTGTTATTATTATGATTTAATGTTATTGTAATAAGAGAAAAGGTTAAACAAGTAAATTATAATTAATCTGATCTGTCTCAAGTTAAAAAACTTTGAAATATTTTTGAATACCAAAAAAGTACAACTAAATACTTTTTTTAAGAATTAATCTAGAACATAGTATAATGTTAACATTTAATAAGTTTGCAATAATAGTCTATAACAAGTTAAGCTGACTATATTTTGTAACGTTTTTTAGTAATTTCACATTCAACACCAACAATATCAGAATTAATTTCAGATTTGTCGTCATGCCCCTTCAAATCTGTACGATCACATTTCTCAAGCTTCTGTTTTTTCTCAAGTTCAAGCTCACGCTCAAAATCTTTAACAGTAGTAGGTATCAATTCATCTTCATTTCCATTATTCTCAACACTAATTTTACTTTCAGTAGCAACTTCATCAGTATTAGCGATAGGCTTACGATCAAGATGATAAACAGCATTTCGTCTTTTTGTGATTTTCACGGGCTGATCTTGTGACCGTGATACAGCCTTATTTTCATCTGAATTTTGATTACTTTCCATGTTAATCTTAAAAAGAATATACTAATGTTAGTATTAGCGCTTTGAGTTAAAGAATCAATAATTTTATTCAAAAAAGGAAAAAAATTATCTGTTTCTAACATTTTCTTTATTAATCGACGGAGTAAAATCGGGAGGAGCGATGAGTTCGTTGCCAGTGCCTTTTCTTAAATCTATGTTCATAATATTCAATGTAGAATTTAACTTTTGCAGCATATTTGCTTTATCTTTAGGTATGGTTGTTATTTTTCCTATAACCCTACCATTGTTATTGATAAGCTTGATCAATTCCATAGCTGCATTTTTAATTATATTTTGTATTTTTTCCAAGGAAATTTCCGTATCCAAATTAATACCTTTCTTTTTAAGCAGTAACTTTAATATTTCACTACTGATAATTTTCATGAATTTTAGCTCAACAACAGTCACTTTATTATTTTTAACATACTCTCGGTTCATCTTATGAGTGATAATAGTTAACAATTGTTCTTTTAAGATTCTTTGCCCTTCCTCCTTTTTTTTATTTTCACAAGATATTTGCTTTTCACTTATCGCATCATTTTTGACGAAATTATCAAGTAAAGCAATACCCATTTCGGCAGCCGATTTCTCACCCACCAAAGCAGTAATCCGATTTATTACTTCTTGCGATAACCCAGAACGCTTTTTTATTTCATTTTTCCCATCTTCAATAGTTAAATACAGCTTTGTGTAATAATCGCTATCTTTCCCGTCCAATTGGGCAAAAGCCCAAATGATAAATGTTTTCACTTGTTCGATTATTATTTGCGCAATTTTCTCCTCATACATGCTACGTAAATTAAGTTGATAATCACCATTATTAAACATAATAATAAAAAATTAGTTCTTACAGTATATCCTAAATATTCGGAAGAAAACTTTTATTCATGAACACAGAATTAGAATTATCGGAAGATTTTAATCCAGTACTAACGGAATACTTACTAGCATTAATCAAAGTAAAACAAATATTAGAAAACTCTCATGCCAATGATATTCAAACATTACAATCCTACGTAAAAAGTGAAGCTCCAGACGGAACGGCAAAATTAATTCTAGAGCGCGAAATACAAGAAATAGGGAAATATCAAAATTTATTGCAAGAAAACAGTCCGATAATTAGCTTAAAACAACAAGTACAAAGTAATATAGAAGGAATAAAACACATAAATGAAATTACCGGAAAAGATTTAAGCCCTAAAATGCATAAATCTTTAGTAAGCACTACTAACAGAATAGTGGATAATGTATTGAAGGAGAATAAACTCAAAACAAAACAACCTGATAGAGGCAACCCTGAAATAACAAATGTAAATTTTCAAGAAATATTAAAAATGATCTCGGCAGTAAATGAATTTTTAGTTATGGAACAAGCAAAAATAACAAAAAATAATTCAGCAAGCTCTGCAAGAAACCAAAAACAGACTGTAGAGGCTCAAAACAAAGAAACAATACACAAAGGACGTGACTTGAGAAATATAGAATACGGCAACAAAGGTTTAGGCGAAGTAATTGAAATAACTACCGAAATTGAACAAACACCAAGTGAAAAAACTACCGAAATGGTTAATAATAATTCGATATCTAAGTCACAACAAGAAAAAGATTTGGAAGAATCAATAAAACAAAAGTCAAAAATTAACGTTTTAGTCGATATTTATACTGATGCACAACGTGAAAAACAAAACAACGAATCAGAACAAATTGGCCATGAAAACTCACAATTAATAGACGGAATTTTGCAAACCAGAGAAGAAATGATTGAAGCAGGCGCAGAATCAATTAAAAATGATTATGAAAAACAACACACACCCGAAAGTACCCCCAATACTGAAAAACGAATACGAGAAAGAGGGTGAAAATGGGGATAAAACAACTGACAGACAAATTTGAAGGTTCTAGCACAACAAAAAAAGAAGTTAAATCCAAAAACGACGATTTATCCATAAATAGTAAACAATTACATTCCGAAATACTTTCTAAACTTAATCAAGAAAAAGGAAATCAACAAGAAAGAGTAAAACTTGGAACACCGTCATCTACACCAATTGATAAGAATAAATTAACAAAAATATCCAATAATATAAAAATGGAAGAGAAACCACTACCAGAAATAATGACAGAACGTAACAACCAAAGTGACCTTTTACCACCAACAACCACCTCAAATTCTCAAGAAAGTGATATTAATCATCAATTAAAGCACGAACAACAACAAAATGGAATTATCCATACATTAAAAAGTTTTATAAGTAATTTTAAAATTACAAAACATGAAGATAATAAACTTGACCAACGAAGGCCAGAGACCAATATAGATAACGCAAAAATACAAAATGCTTTTTTACAACAACAAAAATCAAAATGATTTACAATTTAATAAGCGCAGAACCCCAAGTTAATCCAGCACCTATTGCAACCAACATCACCAATTTATCGTTTACATCTAAAACATCTTGCCAAGCATGATCCCATGCCAATGGAATTGATGCGGCGGAAGTATTGGCATGAATATCTACGGTAGAAATTATTTTATCTTCCCCAATTGCTAAACGTTTGGCAATCGATTGTATTATTCTATCGTTTGCCTGATGAGGAATAAATAAATCTATGTCACCAACTTCATAATTATTCTCTCGCAATATGCTTTCAGTAGCACTCAACATTTTTTTTATAGCATGTTCAAAAACTGCTTGCCCCTCCATAATAATATTACCAACATTTTGCGATGAGGAAACTCCTCCGTCAGTATACAAAATATCTTGATATTCTCCGTCGGAGTACAATTTAGTTTTAATAAAAGATTCGGTATCATCACTCGTTTGTATTACTACTGCTCCCGCACCATCACCAAAGAGTATTGCCGTCGACCTATCCGAGTAATCGATAATTTTACTCATGCTGTCTGCACCGATTAACAAAACCGTTTTAACATCACCAGATTTAATAAAATTATTTGCTGTTGCCAACCCATAAATAAAACCGGAACATACCGCTTGTACGTCAAAGGCAAAAGCATTTTTACAACCCAATTTAGATTGCACTATAGTTGCACAACCAGGAAAAGTCATATCGGCCGTTGTGGTTGCAACAACAATCATATCGACATCATTCGGTTCTATTTTTGCATCGTACATTGCTTTTTTCGCAGCAACTACCGCCATATCCGAAGTTAATTCTCCTGGGCTTACCACATGTCTTTTAACTATACCGGTACGTTTTCTTATCCACTCGTCGTTCGTATCCAAAAACTTTTCAAATTCCTTGTTATATAATTCGGTTTTAGGCAAATAAGAGCCTAATCCTATTATTCTAGATTCCAACTTAGTCATAGTGTGATTTGAGCATTAATTTCACTTTTGGCAGCACTAACGGCAACAGAAATAGCATTTGCAAAAGATTCGGCACAAGCATTACCGTGGCTTTTAATCACAATACCGTCCAAACCGATTAACATTGCACCATTTCTAAATTTAGGATTAAACTTATGTAATTTTTTTTTCAACAAAAGCTTTAATAATATCGATTTAATCATTCCCGATATAGAATAAGGATGAAAATCTTGAATGGAACTTTTAATCAACTTAAATAGACCTTCCATGCTTTTCAGCATAATATTTCCGCAAAATCCGTCGGTAACTACAACGTCTATATTGCTATTAAACATTTTATCCGGTTCTATATAACCTTGAAAATTAATTTTACCTTTTAAACCGTTTAGCAAAGAATAAGCATCTTTTACGGCTTCGGTGCCTTTCACTTCTTCCGACCCGATATTCAACAAAGCAACAGTCGGATTTTTTTTACAAAATACGTTTGCTGCAAATACATGCCCCATCAAAGCAAATTGCGATAAAATTTTGCCGTCGCAATCTACATTAGCTCCCAAGTCCAAAAACACGATTTCGTTATTTTTTGCGGGAATTGCAGTAACGATAGCCGGCCTGTTAATACTGGGCAACATACCTAATATCAACCTGGATATTGCCATTAAAGCTCCCGTATTACCTGCCGAAAGAGCACAATCTGCCTCACCCTTTTTTATTGACTCGATTGCCGCATGCATACTTGATTTTCTTTTGCGTAACGCTACCGAAGGCTTATCCGTAGGCAAAATCACGGATTGTATGTCAAATGTGGTAATATAAGGCTCTATACCTTTGCTTTGAGAAATTAAAGGGTCTATTTTGTCTTTTTTTCCATAAAGTAAAAAATGTAAATCTGTTAACTTATTTACTGCAAGCTTTACACCTTCTATAACAACTTCAGGAGCATTGTCTCCTCCCATGCAATCAAGTGCTATTTTAACTTTATTACTTTTTTTTCTTATCATTCGTTACCAACACTTTCCTACCGCGATAATAACCATTAACCGAAATATGATGAGGTAACGTATATTCTCCCGTAGTTTTTTCCGTTACTACTTTCAGCACCTTAATAGCATGATGCGATCTTCTCATTTTGCGTTTAGAGGGTGTGGTTTTTCTTTTTGGAACTGCCATTTTATAAATAATTATTTAAAAAGGAAGTATAGAATAATATACAAAATAAGTCTATATTACAAAATAAGTCTATATAGACTTTAATGTTTTGATACGGCAACTAATATCTATGATTAAAAAAAATCAAAAACGTATTTTCCATTAATTTAATTCGCTAAATCAAAATTATACTAAAAATAAAATAAAGTAACTTTACTCAAATGAAATATGACATCAGGGGAAAATTCGGCAAAGAAATAAATGAAGATTATGCAAAAATAATCGGAAAAAAGTTTGTTGAGTATACTAATACTAAAGCTGAAAAAGCAGTGGTAGGCTATGATCACAGATTGAGCTCTCCAATCTTGGAAAAAGCTTTAGTAAGCAAAATGAATTGCACGGTTATAAGGCTAGGCTTATGTACGTCTCCCATGCTTTACTTTGCAACAAAAAAGCTGGAAGTAGGTAACGGCATCATGATCACTGCTTCTCATAATCCCCATACCGACAACGGATTTAAATTAATAAATGATAATTTGCCTATTTGCGGCCGAGAATTAAAAAATATGATTAACGGCAAATTCATTAAATCACAAAAAACAAAGCACGAAGTGATATATAACGAGGTAAAAAAATCATACATCAAAGACTTATTAAGAGAATATCAGTGTGCAAGACGGTTAAAAATTTATGGGATCCAGGAAATGCCACAATAGCAGTCATTATACATAAAATAGTCAATGCTATGCCAGAACATAATCATGTGATAATTAATGATTTGATTTTGCCGGACAAGACTGTAAATCCAACAAATAATCTGCTTAATACCGTCGAGATATTAAAAAGAAATAATTGTGATGTCAGTTTTGCTTTTGACAGTGACGGAGACAGAATATGTATTATCACTAATAAAGGGAAAATTTTATCCAGCAGCCATACCTTGATGATGATTCAACATATCAAAAACTCAAAAGATAATGTCGTAATAATAGATGTAAAAATCAGTAATAAAGTAGCTAATATGGTAAAAAATTCGGGAGGAAAATGTATAACTTTCCCTACGGGACATTCCCTTATTAAACGCAAAATGAAAGAAACAAAAGCGATAATAGCAGGAGAAGGAAGCGGTCATATCTTTTTCAGAGAAAAAGGATATGACGACGGATTATATGCTGCAATAAAATTCATCAAGATATTGTCACGAACAAATTGGCAAGAAATTTCCAGTAAAATGCCGTCAATATACTCTTGACCCGAAATAAGAATAGCAGTGAAGAAGAAACATTCTGTTATTAATAAAATAAAACAATATTTAATAATTAATAACACGAGTTTCGATAACACAGATGGCGTAAAAGTTAATACAAGTAGCGGTTGGTGGTTAATACGGTCTTCGAACACTGAAGAAATAATTAGCATATGTTGTGAAGGGACTGATAACGAGCAATTAAAAACAATACGATCGAACATCGATTCAATGTTAAATTTAATTATGTAATAAATACTAAATCTACCCTGAACAGATTAACAAAATTGTTACATATTCGATTAATATAAAACTAACAGTTGTATTATAGATTGATTATCAACTTTTATTTGTTAATCGATAGGTATAAATGTTAAGAGGTATTGTTTTAGGAGCTGCAGCAGGACTATGCTGCTTGGACACGGCTTT
>JACDQH010000005.1 GCA_018101195.1 Rickettsiaceae bacterium H1
AAGAAAATCGACGACTTAGATCTTTCTACTCTCAGCTCGGATATTGTTAAACTTCGGTAAGATAATTAACAGCCGCCCAATCTTTTAACCGGTAGGCCTACTTCTTGGAAAATAAATTCATTATTTCACTTTATAATTTTATCTACGTCAGGTTAAAGTTATGAGTGAAAACGTAGAAGAAATATTTTATCCACAAACCTTGGCTAAAAATATTGCAATAAAGAAAATCGACAAAATCAATAATAAAAATCCGGAAGTATTAACAAAAGAAGAGGACCGGAAAACAAAAATCAACCTGAAAAAAGTAAAGAAAGGCCTGAACTAACGGAACCCGGTAATCATAATAACTTCAACCTACTTTTTCCAACACTATGCTC
Source organism: Rickettsiaceae bacterium H1 (assembly GCA_018101195.1). Taxonomy (GTDB): domain Bacteria; phylum Pseudomonadota; class Alphaproteobacteria; order Rickettsiales; family Anaplasmataceae; genus JACDQH01. The sequence goes on from JACDQH010000005.1 coordinate 378, forward strand.
GAAGCCGGTGTAATAGAACAAAAAAAAACTCGGATTGGAGTTATGAAGAAACGGATAATTCTTATAACAAAAAAGAAGACAGTAGTGATTCGGGAGAACCGAATAAAAGAACAAAAGATAAATAATAAGAAGGAAAAAATATTAAATATCAAATAAATAATTTTGCATATTTGATTAATTCGTTTTTATTAGGAGAGTAGTTATTTTTTTCCCAATATTCGGTTAATTTTGCTAAGCAATGACTTAAATTTTCATCGGCTCTATATCCGATTTTAATTAAATCTTTTCCATTTAATGGAAATTTTGGCACTTTCCAATTTTTTGCTAATTCTATATTGGTAGTTAATTTTTTATCATCGATTTTTCCTTCATAATTATATATGGTAAGAATTTCCAAGTATAAATCCTTTCCTAATTTCCTGATATTTGATTTTTGTTCACTATCCGATAGGGAAATTTGTATATTACACAAATCATATATTTTTTTATATTCTTTTTTTGATAAGCGCCACTTTTCATAAATCTTTTTACAAATATCGTTTTTTTCCTCGGTACGGAGAATAAAAGCCAAATTTATTAGAGGATCGTCAGAATACAAATTCGTTTGTCGAATAGGATTCAATTCCAATTTTACAGGCATTAATTCGGATAAAACATCGCAACCTTGCATTAAAGTTAACGTCTTAAGAGCAGCGTCGCATTTCAATAAACCAAACATTTCTTTTCTTATCCGCTCTCCCGACAATAACCTTATTTTACCGGCATATCTTTTACACATGAATAAAATTTCTTCATTCAACGTATTGCATCCAAGTTGTACATGAAAACGAAAAGCTCTTAATATGCGTAAATAATCTTCACGAATTCGCTTCTCGGTATTACCAACAAAATTTAATTTATGTCGCTGCAAATCATTAATTCCACCAAAATAATCATAAATCTTTCCTTTTATATCACAATAAAGAGCATTAAAAGTAAAATCACGCCTGGCAGCGTCTTGTTGCCAATTATCGGTAAATTCCGTTATTGCATGACGCCCGTCACATTTTATATCACGTCGTAAAGTCGTAATTTCAATCGGTTTATCATCTAAAATTGCCGTGACTGTGCCATATTTTATTCCTGTCGGAATACATTTTATATTATTATCCGATAAAATTTCCATAACATGGTTTGGTAATAAATCCGTCGCCATATCGATGTCTTTCACTTCTTTTTCCAATAACGCATCACGAACACATCCCCCTACCAACCTAATTTTTCCGCCATTATCAGTAAAAATTTCACTTAATTTAACAATATATTTTTGCTTAATCAGCTGATTTAATATTCCCACATCCAATGATTAGCACACAAATAGTAAAATTACATATTTGAAAAATTCATTATATCATTGATTTTTACAAAATATTAAATTAATAACTAATGTTTTTTAGTAATTATCTGTAATAAATAATCATATGGAAAATTCTACTGAACAAAAATCTTTTAATAACAATACAAGTTCTGATAGCGATACAAATCCTGATAGCGATACAAATCCTGATATCTATACAAATTCTGACAGTGATAAATCATCCCTGTGCTGGGATAATTATCACCAAAGCTACAAGAGAATAACTCACCAAAGCAACGAAATAACTCACCAAATGGTGTTGCAAGCCTTACGAAAATTAGAACGCGAGATTTTTAATACGCATTGCATGCTCGAACCTGAAACTCAACATAAAATTAATATTGTATTTTATTCTTTACTGCCAATATCAATTGGGGCACTAATCATAACATTTTCCCACTTATCTTTATCAAAAAACAACATTAAAATTAAAGATAACGAGCTAAGAATATCAAAAATATTCACAACAGAAATTATTTCATCTACTATTCTTACTACTATAACAATGATATCAATTTGTTATCTTATATATCAAAAATGTTGTAATACGAAAATTGACACTTACGAAGTAGAGAATTTATCCCTGCAAAACGACTATTACAAGAATCATTAGCTAGCTGATTCGGCATCACTATCTTCTTCAACTACACCCGTATGCTCACTAATATTACTACTTTTTAACATTTTTTTTAGCATTAAACCCGTCCCTACCGGAAGTAAACGACCAGCAATAACATTTTCTTTTAATCCAACTAATTCATCTACTTTACCTGCAATAGCAGCTTCGGTTAACACACGTGTTGTTTCTTGGAAAGAAGCAGCAGAAATAAACGATTTTGTCTGTAAACTTGCCTTAGTAATTCCAAGTAAAATCGGTAAATAAGTTGCTTCTTTTTTACCTTTTCGTCTTGCTTCCAAGTTAACTTGTTCCAGTTCGTCGTAATCAATGTGTTCACCGGACAGCAAAGTCGTATCTCCAGGATCACGTATTTCAACTCTTTGTAACATCTGAGATAAAATAATTTCTATATGCTTGTTATCAATATGAACACCTTGTAATCTATAAATTTGCTGTATTTCCGAAATCATATAATCGGACAACTCTCCAACACCTAAAACCCTTAAAATATCGTGAGGATCAGGATTACCATCCATAAGTAAATCGCCTTTTTTAATCAAATCACCTTGATTTACCCAAACATGACGATCTTTAGGAATCAGATATTCTACAGGCTCTTGATCGTCACCCACAGGCTGAATTATTAATTTTCTTTTTGAACGATAATAACCTTTACCGAACTCAACATAACCGTCTATTTCACTAATAATAGCATGATCCTTAGGACGTCTTGCTTCAAATAATTCTACTACTCTTTGCAGACCACCGGTAATATCACGAGTTTTAATAGATTCTCTAAGTATCCGAGCAATAACTTGTCCGGCAGAAACTTTTTCACCATCATCAACATTTAGAATTGCTTTAATGGGTATCAAATATCTTGCGTCAACATTATTTCTGACCTTAAGCAAATCGCCTTTTTCATCAACTAGTAACAATGCAGGGTGTAAATCAAAATCCTTACCCCGATTTTGTCTCCAATCAATAATAATTTTGTTAGTTATCCCAGTAGATTCATCGATCACTTCACCTAACGAAATGTCTTCAGCTAAATCATGATATTTAATAATACCCGATTTTTCAGCCAAAATCGGTATATTGTAAGGATCCCATTCTGCTAGTTTAGCTCCGATATCAACAGAATCATTATTATAAAAATGCAATCTAGCACCATACGGAACATTACCCTGGATTCTTTCTACACCTTGCCGATCTATAACGATAACCTCACAAGTACGAGATAGTACGACTCTCATACCTTTATCATCAACAACCGAGTTATCATTAACAACCTTGACTTTACCAATCGCAGAACTAAGCAAGCTAGATGCTTCAGCCCTTCTAGTAGCCGCCCCACCAATATGGAAAGTACGCATAGTTAATTGAGTTCCAGGCTCACCAACAGATTGTGCCGCTATCACGCCAACGGCTTCACCAATTACTACCAACTCTCCCGTTGATAAATCACGACCATAACATTTTGCACATATCCCTCTAGCAGACTTACACATAAGAGGTGATCTAACTTTCACTAAATCAACACCACAATCTTCAATGAGCTGTATCTCCTCTTCATTTATTAACGTATTTTCTTCTATCAAGATCGATTTATTAGTTATATTATAAATAGGATCGGATGTTACTCGACCCAATACCATACCAGATACTGGATATATTGTTTTCCCGTCTTCGATTACCGATCTAACGACCAACCCTTCTCTCGTACCACAATCTTCTTCTAAAATTACACAATCTTGAGCAATATCAACAAGCCTTCTTGTCAAATATCCCGAATTAGCCGTTTTAAGAGCAGTATCGGCAAGACCTTTTCTGGCACCATGGGTCGAATTGAAAAACTCAAGAACAGTTAAACCTTCACGGAAATTAGATTTTATAGGAGATTCGATAATCTCACCAGAAGGTTTAGCCATAAGGCCACGCATTCCCGCAAGCTGCTTTATCTGTGCCGAAGAACCACGCGCTCCCGAATGAGCCATCATATAAATGGAATTAATTTCTGATACTCTATTATACACAGATATACCTTCCATCATATCTGCAGCTACTTTATCCGTACATCGAGACCAAACATCGATAACCTTATTATACTTTTCATTTTTAGTAATTAATCCGTTTTGATATTGTTTAGTAAATTTTTTCATTTCATCATCAGCACAATCAATATGGTATTTCTTAGTTTGCGGAATAACCATATCTCCCTTGCCAAAAGAAGAACCTGAAATCGTTGCATATTTAAACCCCAGCTGCACCAAATTATCAGAAAATTTCACAGTTTCTTCTTGTCCACAATACCTACACATCAATTCAATAAGTTTACTGGTTTCATTTAAAGTAAAAGTATTATTTATTACAGAAAACGGTATATTGCGATTTTTCGGCACAACTCTATACAAAATCAGCCTACCTGCGGTTGTCTCGACAACCTTAGTTACATAATTTCCATTTTCATCATAAATTGATAATTTACAATTAATAACGGAATGCAATGAAATATATTTATTATGTAAAGCATGTTCGACTTCATAAACATCCATAAAGATAGCATTATTATCCTTCACTTTATCCTTCAAAGTTAAGTAATATATTCCTAAAATAATATCTTTTGTCGGTGCAATAATAGGCTTACCGCTGGAAGGACTAAGAACATTATTAGAAGACATCATAAGAATACGAGCTTCTGCTTGGGCTTCCAGAGAAAGAGGAACATGAACTGCCATTTGATCGCCATCAAAATCACCATTAAAAGCAGTACAAACCAACGGATGCAATTGTATTGCTTTTCCTTCTATTAAAATAGGTTCGAACGCCTGTATACCCAACCTGTGTAAAGTAGGAGCTCGATTTAGCAATACCGGGTATTGATGAATAACCTCTGCCAATATATCCCAAACTTCAGGCATTTCGTTTTGTACCATACGTTTTGCCGCTTTGATCGTTTGTACAATTCCATAAATTTCTAACTTAGAATAAACAAACGGTTTGAATAATTCCAAAGCCATTTTTTTAGGTAAACCGCATTGATATAATTTTAAATCAGGACCTACAACTATTACTGATCTTCCCGAATAATCAACGCGCTTACCTAGAAGATTCTGCCTAAACCTACCCTGTTTCCCTTTAATCATATCGCTAAGAGATTTATAAGGCTGTTTATTTGCAGCTTTTATCATTCGGTTTCTTCTTCCATTATCAAATAAAGCATCAACCGCTTCTTGCAACATTCTTTTTTCATTTGCAATGATAATATTAGGAGCATATAGAGATAATAAATTTCTCAATCGGTTATTTCGATTAATAACCCTACGGTATAACTCATTAAGATCAGAAGTAGCAAAACGACCGCCATCTAACATGACTAACGGACGTAGATCGGGCGGTAGAACAGGGATAGCAGTTAATACCATATCTTCTGGTTTATTATTGGAGTTAATGTAATCCTTAATGACACGTAATCTTTTAATTACTTTTTTGCGCTTTAATTCCGAATTAATAGAAGATAAATTACTTAACAAATTCTCATACACACCCTTTAAATCAAAAGATGCAAGCAATTCTCTGATTGCTTCGGCGCCCATAATAGCTTTAAATGATTCTTCTCCATAATCTTCTATTGCTTGATCATATTCACTTTCACTAATAAGTGACCCTTTTTCAAAAGGCGATGTTCCTGAATCAATCACCACATACATCTCAAAATATAAAACCCGTTCTATATTTTTTATAGATAAACCCAAAATCAAGCTAATCCTCGATGGAAGGGACTTAAAAAACCATATATGTACTACCGGAGATATCAAATCAATATGGCCCATACGCTCTCTTCTCACTTTAGAAGAAGTAACTTCAACACCACATTTTTCACATACGACACCACGATATTTAGATCTTTTATATTTCCCGCAAATACATTCATAACTCTTTACCGGACCAAAAATTTTTGCACAAAACAAACCTTCTTTTTCTGGCTTAAAAGTACGATAATTGATTGTTTCCGGCCTTTTTACTTCACCATAAGATAATTTATGAATTTGATTTGAATTCATAATTGAAATAGACACAGTATTAAATGACTTGTTAATGCTTTTACACCCGTAAAAATCAGTTAAAATATTACCCATTATAAACACCTATTCATTTACTATTTCATTATCTTGACGTAACTCAATATTAAGACACAAAGCACGCAATTCATTAACTAAAACATGAAAAGATTCAGGAACTCCACATACAAAATTATTATCGTTACAAATAATCGAATCATATAACCTAATCCTACCGACAACATCATCAGATTTGATAGTCAGCATCTCTTGCAAAACATATGAAGCACCATAAGCTTGAAGCGCCCAACATTCCATTTCACCAAAACGCTGACCACCAAAATATGATTTTCCTCCCAGAGGTTGCTGAGTAATTAAACTGTATGGACCAACAGATCTCGCATGCATTTTATCATCAACCAGATGATGTAATTTAAGCATGTATATGCTGCCTACAGTTACTTTCCTATCAAATCTCTCTCCAGTAGTACCATCATATAAATATTCTTGTCCTTCAGAACTTAAATCTGCTAAATTTAATAAATGCGATATTTCTTCATCTTTCGGACTTTCAAATACGGGAGCAGAAAAAGACAAATTATTCGATAAATAGCGAGAAAAATCCACCAATTCCGATTTACTCATATTATTTATTGTGCTACACAACTCAGAATTTTTATAGTATATTTTACATAACAATTCGGCCAGCTGCTCCAATTCGGAAGCCTGCAACATTCTTCTTATTTTTTGTCGCAATTTAATACAAGCCCAACCCAAATGAGTTTCTAAAACTTGACCAACATTCATTCGTGAAGGAATACCCAAAGAATTTAACACAATATCAACAGGAGTACCATCTTCCAAATAAGGCATATCCTCTTTTGCAGCAATTTTTGATATTACCCCTTTGTTACCGTGCCTACCAGCCATCTTATCTCCCGGTTGCAAATTATGTTTAACGGCAATAAACACTTTAATTACACGTAATACCCCTTGACTTAACTCGCTATCATTAGATTGGACCTTTTCAATTTCCAACTTAAATTTTTCATTTAAGCTTGAAATTTTAGCATCAAACTTTTCATACAAATCGTCTATCTCATTACTTAATTCTAATATTTCAAGATACTTCCAGCGGTCTTTAGGAATACTTTCTAAAAAATCACTATCAATAGTCCTAGCTCTAATGTCAGACACTTTTTCACATAATAACAATTCTTTCCGCAAATCTTCTATTTCATCAAAATTATTATCCAGCTTAATATTCCACCATTTTTCCCTATTAATATTAGATAAAAATTTATCATTAACAATACCACCTTCAACTTCAATTGATTTTTTACCTAATAACACCTTTTTTAACAAACTATATATATAATCACGAACCTTTTCAATTCCAAAATTCCACCACTTAATTCTGGGAACATCTTTATCAATAATACCATTTTTTGCCTTCCTTAATGTTTTTCCTAATAATAATTTTTTTAAAAATTCATAACTGTAATTAGTAACAACATTAACTTCGGAATCCCAACATTTCGTTATTCGGTCCACTTTCTGCTTTTCTATTAATATTACTCTTCCGTCACGGTTTACACCTCTCCGTAAAAACACTCTTACGTCAATTACTTTTCCAGATAACCCCGGAGGGAGATACAACGAACTATCAGAAACATCTATTGCTTTTTCTCCAAATATAGCACGTAACAACTTTTCCTCAGGAGTAACAAAAGATTCACTTTTTGGAGTAACCTTTCCAACCAAAACATCTCCCGACTCAACTTCCGCACCAATATGAACAATACCATATTCATCCAAGTTACATAAAAGCTCCTCACCCACATTAGGTATATCACGCGTAACTTCTTCCGGACCTAAACGAGTGTCACGAGCAACACATTCGAATTCTTCTATATGAATAGAAGTAAACATATCCTCCTCTACAACTCTACTTGAAATTACAATTGAATCTTCAAAATTATATCCTTTCCAAGACATAAAAGCTACAACCAGATTACAACCCAGAGCTAACTCGCCGCATTTTGTTGCCACACCATCAGCTATAACGTCACCAGCACAAACACAATCGCCAACCTTAACCAAAGGCTTCTGGTTTATTAAAGTATTATCATTTGATTTTTGATATTTTTGCAAACAATACTTATCTATTTGAAACTTATCGAAAGAACTAATAATAATAGTGTCAAAATTAACATACGCAACTTTCCCACTATGCTTTGCTATAATTAAAGCGCCAGAACCTTTAGCTATCAAAGACTCTACTCCAGTACCAACCAAAGCAGCATTTGACTTAAGCAGAGGAACTGCTTGACGTTGCATATTAGAGCCCATCAAAGCTCTATTTGCATCGTTATTTTCTAAAAAAGGAATCAATGATGCAGCAATAGAGACTATTTGTTTAGGCGTAAGATCTATATAATCCACTTCATGAGCAGCAACAAAAACAACTTCACCAGCATTTCTACAATGAACCATCTTACTGACAAATTTATTTTCCGGATCCAATAAAGTATTAGCTTGTGCTATATTACAATTATAATCTTGAATTGAAGACAAGTACTCTATTTTATTCGATACCACGCCATCCTCAACTTTCTTATATGGAGCTTCAATAAACCCATATTTATTAATACGCGCACAAGTAGCCAGACTACTAATCAAACCTATGTTTTGACCCTCTGGGGTTTCAATGGGACATATACGACCACGATGACTTGTATGCACATCTCTCACTTCAAAACCCGCTCTTTCTCTATTTAATCCTCCCGGCCCTAACGCAGATAATCTTCTTTTATGAGTAATTTCCGATAAAGGATTAGTTTGATCCATAAACTGGGACAATGGTGAAGATGTAAAAAATTCTTTTATAACCGCGATTAATATTTTAGAATTTACTAAATCAAATGGCATAACTACATCAACATCTACCGAAGACATATATTCGACAATCACTCTTTGCATCCTTACCAACCCGATTCTGATCTGATTTTCAATAAATTCACCAACCGAACGAACTCGTCTATTACTTAAATTATCAATATCATCAACAGAACTATAACCATTACTTACTAACAATAATTCTCTAATAGTAAGAATTATATCTTGTTGCGTTAAAATGGTGTCATTTTCATCCCAAACAACATTAAATTTCATCCCAATTTTCATCCTTCCCACATCAGAAAGATTATATTTATTAGAATCAAAAAACATCTCGTAAAATAACACCTTAGCAGATTCCAAAGTTGGTGATTCCCCAGGACGCATCATATTATAAATCTCAAATAACGCATCTCTGTAAGAAATTTCAGGGTTTAAAAGAATTGAATTTAATATGGATGATCCAATTTTATTATTCAATTCAACAGCATAAAAATGATCGATATTACTGATCTTTAGTCGCTGTAAAAAATCAGAATTCACTTGACTACCAGCCGAGACCAATTTAACAGAATTACAAATAACATCTTCCGCAAAATATAATCCTTCCAACACACCATCTGTAGAAAGACATTCTCTTAAACCTTCTTCATAAGCTTTTTTCGCTGCAACCAAGGTAACGTAAGAACCAGCAGAAAAAACTATTTTTCCATCTTTAGCATTCATCAAATCAGTTTTTAATTTAACACCATCAAACTTTTCAGGAAAAAAATCCCAAACCCACCCTTTTTCACTACGCTTATACAACTGTTTGTCATAAAACGAACTTAATATCTGGGGATTAGACATCCCTAATGCCCTTAATAAAATAATAACAGGTAACTTTCTTTTTTTATCAACACGAAAAAACACCAAGCCTTTAGTATTAAATTCAAAATCTAACCAAGATCCACGATAAGGTATTACTTTTGCTACATAACTTAACTTCGATTCGGACGATTTACTTTTATTATAATCAATAAAAATTCCAGGAGAGCGGTGCATTTGTGACACAACAACTCTTTCAAAGCCATTGATAATAAACGTTCCTTTACTAGTCATCATAGGAACATCTACTACATATACTTCTTGTTCTTTAATATTTTTAACGGTTCTTTTTTTTGTTTCCGAATCCTCACCCCAAACCACCAACCTAAGTAAAGCTCTTAACGATGCAGAATAAGTAATACTCCGCTCAATACATTCATATTCATCGTACTTAATCTTACCCAATTCACAATCAACAAATTCCAGAGTTGCTTTTCCCGAATTTTCTTCTATCGGAAAAATAGAATTAAAAGCATTATATAACCCACTCTTCTTTCCCTGCGTTTCATCTCCATAAATAAACAATTCGTAAGAATCACGTTGAATTTTTATCAAATCAGGAAAAATACAATCATCTGCAAAATTTTTAGCAAAAGAAACACGAGACAAAGAAGAATAATCCGCCATTAAAACCTCAATTATTTAATTTCCACTTCACAACCGGCATCCTTAAACAACTGAGAATACTGTTCGGCTTTGTTAGCAGGTATATTTTCACAAATTGTTATGGGAGATGACTCGATCATTTCCTTTGCTTCTTTCACTCCGATATCTACACCCTCTTTTTTCTTGACTTCCCTCAAAGCTTTTATAGCTTTTGCTTTCTTGCTACCATCAAAAGATTTTAGCATAAGTAAAACTTCATCTTTGACAGGTTGATCACTGGCACCACCACCCTCGCTTTTTTCACTACCAGAAGGCATAACAGGAGCGTGAGACATTACAGGAAGATCCTGTATATTCAATTTCTCCTTAAGAATCTTTACCAATTCACTGGCTTCCATCAAAGGAAGAGTACATATTTGGCTAGCCAATCCTTCCAAATCTACTTTTTTTTCAACCATAATTTCTCCGTTAATAACAAAATACTTTTAACTAACAATTAGCACAAAACTTTACCATATTAAACACTTGCTGTTTAGGATTATCTAACAATCGAGCTAATTTTCCCCCTACACCATTGTTCAATAAACTTATCAATTGAGCTTGCAAACTTACTAAATTCGGTAATTTTGCAATTTCATGAATCTTATCTTGATAAAATATTTCACCTTCATGAATCATACTGACCATACTAAGGTTATCAGTGTTTTTCATAACATCACAAAACAATTTTGATAAAGATAAAACGTCGTTAGAATGCAAAATTGCAATTTCTCCACTTAATTTTTCGGCAATATCAGAAAATGAAAATTCTAATAAAACAATCTCCAATAAGCTGTTTTTAACAACTTTCAGATCTGCATCTTCACTCCATAACCTAGAACGTAATTCACTATTCTCCATAGCATTAAATCCACTTAAACGAACAATTATAACTGTAGAAAAACTTTTAAAAATAGAACGTATCTCTCCAATTAAGATTTCTTTTTTTTGTTTTTTCATAACTTTTCTATTCAATATTTAATTTTATAGACCCACCACTCATCGTAGTACTCAAATAAGCTTTCTTAACAACAACTAATTTATTTTCAACACGCAAAGCCTTAATAACACTCAAGCATTCTTTTAAATTTTCCTCCAAGTGACCGATGGAAAACTTAATATTGCCGATTTTAAGATGAATCAAGCCACAATTATCCGATTTAAATCTAATACGACCGCTTTTAATTTTATCGACCGCATCAGTTAAAGATTTCGTAACAGTACCTATTTTAGGATTAGGCATCAAATTTCTTGGTCCCAGCACCTTAGAAAGACGAGCTGCAAGAGGCATAAGATCAGGCGTAGATAAAAACCAATCAAATTGGATTGTAGTATCATTCAATACCTTTTGTACTAAATCTTCTTCTCCAACATAATCAGCTCCGGCATCAGTGGCCATCTTAGCATCATCACCTTTAGCCAAGACGGCTACTTTGACTTCACGACCTGATCCATGGGGCAAATCAATCACACCTTTAATAGAATTTTTAATAGATTTACTGTCCAGCATAACAACTAAATCAACAGATTCGATAAAACTTGAACCGGCCAAAGAAACAACATTAAACAACGATTCTTGCATATTATACACGAACATCAACCTTCAACAATTATCCCTATCGAATAAGCCGTACCAAGCAACATTTTTACAATACCAGATAAATTTTTATTATGAATATTTTTAGCTTTTAATTCAGCAATTTCATTTATTTCTAGCATTGTAAGCTTACCTTTACTCACCTTACCCGGTTCGCTCGAACCTTTAGATAAACCGGCTTTTTCTTTCAACAAATCTGCCGAAGGCCTACCTTTAATTATTATATCAAAATTCTTATCTTTAAAAATTTTAGCAAGAATAATCACATTACAATTTTGTTGATAATCCTTCACTAAAGAATTAAATTGCTGTAAAAATTTCATTATATTTACTCCTCTTTGCCCTAAAACAGAAGCAATAGCAGGATTAGGCGACATTTGACCAACTTTTAATTTCAACCTAACAACAGAGCTTAAATTCACCATAATTATTTTACTTTTTCTATTTTATCAAACCCAAGGTCAACAGGGGTAGAACGGCCAAAAATCATAAGTAACACTCTTAATTCTTGTTTTTCAAAATCGATATCTTCTATTTTTCCAACAAAGGAATTAAAAGGGCCGCTAATTATCTTCACTTCATCACCAATTTTTAGTGAAGAATTAATACTATCTGAAACAGATAAATTATCAACACGATTTCTAACTCTTTCAATTTCCGCATTGGAAATAATTTTCGCTCCTTTACTAGTTCCCAAAAATTTTATAACGGAAGGAATAGAGAGAACATTAGCAACACTATCTTTATCATTCATATTCATTTTTATAAAAATATAACCTGAAGCCAACTTAGATTTATTACTTTTTGTTTTTTCACTACTAGTAGGGTAGAACACTTCTTTTATAAAATTACTTCTTTCATTGGATATTTTAATATCATTCTCAATGATATTTAGAACGGTATTCTCCGAACCAGATTTAACTTGAAGTATATACCAATTATGACAATCAACCATATTTTAATTAATTAGCAATTAAATCAATAAAGAAAAAAGAAATAAAATCAACAAGGGAAAAAAAAGAAGATAACAATATTATAATAACAATCATTAAAAACAATAATCTAATAGATTGATTGATATCCATCCAAGAAACACTTTTCCATTCCTGGATCATTTCATTATAAAATTGACGTAATAAAGTAACCATAAAACAATCAAAAGCAGGAGTAATAGGACTCGAACCTATAACCTTTGGTTTTGGAGACCAACGCTCTACCAATTGAGCTATACTCCTAATTCCTATCCCGTCTATTCCAAAATCTCCAACACAGAACCCGCACCTATAGTACGACCTCCTTCTCTAATAGCAAATTTCAAACCCGTCGACATAGCTATAGGTGAAATCAATTCTACGATAAATTCAACATCATCACCCGGCATAACCATCT